>JAIFMU010000141.1 GCA_020048285.1 bacterium | reverse complement strand
TACATCTTTTCGCTATCAAACCGTCCGTTTCGCGCACTACTCACCCTAAAAAGAGTGTTTTCGCTATCAACATTCCGGCGAACCACTTTCGCAATTCTTTGCGCTGACACGGGAACCCTTTGCGCATACGGGGAAACATCGTGCGCATACCCCATGAACCCTTTGCGCATACGGGGAAACATCGTGCGCATTCCCCATGAACCGTTTGCGCATACAGGGAAACATCGTGCGCATACCCCATGAACCCTTTGCGCATACGGGGGAACATCGTGCGCATACCCTATGAACCGTTTGCGCATACCCTATGAACCATTTGCGCATAGGCAAAATCAGAAAGGGCGAATGCTCCTATTCGCCCCGACTTCTTTAGATTTCATCCACGTTTTTAAGAGATTCTGCCTCAGCCTCTTTTTTTCTTCGCGCTTGGAGCTTCTGCGCACGATTGCGTTCACTCGTATAGATGCGGTCGCGGAAATAGCGAACCAGCGCCACATACGCTTCGCCAAAGGTGCGGGCTTTGTCGCGAGCGGTCTTGGCGGGGAGCGATCCTCCGGGAAGAGCAAGAGTCTTGGCGTAGAGTGAAGAAAACTCTTTTCCCTGAAGAGCAATTTCCTGCACGCGATCTTCGGAAACGCCCGCGGCTGTAACCTGCTCCGGATACTTTTGGGCCACCACCACCAGCGTTGAAATATCAACCACCGTATCTTCGGGGCCTTCGCCTTCGAGCACCGCTTCGATTGTTTTCATCGCTTCGGGGATATCGAAGAGCGCCATTTCGAGGGTATCGGCGAAATCATCGCGCAGTGCCACCATTTCGGGGTACTGGATTTTGAACTCTTTTTTCACTTCCGGCGTGCCGCCGCGCGAATCGACCCAGAGGGCTTGTTTCTGTTCGAGAATGTCGGCGATGACGGGAGCGGAATTGCAGAATTTATCCGTGAGCCCTTTGGCAACAAATCGTGGCGATTCGGTGGCAAGTGCCGTGGCAATCTGCCGCAGTTCGGAGATGAGGTGATCCACGGGCTTTTTGTGGTTGAGCGGTTCGGTGGTGTTGATGAGTGCGGCGGCATTTTCCGGCGTAACAGTTCTCATGAGAGACTCCTTTAGATAGTAGTAATGACCGTAATACGTCGCGATTTACGGTTAGGATAAAATTAATCAGTGCCAATTCGGGGGAGTGAAAAATGTTGCAGATATTGAGCCGCGGCGTTTTTGTTTGGGAGAGTGAGGGGAGGTGAAATCGCAGATCAGATATAGATGTGGTGAGAAATTGATCTCCCTTTACACGGGAAATGTGTTGTGGCGGCGACTCGCAGTCGCCTCACATGTACAAGAAATACGGCGATCGCGGATCGCTACTAAAATACGGCGATCGCGGATCGCCACTACAAGTATATCAATTTCACACCGGAGGGTGCCCAGAAACAACGGAGCAATTATTTCGCAGCTATCATCAAAACAGTGTTCAGCCTGCAGGTGAAAGGCAATAATTGATATGGCAAACCAAAAGAGGAAAGAAAATCCGTATTCAATAGTGAGGCATGAATCGTTTAACTTTGGGCGCGCCTTGTTTGACGTAGGAGAAAGAGATTACCGTAGCCCCGGTTTGCGGGAAAATGCTTCGCAGGGAGTTCCGGTGGTGCGGTAGACAATGCTTGAAGGGTAGAATTTTGATTTAAATCCGAAGGCGCGGCAACCGTGAGGAGTTTTGGGCTCCCAGGTTACATAGTAGTTACGACATTTCACACAGTTTATTTCGTATTTAGACATCTAGGTTCTCTGGGGTAGAAGTGACCGTGAAAATATCATCTGAAATGATCGAGGGAAAGAGTGCACGGTGAATGATCGCACCTTTTTCATCAATTATTGCGGCAAATCAGCTCTTTTCTGTTGATCCTATGGTCCCTTTCAGCCACGCGAGTCGTTCTGCTTCGGGAAATTTTTCGATGGCGTAGCGAAGCATGGTTCGCGGCATTGTGGTGTATCTGCTTTTGAGAAATGTTCGCGCTTCAACAGAATCGATGAGTTCAACTTCGCGAATCAACCACCCCACCGCTTTGTGAATTAAATCTTCTTTGTCATTGAGCAACAGCGCTGCAATTCGCAGGGAAGGTTCTGTTTCCCCCTTCTTTATATAAGCAAAGGTGGCGATGATAGAGATCCGGCGATCCCATAACGATTGCGATTGTGCCAGTTGGTCCAAAAGGTCAGAAGGGTGGTCGCGAAGATAGGCGCCGACAATCTGGAACGCGGAACTATCGACCAAATCCCAGTTATTGACGTAGCGACGGTGTTTGAGATAGCTGGTAAAAAGTTCTGCGAGCTTTTCTGCGGTGCCTTTTTCAAACTGCTTGACCATTACCAACAGTGCGAATAGGCGTTCTTCGTGACAGCCCGTGCAGAGGATCAATTCGCACTCTGCCACCGTAAGTTTGTGCCAGAATTGCTTGACCAAAACTCGAACCTGTGGCACGGTAACGCCAATAAAACGATCTCCTTCGCCATATTCACCAGCGCCGGTACGAAAATAGCGAGATTTCGCTTCTGCGGAAGCGGGATTCGCAAGACGAGCTATCGCCGTTTTAAACGATTCAATAGACATAGACTCTCCTTGAGAAATGTAAGAATTCATTGTATCGCGCACAAAGGTATTTGTACAGTGTTTTTTGATGTGTAAAAATATGATGGAAATATATCCAATTGTAATTATGCTATAAACTTATGGTAAATTTTTATATCTCGATTTGAAAAGTGAAAATAAATAATTGCCACCCTGTTATTCTGTACAGTATATTTCTGTTAAGAAAACAATAAATGGAGGATTATATGACTGATTCAGTAAACAAAGATGCGAAAAATGCGTTGTTCTTTGATTTTTATATTGATACACCGGTTATTCACGAAACAGGTACTGAAACGATGATGGTTGCTGTTTCAGGAAGAACCTGGGAAGTATCAACCGCGGAGACAATCAAAACCAACAAACCGCAACTGTTTTTTGCCGCAAAGTCGGGACGCCTGTTTAATCGAGTGTCAGCATGAAAAAATTAACCGAACGGCAACAGCTCGTATTTGACTTTATCGCGAACTATTTCCAACGCGAAGGTATGCCTCCTACGGTGCGCGAAATTGCCGATGGATTGGAGTTCAAGAGTCCTAATTCTGTGCAGGAACATCTTCGCTTGATAGAAAAGAAAGGGTGGGTTGAACTGCGTCGCGGTATCGCTCGAGGGATATTCCCCGTGTCGCCGGTGGCAGTTCAGGTTGAATCTTCACGTACGCGAGAAATTGCTGTCCGCCGGCTTCCAATAATTGGTTCTGTCGCTGCGGGCACGCCGATCACTGCGGAAGAGAACATTGAAAACGAAATCGCTGTCGATGCGGAACTGTTCGGCGGGGATGATCTGTTTACGTTTCGTGTGGCCGGCGATTCGATGATCGAAGCGGGAATTCACAATGGCGATTTTGTCATTGTTCGCAAGCAAAATATTGCCCGTGACGGCGATAAAATTGTTGCGTTGATCAATGGTGACACCACCTTGAAAACCTATTACAACAAAGGTGATCATGTGATTCTTCGCCCTGAAAATGAACGACTTCGCGATATAATCGTGGATGAACATTCGCATTTCTCTATTGCGGGGAAAATGGTGGGGCTCATTCGACGGTGCTAGGCGATACGAGTGAGTAATCCATAGAATCAGAAATGCATACAAGAACAACAATGGAGGTTTGTATGGAACGTTCGAATCACAAAAACGATCGGATTATCACCGCGTCAATCACGGTGATTGGTGTACTTCTTGTACTCTATTCACTACTCTGGAATATCGGGAATACGATTTGATGTAATACCTATATTCCACTGTCGTAAAATCCTAAAAAGCTACATTGAAATTTCAAAGTGGCTTTTTTGTTTTTTAACGTATGAAAAGCCCGAGTGAAATTCCTCTAAAAAGGCTCATTGAAGAGGTCCGAAATCGGTACCGTTTAAGACCGATAATTTGTTTCGAAATGTCAAAAAACCGGCAAAATGGGGCAAAAAAGCAAAAAAAAAGCATTTTTTTTGGTCGTCTATATAAATAAACAGCTGAGTGTTAGGGGAATCTCAAACATTTTCTTGCCTTCCGAAGGTGGCGCGAAAGAGTTCCGATAACTATCTTATCAATGTGCGGCACGATTTTTTATGAAAGAAAAACACTAGACAAATAACGGTTCGGGTAAACAATTCGCCCCTAAAAAGGAAAGAGGTTTATTTGTCAAAACGAATGTTGATGTGGATTTTAATCTGCAGTATTACAAGCCTAACAGGTATTATAACGTATGGAACGTGCAATGTGATTAGTTCACAGTTGGCTGATTCCAAAGAATTTGAACTTTATAACGCAGAATCTCCCTATTTCTTTTCAGAATGGGATGAATCAGAACCACTCTTTGAAAATGATACGCTTAGTGTGTTTTCAGAGCGTGAATTCGAAAGAGATGCGTTGATGAAAGGGCGATACGTTCTTCGACTCGATGGCGAATCTGAAAAGGTACACGTTGCAGTCAAGAAAAACAAACGACTATGGATTGGAAAAGCAAGTTGGTATGGTGAACAGTTTCACGGCAGGAAAACCGCCAGTGGAACAACGTTTGACAGCAATGGTAAAACAGCTGCTCACCGGAAACTTCCTTTTGGTACCAAATTAAGAGTTACCAATAAGAGAACTGGCAAAAGTGTCGTCGTGACGGTGACAGACCGAGGACCATATAGCCACAATCGCGAATTGGATCTTTCCAAAGGTGCAGCGGATCAGATCGGGTTGACTCGAGCTGGTGTTGCAAAAGTTAAAATAGAAAAGATTTAATAGTTTATAATGAGCACTGGATCAGAAATGGTTCAGTGCTTTTTTCTACCTCTCATTTAGCCTTCCGTCAATTTCATTCTTTATCATAATGAAAAACACCCGTGGGAAATCCCTGCCACAGTATATTTTCCGCACGCTCGCGCGTTCATAATACAGAATTGTCTATGCGCATGCCATGCAACCATATCTATTCAGCTCTGAAACAATGATTGAGACGCCCGGTGAGTGTGATTAAACGACCTTTTTATGAATCCTTATTTGCCTTGCTGATTTCGGCACTTTGCTTTATCCTTTTCAAATCGATCCTTCCCAAAAAAATATTCCCCGATGCCATGGCTCGCGGTGCTAATATCACGACCGACAGTCTTCTGCTGGAAGCGATAGGCGATTCCGCCGAAGCGGACTCTGTTACCACTGATTCGACCGCATTGCTTCCCGGAACAGTTGGCGCGGATAGTTTAATCCATTTTGCTGGCAATAGCGATGGCATTGCGTTTCCTGCTGAAAAAATGAGTCAGTACACAGGACTTCACTATTTAATACCTTTTTATGAAAAACTTAAACAATTAGAATCCACAGGAACAGGGACTGTACGCATTGCTTACTTTGGCGATTCGCAAACCGATGGAGATATGATTGTTCAAGATTTTCGGACAATCGTCCAGGATCGCTACGGTGGCAATGGCGTTGGCTTTGTGCCAATCAGTTCGGAATCTTCCTCAGGGAGAAGTTCGGTATGGCACACTCACTCTAAAAAGTGGGAAAAGATCTCTTTCGTAACCTCGAAAAATCCCGCTACACCTTTTGGCGTGAGCGGAGCCTATTTTCTCGCGGAAGATAACTCGGGCAGTTGTTGGGTGAACTTCAAGGCTGGTCGAAGTGCGCGCAACGCCTTTCTTCACGAACCGACCCTGTTCTACGGAAATTCAACTAACGGTTCTGCAGAACTGGAAATCATTTCAGGCAGTGACACGGTGATACATCCCCTTCCCGCAACTGAAATACTCAATACCGTACAACTTTCGGCTACCGGAACCAAAGAATTTTTTGGTCGATTCCGTTCTGCTGAATCTGTTCCACTTTACGGTTTTAATTTTGATGATGGAAAAGGTGTCCACGTGGACAACTTTTCGGCTCGAGGAAACTCTGGTCTTCCTTTGGCAAAATTGGATGTGGCTGTGATGAATCAGTTTCAAAGTCAATTGGGATATGATTTGATTATTCTTCACTTTGGAACGAATGTTATCGGCTACAATGGAACGAAATATGGCTGGTATGAACGAGGAATGACAAAGTCGATCAAAAATTTGCGCGCTTGTTTTCCCGATGCGGCAATTCTCGTAATTTCTACCGCGGATAAATCGTCCAAATACGATTTAGAAATGAAAACAGACACCGCCGTGATTCCTCTTCGGGATGCTCAGCGTAGTTATTCTATTTCAAATGGCGTCGCGTTTTACGACCTCTACAGCGCAATGGGTGGCGAAAATTCCATGGTGTCCTGGGTGGAACAGACGCCATCGTTGGCGGGGAAAGATTACACGCACTTTAATTTCCGAGGCGCCCGTAAGGTCGCAAATATGATTCACGATTTTATTCAGTCTGGATATACACAGTACAAATCTACTGCAACGAATACAGGGTATGAACCTGTAACCGTTTCTCTGCCCGATTCACCTTCAACGAAAGGGAAGTGATGTTTCGACATAAACTTCGAGTCATTGCCCTGTTGGGTACATTTTTAATAATTCAGGGACAAAACCTCGACAGTCCTTCCACTTTTGAACAGTCGCGTCGTTCTGTGCCCTTTCCGATCGCTAATGATTCGATTTTGGTTCCATTTTTTGCAAAGCTCGATTCCGCTCGCGCCGGAGCGGGCAAAGTGAATATTGTCCACATCGGCGATTCTCACATACAAGCAGATCTCTTTACCGCGCAAATTCGTCGCCTCCTTCAAAAAGAGTTTGGTAATGCTGGCCGTGGACTAGTATTTCCTCATTCGCTGGCAAAAGCCAATGGCGCGTGGGATGTGGTCTCGTCATCGGCTTCTGCGTGGGAGCGAGTGCGTGTTCTGAGTATGGAATCTTCAGAACCGGTGGGAGTTGCGGGATATGTGATAAAGGCAAATAGTTCGCAACCGAGTATTGAACTCAAACTGCGCGACGGATTCAACGCATTCACCACGGTGAAAATTCTCACACCGCACAATAGAAATATGATTACCGTTTCACGCGAATCGCGCATGGTCAAAAAGGAACAGAGCAAACCGGTATCGGTGGTTCACCAGGTGAAAAAAGGGGAGACTCTGTCAGAGATTGCTTCAAAATATGGTGTTACTGTGGCAAAACTCAAGCAGGCTAACGGAACATCGTCCAGTGTGATCAATCCGGGCAAGCGGTTGAGAATCCCCGTGAATCACGTGGAAAAGAGCGTGACGACTCACTATGAACCGATTCCCTTGACCACTGAAGATTCGCTGACCTACCGAATCTATCGAAGTGAAACGCCACTGCAAAAAATCACTCTCACTACGGTTCCGGGAAACTCCTATCCGATTCTCAACGGTATCATCCTAGAGAATCGTTCTGCTGGGGTACTCTATCACGCGGTGGGCGTAAATGGTGCCAAGAGTTCTGACTACTTGCGATTTCCGCTCTTTTTCCAGCAGTTGCCCGTGCTTTCGCCTGATCTGATTGTCATTTCTCTAGGAACGAACGAGGGATTTGGTCGATTAGAGTCATCGCTCTATGCACAACAGCTCGCGCAGATGATCGCCCGAATTTCTGAAAAGGTGCCTTCCGCGCCAATACTTTTGGTCACACCGCCACCGTCGCTGTTCCAGAAAAAATATCCCAACCGCTATGTCGAAGAGTACGCCTACGAAATGAACCGCATGGCATTTGCAAAAGGGTATGCATTTTGGGATCTTTTCGAAGCGGTTGGTGGATTCCCGGGAATTCGTGCCAACGCCGAAGGGGGACTTATCGGCGCGGATCGGATTCACTACTCAAAAGCTGGATATGAAAAGCAGGGAACGCTCTTTGTAGACGCATTATTAGACGCATATCAACATTATCGGGCAGAGAAAACAGAGTGATAGATTTTTCCGTAATTGCAAAATGGTACGAACAGAATGTGGGATTAGTCTCCACTGAACAGGTTTTCGGGTGGTTGACTTATCAGCAGAACAATCCGCTGTTGTTTAATAGCGCCCTCTTTCTAGGGATGTTCCTTCTCTTTTATCTCATCTATATATTGACCGCCAACACACACCGGTTTCGTATCATGTACGTGGTGGCATTTTCGCTCTTTTTCTACTACAAATCGAGTGGGATATTTTTTCTCCTGCTGATATTCTCCTCTGTGGTCGATTATTTCCTCGCGAACCAGATTCACAAGGAAGAGCGGCAAGGGGTGCGCAAGTTCTACATGGGAACGAGCCTTGTTATTAACCTCGGTCTTTTGGCGTACTTTAAGTACACCTATTTCATTGTAGATAACGTTAATATCCTCTTTGGAAAGAATTTTAGTGTCGGTGATATAATCCTCCCTGTGGGAATTTCGTTCTACACGTTCCAGACCTTGAGCTATACGATCGACGTCTATCGGCGCCAGTTAGATCCGGCAAAAAGCTTTATGGATTTCCTGTTCTTTGTCTCCTTTTTCCCACAACTTGTAGCGGGGCCGATTGTTCGAGCGAGCGATTTTATTCCGCAGATGTATACCAAACCAAAACTGACAAAACTTGAAATCAGTGCGGCCTTTTCATTGATAATTACGGGGCTACTCAAGAAAGCGGTCATTTCTGATTATATCTCGACGAACTTTGTGGATCGCGTCTTTGATTCACCAAATCTTTACAGCGCCTTTGAAAATCTCATGGCTGCCTACGGATATGCCATTCAGATCTACTGCGATTTTTCCGGTTACTCCGATATGGCGATAGGTCTTGCGATCCTCATGGGTTTCCTCCTACCGCCAAACTTCGATTCGCCCTACAAATCTCGTTCTGTCACGGAATTTTGGCGGCGCTGGCACATTTCTCTTTCAAGCTGGTTGCGAGATTATCTCTATATCACGCTGGGGGGAAATCGAAAAGGGAAAATTCGCACCTACATCAATCTCTTTTTAACCATGGTTCTCGGTGGATTGTGGCACGGTGCTTCGTGGAAATTCGTGTTTTGGGGTGTGATGCACGGCGGTGCGCTCGCCTTTGAAAGGTACACAAAAAACTTCATTGCCCTTCCGAAAAACTTCCTTGTGCGGATCATCCAGGTGGCACTGACCTTCCATTTTGTCGTGTTCTGTTGGCTCTTTTTCCGGGCGAAAGATTTTGCCACTGCCTTTGACATTGTGCAGAATATTGGTGCGATTACCTTCGAACCGACCCAGTGGTGGGCGATCGTTCAGGGATATAGTGGCGTCTTTATTCTGTTGGCAATCGGATTTCTCTGGCATTTCACCCCGACCGCAGTGAACCGCGCTGTGCGATCGGTGTTCAATCGCATTCCGCTCGTGATCAAAGCGATATTGCTCGCCTTTACCTACTGGATTGTTTACGCCACCGCTTCAGCGGGCCCGCAGCCGTTTATCTATTTCCAGTTCTAATTTGTGCAACGAAAAAGAACGGTGTTTTGAAATGCCAGTGGTTTGGGTTCAATAAAAAAAGGAGATGCGAGTAAGCATCTCCTCTATTTTGCTGAACGAGTGGAAGCCTCACCGGAGTGGGCGAACAGCTAGAGGCAGGTCACGAGAGCAATAATAGTCCAGTCCATTTGAGTTTAAAATGAGTCCGCCAAAAAATTTCCCTGCCCATTTGAGTTTAAAATGATTCCGCCAAAAAATTGTCGTGGCCATTTTGAATTAAAATGAGTCCGCCAAAAAATTTCCCTGCCCATTTGAGTTTAAAATGAGCCCGCCAAAAAATTTCCCAGCCAATTTGAGTTTAAAATGAGCTCGCCAAAAAAATGTCCGGGCCGTTTGAGTTGATAGGACACACAAAAAAAAGCAGAATGAGAATTCTGCTTTTTCGTTGGGGAACTCTGCTGGAGAGTACTATTGGATAATCGATCTATGCGAACTCTTCAGGATTCTCGTAGTGGTTGTGTTTAATATCCCACGATTTGAGAATAAAAACAATCTCTTCAGCGATATTGGTGGCCAGATCGGCGATTCTTTCCCATTCTCGTCCAGCGAGGAGAGTAATAAGAAGTGCTTCGGCTGCTTCCGGCGCGCCAGAAACTTTGGCGATGATCTCTTTTTCAATCTGAATGCAGAGTGCATCCACATGAGAGTCCAGTACAAGAACCGCCATAGCCGCATCGTAGTCATTATTGTGGAATGCAGCAACCGCTTGGGTAAACATTGACGTGGCCGCTTTGGCAATTTGCGCCGTCAGTGGCGTGATCGACTTTTTGTCGCTGTCAATCTCATTGGCGCGAATGGCCATCTCTGCAATATTAACTGCATGGTCACCGATCCGTTCAAGATCTTTCACAATGCGAACGGAGGCGACAATAAAACGAAGATCTGAAGCGTGAGGCGCTGTGAGCGCTTCAAATGCGAACAGCTCTTTGTCGAGGCGCCGTTCGGTTTCGTTGATCACCACATCGGAGTCAACAACACCCTGAGCCGCTACTACATCGCGCGTTTCGAATGATTTTTCTGCGGCAAGAACGGCTTCAACTACTTTGTCAGCCATGCCGTGAACAGAACTTTTTATCGTTTCATATCGTGTTTCAAGATACGATTCCATTGATTTCTCCTATCGAAATAATGAATTTGTTTTACGACCTTTTATCCAAATCGACCAGTGATATAATCTTCAGTTTTTCTCTTGGTTGGCGCGGTAAACAGAATATCTGTTGCGCCGAACTCAATGAGTTCGCCTTCGAAGAAAAATGCTGTTTTGTCCGAGACACGCGCCGCTTGTTGCATATTGTGAGTCACAATAACAATCGTGCAGGACTCTTTGAGTTCACAGATCAGATCTTCGATTTTAGATGTTGACAGCGGATCGAGTGCCGATGCCGGTTCATCCATCAACAGTACCGAAGGTTCCACCGCAAGCGCTCGAGCAATACAGAGTCTCTGTTGTTGTCCGCCAGAAAGTGCGAGCGCACTTTTTTTCAGAACATCTTTTACTTCATCCCATAGAGCCGCTCGACGAAGACTGCGTTCGACAATCACATGGAGATCGGCGTGTTTGTTGATTCCCTGAAGGCGCATTCCGTAGGCGATATTTTCGAAGATCGACTGAGGGAACGGATTGCTTTTCTGGAAAATCATTCCGATTCTTTTGCGAACTTCTACAGCATCAACAGATTTGCCATAGATGTCCACGCCATCGAGAAGAACTCCGCCGTTAATGGAAACACCGGGAATCATTTCGTTCATTCTGTTCAGGCAGCGAAGCCAAGTAGATTTGCCACAGCCTGAAGGGCCGATAAGCGCGGTCACTTCCCGTTCCTGAACAGAGAGTGACACGGACTTAAGAGCCTGTGTTGTGCCGTAGAAAAGGTTCAGATCACGAGTTTCTATTTTTGCTGATTCGTTGTTCATCGATCTTCTCCTTATGCCTGAATCATTCGTTTACGTAGATGGTATCTCAGGGTGATTGCCGCGAGGTTCAGAGCAAAAGTAAGCGTCAAAAGAACCAGCGTAGTGGCAAACAAGACACCCTTGGTTCCATCCACATCGGCAGACTGGGTAGTCATGATATAAATGTGGTACCCAAGATCCATAAACTGATCGGTCAATCCTTCGGGAAGGTGTGGAAGGAAATAGGCCGCTCCGGTAAAGAGAATCGGCGCAACTTCGCCAGCTCCGCGAGAAACCGCAAGGATAGCCCCGGTGAGAATACCTGTAACCGCATTGGGAAGAACAACGCGAAGAACTGTTTCAAGTCGAGTTGCTCCGAGTGCATAGCTTCCTTCGCGCAGCTCCTGCGGAACATTGCGAATCGCTTCTTCCACAGAAACAATAACAACGGGAAGTGTCAAAATCGACATGGTAAGTGAAGCCCACAGAATATTTGGCTGAGCCCACTGAATTACGCCTTCTGGAGCAAACATTTTGTCCATTTCCACGCCGCAAAACTGAATGAAAAAGCCAAGTCCGAACAATCCAAATACGATCGCGGGAATTCCGGCGAGAGTGTTCACCGCAAAGCGAACGATTCGGGTGATAGGGGAGTTCTGAGGAGCGTATTCACACATCCAGATCGCCGTGATTGTTCCAATGGGAACGCCCACTAACGACATGAGCAGTACGCGCCAGAACGTACCGACGATAGCGGGGAAAATTCCGCCCTCAGTCATACCTTCACGTGGAGCCTGAGAAACAAACTCCCACGAAATATTTCCAATTCCACCGATGAAGATTATTCCGAGAATAATAAAGACCGAAGCCACTGAAAAAAATGCCGCCGCTCCAGAAAGGCCGGGAACAGCAACGCCAAGGATTTTCTTTTTTAAGGTCAGCATTAGATCCCCTTAAAGCGGCGCATAAGGTAGCCGCGAACGAAAAATTCAACAATCAAGTTTAGAACAAAGCTCACTGCAAAAAGCAACACGCCGAGTAGGAAAAGTACAGAATAGTGCATGTCACCCACAACGACTTCGGCCATTTCCGCTCCGATCGCAGCAGCCATAGATCTCACCGGTTCCCAAGGAATCATCGAGACAATAGCTGCGTTCCCCGTTGCCATGAGTGCAATCATCGTTTCACCGATTGCTCGACCAATCCCGAGAAGGATCGCCGCAAAAATTCCCGGAACAGCCGCAGGAAGAACAACGGTCAGCGCTGTTTCCCATTTTGTAGCTCCCAGTGCCAATGCCGCTTGTGAAATTGACTTTGGAACCGATACGAGAGCATCTTCAGAAATGGTATAAATAACGGGAATAATCGCCAAAGACATAGCGATCCCACCGACGACTGCATTGAGTCGAAATGGCCATTGAAAAATGGATTGCATCACCGTTGCCACAACCATGAGACTGAAAAATCCAATCACAACCGAAGGGAATCCGGCGAGAAGTTCAATAGCCGGTTTGAGAAGTTCTTTGGCGCGTTTACCCGCAAATGTTGAGGTGTAGAGGGCAGCTCCAATGGCAATTGGCGCACCAAACAAAATCGCAATAAGTGCGATTTTCAGCGACCCAATGAAAAGTGGAAGCAAACCATAGCGCTGATTCGAAGAAATGGGCATCCATTCCATCCCAAAGAGAGATTTGAAAGCACTTTCTTGGTTGTCGTTGTGTTCGGAAGCAGAAATCATTGCTGCCGCTGAGTCCATGGAACTCATCTCCCCGGGAGCCGAAGCTGGTTCGCCGTATGTTTCCGAAGCACCAGCATCGCCGTACGTTTCCGAAGCTCCAACGTCGCCGTATGTTTCCGAAACACCAGCATCGCCGTATGTTTCCGAAGCACCTGCATCATTGCCTGTGTGGGCATTTTGTGAGATTGCCGCTTCATCTTTTTTAAACACCCCGCGGGATTCGCGGAAGACAAATGTACAGATGAGTACGATAAAGAGAATCGACATAAGTGCCACTCCCATTATCGTCTTTTCCACGACAAATTCGCCTGGGCGGACTCTTTTCCTGAGCATTTCTGCTGTTACAGGAGATGTAGAACCACTTTGTTTCATAACAGTAACCTTTTTAAGATTGATTAAGATTGGCTAATTGATTTAAACGAACAGACCGATATTCCGGATTCGCGATTTCCGAAACAAAGAATCTTTTCAGCCCACAGAGGTTTGCACTGCGGGAAGATCCTAGAAACATCCTTCAAGAGTATTCGGATTCGCGATTTCCGAAAATACAAAATGCCCTCCTGAAAGTACACAGGAGAGCACTGTTTAGAACTATTCAATACTTAGCGTGCAGGGAAA
>JAIFMU010000168.1 GCA_020048285.1 bacterium | reverse complement strand
CACGGACAATACAAAAATTTCCGGTATATCAGTAGTAATTCCCTTTCGAAATGAAGCGAAAAATCTTCCAACTCTTCTCTCGACTCTCGCATCTCAGATTGTATCTACTCCTTTTGAAATTATACTACTAAACGATCATTCAACTGATGATTATTCATCGATAATCAACTCTTTTCAACACCTTTTCGTCAACAACTCACTTCGCATTCTAAACAATAAGTACGAATCAACAGTTCCTTTGTCTTCAAAACAACAGGCACTTGACTTGGGAGTTGTTCAATCGTCCTACGATTTAATCGTATTCACCGATGCTGATATGGAGTTCGATACCTATTGGTTACAATCATTCGTTGACAACTATTCAGCTACAGAGGCGCCGTTTCTCTTCGGAAGGACTGCAATTTCCGAACGGCCAGTACCGTTTCGCGGACAACAATTTCTTCAACTTGAATATCTTTTTGCGGTTGCTCATCTCTTTGCAAAATCAGGCCTTGACACCTCGTGTATGGGTAATAATATGGCTATTTCAAAATCTCTTTACACCGAGATCGGTGGCCAAGCAGGAATAGGATTCACCTTAGTTGAAGACAAAAAACTACTTTCTATGGTAAAAAACCGAGGAATCGTACCACAACCTATTGAGCCATTTTTTCCTCTCGCACGAACCCATGGCGTCGATTCACCAAAAGTGTTTATCCATCAAATGATTCGATGGATTCGCGGAGGTGCAACTGAATCATTACCCATTGCTCTCATTGGACTTCTCTTGCTTTCTGAATCGGTTGCATTTGTAATAGTTCTTTTTGGCAGTGCTTCGAATGTTTTGGTAACGGTGGTTTTATCCGGTGTTATTGCAACATGGATTCTCTTTCTTCGACAATTTAATCGTATTGGCATCATTTGCCAAGGCGTTGATTTCCCACTATTTGTTATACAACTCGCAATAGAATCACTAATCGTACTGCCGGCTCTAATTTGTATACACCCTGAATGGAAAGGTCGAAAACTTCGTCCACAAAAGAAATAACCCTGCACAAACGCCACTCTCCAATTCATTTGCACTCGAACTCTATACTTCCTCTCAAAAGATTCTCACCTTCATTACTATACCGTTTTGATGTATATTCCCACGAATGTATAAATACGACCGATACCTATCGGTTGAAAGGAATAAAAATGTCGAAAAGTACAATCGAATTGCTCGCACCTGCCGGTTCAATAGAGTCATTCCACGCCGCTATTGATGCAGGCGCCGATGCAATTTATCTTGGATTTGATGATTTCAATGCCCGGGGGCGTCAAAAAAATTTCACCGCTCAAACCATGTCACACCTTATTCCCTATGCGCAAGAGTTGGGAAAAAAAGTGTACATAACCATGAATACACTTATCAAAGATGGCGAAGTGCCTCTCTTTGTTGAAAGCTGTAATGCAATGAAACAGTTGAAACCAGACGCGGTTATTGTTCAAGATTTGGGCATGGCAGCGATGCTTCGCCAATACTATCCGAACATCGAACTGCACGCTTCGACTCAGATGGCAGTTCACAACTCAGCTGGTTTTGAAGCGATGAAAAAAATGGGATTTACCCGCGTTGTTCCTTCCCGCGAACTGACTCTTCAGGAAATCCGGAAAATCAATAACAAAACAAATCTTGAAATCGAACTGTTTATTCACGGAGCGCTCTGTTATTCACTTTCTGGAAACTGTCTTGCATCCAGTTATCTGGGCGGAATGTCAGGAAACCGTGGTCATTGTACTCAGGTTTGCCGACGCCGATTCTCTACGGAAGGAACCAAAAGCGGATTCTACTTCTCACCACGTGATTTTTGGGCAATTGATTTTGTCGATGAGTATCGCAATATCGGTATTAAGTCACTCAAAATTGAAGGACGTATGCGAAGTTCAGAATATGTATTCAATGTGACTTCGGCATATCGCAAATTTCTCGATGGAGAAATCTCTGTGGAAGAAGCTAAAATGCGTCTCGACGAAGACTTCGGTCGACCAAAGTGTAGTTTCCTTCTCAATGGAGCCAATTCTACGGGTATTGTTTCTGCGGGTACACCGGCTGGAACAGGACTCTTTGCTGGCAAAGTAATGGGGAAAATGGGGAATGAAATAACCGTAACGAAAAAAGGTGAAATTCCGGAAGAGGGTGACCGCGTTCGATTCCACAGCATCGAAGGCGACGAAGGAGTTGCCACCAAAGTAGAATCCGTATTTGAAAGTGATGACATGGTGACAATCACCGTTACCGATGGAACTGGCTTTGAAAATGATGGTTCGCTTTTTATTATTTCACGCAAAAACCCAATGATTTCAAAGTGGAAAAAAACAAAAGTCAATGTGGAACCGCGCATTCTTAAACGCGGAAAAGGTGTAGCAACAGGCCGAGTTATGGCGCAACTAGATTTCCCAAAAGTGGAAAGAAAAACACCGTTCCTTTACATTCGTGTTGATTCTCTAGAATGGCTAAAACTCGTTAAAGGCACTAAAAACGCTAAATTCATACTCTCTTTGACCGAAGAGATGGTTGGCAAAATAACATTTAACGACGCTCTCTTAAAATCAATTTCAGGTTCGTTAATTCTTGCAATTCCCACATTTATACCTGAAACACGTCTCGCCTTTTGGAAAGAGAATATTGTCCGTTTGCAAAAAGAGGGACATCATTACTGGATGATCGGTCAATTCGGCGAAAAAGAACTTTTCACTGCAAAAGACACTCTATTTGCTGATTACCCGGTGTGGGCTATGAACCGATTTACCCACAAAATGCTCAAGGAGAATGGAATAGAACACTTCACCTACTCTCCAGAAGACGACATTCTCAACCTGAAGCGCGCAGGAAATGACGCAGGTCTGTTCCCTGTTTATATGCGCATCCCTCTGTTCACTTCGCGTGTGAATTCCGTAATTCGTGATCATCACAAAGTTGAAGATGATCAACGCCAGGCTTTTACATCGATTCACCGCGATGAAATGGACTCGCTAATTTCAGACCAACCGCTTGGGCTTACCCATCGAATCGACAAAATGATGGAAGTTGGTATCAATCGATTTATTCTTGACTTCTCGTGGTCAGATCCTGATATGAATCTGTTCCGCAATATTCTCGACTGCTATAACCGTCGTCAGAGAATTCCTAATAGCGTGTTGTTCAATCATAAGGGCGGGATGAAATAACCTGTTACTACAAGGAAAGGCCGGTTTGTATAAACCGGCCTTTCCTATATTTTGAAACTATTAAAAAGGCTATTTTGAAATCATCCGCTCTATCTTTGCCTGATTTGCAGCCTTGTCGATAATATCAACCATCTCTTTTACCGCTCGTTCCAATCCAACAAAGATTGAACGGGAAATAATAGAATGACCGATGTTAAGCTCGTTCATATGTTCAATCGCCGCTATATCCGCCGTGTTGTGATAATCAAGACCGTGGCCAGCATTTACAACCAATCCAAGTTTGTGAGCATACATAGTGGCTGTACGCAATTTCTCCAACTAGCACCTGTCCGTGCAACAGCCTTGATTTCATTGACATCTGGATCAATAAAAAAGCTGATAATGATATTGTTTTCTAGAAGGGGCTTGATCATTTCTGCCAGTTCTTTTTCCCGCCCACGAACAATTAGTCCACCTTCAGTGGTGCGCTCTTCCCGTTTTTCTGGAACAAGTGTGCACATGTAAGGTCGAACATTGAGGGCAATATTGATCATCTCTTCAGTGACGGCCATTTCAAGATTTAGGTTAGTCGTAATCATCTGTTTTAGCATATAGATGTCGCGATCTTGCATGTGGCGGCGATCTTCGCGAAGATGCGCTGTTATCCCATGGCACCCGGCAATTTCCGATAGCGATGCTCCGTGAGCAGGTTCAGGGAAAACTCCGCCGCGAGCTTGGCGGAGTGTTGCGATATGATCGATGTTTACACCAAGTGTAGGCATATTCTCTCCTTATTTAGTAGAAAGAACCGGTATTCCTTTAAATGAAACGCCGGTATTTTCGAAATATTGACTGTTTTTTTCCAAAGCTTGAATAAGTTGCGGGGTCGCTTCGGCGTGAAGGATAACTTCTTTTCGAGCTGAAAGTGATATACGACGTAATTCCTGCGTGTATTCAGCTGTTGTTTCGCCTAGCAACTCTTTTATATTGCGATAGTAACTCACTTTATTTTGCTTTGCTTGCTGTTGAACGCGATCTGTATTTGTTGATCGATAATCAACAAAAAGCAGGGTATGTTCTTTCAGTGAATGCAAGAAATCATTTGTTGTTCCTCTCGTTTCAAGGAATCGGTCGCCACCTTCATTGGAAATCCCCGAAACGTGGGGTACTCGACGCATAACTTCTGAAATTTTTGCTTCCATTGATTCACGAGAATCATCGATGCGAAGAGTGTACTCGTTGGACACTGTTTTCCCTTTTGTCAAGCACTGTAGCGACCGAATCCAACTGAGTTGACCACACGGGAACCTCATAAGTAATTATTCCTTCAAAGGTGAGAAAGCGCAGTCGGGTTGAAGCTGAAACGGTGTCGATACCGGAAACAATTAAAAAGATATCTAAATTTTGATTGAAAAAGCCTTCCTCGGCGCGATAGAGTTTAAGTACCACCGATTTTTCTGTCTCTTTCGGATTGGTAAAATGAATTCGCGATGAATCATTTTTTGTTGAATAGTATGAATCTTCAACGGTATAACTTGTTTTCAATGCGGAAGTTTGAACTAACTGGATAATCTCTTCCATAGGTTTTCCCATGGGAACTGCCACTTTTATTTCACGGGTTTCTGTTTTTTCGGAATAACTACTTTTCACAGAACTATCGGGAATTGATAGTTCTTGAAACGCAGTAACTATCTCCCGTTCAAGCGGATTAAGACCAGAGAATTGTTGTTCATCGGTGATTCCTTTCCCTAGGTTAATCGAGTGAGACTCTGCGAGTAAACTTTTTTTAATTGCTAGCAAAAGCGACATTATAACCATTGCAACAAACACAATCGATGCGAGAATTCTTGTTTTTTTATCCGCCACACTTCCTCCTCAAAACAGATGAGAAAATACAATGTACTCTGTACGATGGCGGTTCTTTCTATCGAAGAAGTAATTACGCAGAGGACACAAACTATTTTACACTCAATTTACTACATTGTGAAAGCGGCAAATGAATGAACAATTTTGTAATTCCTGCTATCTTAGGCCCCACCGGAATCGGCAAAAGTACATTTGCGCTGTCACTTGCAGAAAAAGTCGATGGAGAAATTATTTCATGCGATTCTCGACTAATATATCGCGGACTTGACATCGGAACCGCCAAACCAAATAAAGAAGAACTTCGGCGCATACGCCATCATTGTATTGATATCATTTCCCCAGAACAAGAGTACGCTGCAGGTCGATGGGCTATGGATGCCGACACGGCGATTCGAGATTGCCTCGGACGTGGCAAAATTCCTATTATTTGCGGTGGCACCTTTTTTTACTGTACAGCCCTTCGACAGGGATTTGATTCTACAACAACCCCTGATATTTCCTTTCGAAAAACCTGTCTCGAGCGTGAGAAAGCCCATGGCGCAGGAACTCTTTACGCTGATTTATTCGTTCAAAATCCTTCGCGTGCCGAAGAACTTCATCCCAATGACCTCTATCGAATTATACGAGCACTTCAAATAGGTCGCGATGGTATTTCATCTCATTTGCCTGTTAATCAACTCGATATTAAAACTATAGAACTTACAACTGACCGTGTTTCTCTCTATGATAAAATCAATTCCCGTGTCGATTCTATGGTAGAACGTGGACTTTTCGAAGAGTTTCAAGGACTTCTTGCGGCGGGATTTAATTCGGATTCACCAGGGCTGAAATCTGTTGGTTATTCAGAGTTCTTTAATTATATTGAAAGCCGTTGTTCTTTCAAAGATTCGATAGATAGAATTAAGCAGAACAGCAGAAATTTTGCAAAGCGGCAACTAACGTGGTTAAAAAACAGAGAAAAGCCGCTGGTTAGGTTTGAAAATGCAGATGAATCATCGGTTGAAGCATTAGCAAACATATTGTTGTTGAAGGAGTAAAGTGTGAACGAGAGCAATACAGTCAACAAAGACAACCGTCAGCAGAATCAGGTAAAAGGGAACGCACCCCATCGTTCTCCTGCTAACAGGCACCATTCGAATCATCCTCAGCACACCAATCAGAATCACTCTAGCAATGTAGAAAATGTTCACCTTCTTGAAGAAATCGTACAGCAAAACCATACAATTATTGGTCTTCTCCGCGGCATTCGCCACGCGCTCACTTCCGGAGAATCACATAACTCAACTGCAATTACTCCTGTTCATCAACAAATTGTTGCGACCTTTGAACCTGCAAAATTAGCACAGGTACAACCTATTCAACCAGAACAAAAACAAGTTGAGCCACCTTTGGCTAAAGCGATTCAACAGAAAAAGCAATTCGTCATGCGATTTGATGATAAGGCTCCACTGAAACTCGATGAACAGTCAGAAATGTCTGCAGTCGGCTCTGAAAAGCAAGAGTCATATATCATTTCGGAAGACGAAAATAGTGTTGGCGAAGCAAATCCTTTTGAACTTTTCGGAAAACACGGAGAGTAGGTATCGTGAATTGTTCGATGCGAGTAATTTCGATCTTTACAGTGTTGATCATTGTGGCTATACCTCTCTTGGGGAAAACACGCTGGAGTTCTGTTCGTACAATTCCAGATGCAGACTTTATTGGTTCAGGAGAATTCATAGTTGGTTACGATGGTTTTGTAAATTCTAATCGCCAAAATGAAATATTTGTTACTTCGCAGGTTCCCCTATCCATGGGTGTAGGTGAATGGCTTACCGTGTATTCGGCATGGTCAGATGGAGTAACCGCCGGATTCAAAGCCCG
>JAIFMU010000044.1 GCA_020048285.1 bacterium | reverse complement strand
CGGTTACCGCGTTCAATTTCCGGTTCACGAAGCTCCACACCGTCGGAGTCGAAAACCGTAGTTCCTTTTTCATCTTTAACGGGACGAGTTTTAAACTCAACAAGACCGTCAATTTCCGCCATAATTGTCGGATCTTTAGGTCTACGCGCTTCGAAAAGCTCCGCAACACGAGGAAGACCACCCGTAATATCACGCGTTTTACCCGCATCACGTGGAATCTTATAGAGAATCGTACCTTGTTCCACTTTTTCACCTTCGCGAACCTGAAGGAGTGCTCCTACAGGAAGAGAGATGTTAAGTGTTTTTGATTCATCGTCAGGAATAATCCGGAAGTGCGGATGATAACGACGCGATTTATCTTCAATAATAACACGGTCAGTAGCACCCGTAAGGTCGTCAAACGTTTCACGTACGGTTGCATTTTCTTTGATACCAACACCATCGAGCATACCCGATTTAGAAGCAACAACAACGGCATTGTACGGATCCCATCCAAACAGTTTATCACCCATTTTTACCGAAGCGCCATCTTTAATAAAGAGTACTGCTCCATGAGGGATATCAAAACAGTTGCGTTCGATGCCATCTTTATCGTGTAAATAGATTTTACCGAGACGGGAATAAACGACATCACCGGTAGCAGTCGATGCAAATTCGATATCGGTAAACTTGATAGTACCGTCGACAATTGCTTCTTCCTTGTCTTTAGCGACAAGACGAGAAGCCGCTCCCCCGATGTGGAACGTACGAAGTGTCAACTGTGTTCCGGGTTCACCGATTGATTGGGCAGCTACGATACCTGCCGCATCACCGATTTCACCCATACGCCCACTAGCAAGGTTTCGTCCGTAACAGTTCTGACACATTCCAAAATCTGATTCACATGTCATTACGGAGCGAACGTCAACGCCATTCAAACCAGACTCTTCGATTGCTGCAGCAGTTGCATCATCAAGAAGTTGATTTTTAACAGCGAGAACTTGACCAGTAACAGGATGTTTCACGTCTTTTAGTACACAACGCCCAACAATGCGAGCTGTAAGGCTTTCAATTATATCTTCGCCTTCCATTAGTGCCTGAACATAGATACCACGGAATGTTCCGCAGTCTTCTTCAGAAATCACCATATCCTGAACAACGTCTACAAGTCGACGAGTAAGATACCCTGCATCAGCAGTTTTAAGAGCGGTATCCGCAAGACCTTTACGCGCACCGTGAGTTGAGATGAAATACTCAAGACCGGTAAGACCACCGAGGAAGTTCGATGTAATTGGGTTTTCAATAATTGACCCAACACCACTATCGAGTTTTTTCTGTGGTTTTTGCATAAGTCCACGCATACCTGCAAGCTGTTTGATCTGGTCCTTTGATCCACGAGCTTTAGCATCGAGCATCATATATACAGAATTAAACCCTTTGCGGTCGTTTTCAAGGGCAGTATAAAGCTCCTGAGAAACATCATTGGTTGCGTGAGTCCAGATATCGATAATTTTATTATAGCGTTCACCCTCGGTAATAATACCGCGCTGATACTGCTTGCGAATTTTATCAACTTTTTTCGATGCATCACCAATAATGTCTACGCGAGTTTCGGTGAAACTTTTACCTGTTCTACCTTCTTCAGCGAAGATAAGATCTTCAATTCCGAACGTAGTACCAGATTCAGTTGCATATTTGAACCCAAGATTCTTAACGTTATCAAGGAAAACCGCAGCTTCTTCAGTACCGCTATTTTTTACAATACGAGAAACTAACGCTTCGATAACGCCTTTTTTCATGGTTTCATTTGTGAAACCAATAAATTCAGGCATAATTTGATTGAAAATTACACGTCCTGGCGTTGTCTGGATCAATTCACTTTTGAATCGGAATTCAATAAGTGTATGCAGATCAACAACATTTGTTTCAAGAGCGTGGTGAATTTCATTTATATCGGCAAAACGACGAAGACGTTCAACACCATCAGCACAAGCAACAAGTGCTTTTTTATCAGGGTGAGTCTTTGTGAGATAGTAAATCCCAAGAACCATGTCCTGAGAAGGTACCATCACAGGTTCACCACTTGATGGGCGAAGCAAGTTGTTTGCCGAAAGCATCAGAACACGACACTCAATGATTGCTTCCGCAGAAAGAGGAACGTGTACCGCCATCTGGTCACCGTCGAAGTCAGCATTGAACGCCGCACACACAAGTGGGTGAAGTCGAATAGCACGACCTTCAACAAGAACCGGGAAGAACGCCTGAATACCAAGACGGTGAAGTGTTGGAGCACGGTTCAATAGAACTGGGTGATCAGCAATTACTTCTTCAAGAATATCCCAAACTTCTGGACGCTGTTTTTCTACAAATTTTTTCGCAGATTTCACCGTCTGACACAGTTCGTGTTCTTCGAGCTTTTGAATTACAAACGGTTTGAAAAGTTCAAGAGCCATCTCTTTTGGAAGACCACACTGATACAGTTTAAGCTGAGGCCCCACAACGATAACCGAACGACCAGAATAGTCAACACGTTTACCGAGAAGGTTCTGACGGAAACGACCCTGTTTACCTTTCAGGAGATCTGAAAGAGATTTGAGAGGACGTTTACCATCGCTCATAACAGAGGTTGATCCACGACGACCGTTATCAATCAATGTATCTACAGCTTCCTGAAGCATACGTTTCTCATTGCGGAGAATTACTTCAGGTGCTTTGATTTCGATCAATTTTTTGAGACGGTTGTTGCGGTTAATAACTCGACGATACAAGTCGTTCAAGTCAGAAGTCGCAAAACGACCACCTTCAAGTGGCACAAGTGGACGAAGATCTGGCGGCAGAACCGGCAGAACCGCGAGAATCATATCTTCTGGACTGTTGCCAGAACGTACGAAATACTCCACTACACCAAGGCGTTTGATCAAATCTTTCTTTCTCTGCTGAGACGTTTCCAGATTGATCTGAAGACGCAGTTCCGTGCGAAGTTCATCGAGATCGAGAGAAGAAAGTGCATCAAAAACAGCTTCAGCCCCCATTTTTGCGATAAACTTCTGCCCAGCTTCTTCAAGTGCATCATATTCGTCATCGTTGATGAGATCACCCTTTTCAAGGTTGGTATCACCAGCATCGAGTACTATATAATTCTCATAATAGATCACTTTTTCAATTTTGCTATTTGCAAGACCGACAAGCTGACCAATATACGAAGGCGTACTTTTTAAGAACCAAATGTGAGCAATCTGCACAGCAAGTTCGGATACGCTTGTACTTACCACAGTTACACTCCCAGTTGCGCACTGGTCCAAAGATCTTTTCACAGAAAAGACCATCCCGTTCGGGTTTGTAAGAACGATAGTTAATCGTTTCAGGCTTTGTAACTTCACCGAAAGACCATCCCCGAATAGTATCAGGTGAGGCAAGGCTCACACTGATATTTTCGATGTCTTTGATTTCCGATCCGTACTGATTATAAAGTTCTGCCACAGGCGGACTCCATATTAAAGATTATCTATTTCAATTACTCTTCATCAACGTTACACTGAACGTCGATACAAAGCGCTTTCATTTCACGCATAAGAACGTTAAATGACTCCGGAATGCCCGGTTTTGGTGCATTTTCACCTTTTACAATCGCTTCGTAAATTTTCGAACGACCTTCAAGGTCATCTGATTTTACCGTAAGCATCTGCTGAAGGGTATACGCAGCACCATACGCTTCAAGAGCCCAAACTTCCATTTCACCGAAACGCTGTCCACCAAACTGTGATTTACCACCGAGCGGCTGCTGAGTTACAAGAGAATATGGCCCAATTGAACGTGCGTGCATCTTGTCATCTACAAGGTGACACAGTTTCAACATGTAAACAGGTCCTACAGTTACGCGGCTGTCAAACTCTTCACCGGTGCGACCATCGCGAAGTTTAACTTTTCCGTTGATATGTTTGCGAACATTCAAATCCATTGGATTTGCTTCGTCGAAATTTCCATTTTCACGGTCAAGTTTTTCATCAGTAGCACGCACGAGATCCATTACTTCTTCAGAAGAAGCACCATTAAACACTGGAGTCGCAATTGACTGACCAATGTCACGAGAAACGAGTCCCATATGTACTTCAAGAATCTGTCCTACGTTCATACGTGAAGGTACCCCGAGTGGATTGAGAATCATTTCAACCGGTTCACCATTTGGAAGGTATGGCATATCTTCACGCGGAACAACTTTTGACACGATCCCTTTGTTACCGTGACGACCAGCCATTTTATCACCTACGCCAAGTTTACGTTTTTTCGCAACGTATACTTTAACAAGTTGAAGAACGCCAGGTTTGAGTTCATCACCGCGAAGAACTTTATCGATCTCTTTATCAAGACGATCTTCGAGTTGGCTAATCATATTACTTGCTTGGAAAATTACTTTTTCGGCAAACTCAGATTTATCAGCATCTTCACATACGCCATCAGAGAAGACAGCAGTTTGGAAGTTCAACTCTTTGATAATCTTTTTATTCCACTTTGTTCCAGCTTTCACAACGATTTCATCAGTGTGAAGGTCTTTGACATCGCAGGATGTTTCATTCTTAAGATGTTCAGAAAGATTGTTCACCAAACGTTCAGTAAGATCCTGAATTTGACGCCCATATTCAATCTGAAGGTCTTTAATACGAGCCTTATCGCGTTCTTTGGATTTCTTATCACGGTCTTTACGTGAATAGATATAGGTTCCGATTACAGTTCCTTTTAATCCAGACGGAGCTTTCAAAGATGAGTCACGAACATCGCCAGCTTTTTCGCCGAAAATTGCACGAAGAAGACGTTCTTCAGGAGAAAGCTCTTTCTCACCCTTTGGTGTAACTTTACCCACGAGAATGTCACCTGCTTCGACTTCAGCTCCTACAGTAATAATCCCATTTTCGTCGAGACGAGTTACAGATTCTTCTGAAACGTTAGGAATTTCACAAGTAAGTTCTTCTGGACCACGTTTGGTTTCGCGAACTTCTGTTTCATATACTACGATATGAATTGAAGTATACACGTCATTTGCAACAAGATCTTCAGAAATGATAATCGCATCTTCGTAGTTGTAACCATTCCATGGCATGTAAGCAACCATTACGTTTTTACCAAGTGCAAGTTCACCGTCTTTAGTCGCATGACCATCGGCAAGAACATCTCCAGGTTTAACGCGAGCACCTTCTTTAATACAAATGTGCTGGTTAATACATGTGTCCTGGTTCGAACGCTCGAACTTTGTAAGGAGGTGCTCTTCGGTTTCATTGATACCGAGGAACTCATCTTCAGGGGAACATTTATCTTTGCGAATTATTATACGTTCTGCATCAATTTTTTCAATAACGCCTTCACTTTTAGCAACGATAAGACAACCTGAGTCTTTCGCAGCGCGTGCTTCCATACCAGTTCCCACAAGAGGAGCCTGTGTCTGGATAAGCGGTACAGCTTGACGTTGCATGTTCGATCCCATGAGTGCGCGGTTCGCATCGTCATGTTCAAGGAACGGAATGAGTCCCGCTGAAATCGAAACCATCTGCATAGGTGATATATCTTTATAGCCAATTTCTTCACGTGGAAGAACAGGGAAGTCACCACGACAACGTGCGAACACCATTGCGTTTTTGATTGTTCCATCTTCTTCAAGCTCGACGTCCGCAGGAACGATATAGTGCATATCTTCATCATCAGCAGAGAGATATTCGATATCGTTAAGCACTTTACCGTTTTTCACAACCTGGTAAGGAGTCTCGATGAATCCAAACTGGTTTACGCGAGCAAAGGTAGAAAGCGACGCGATAAGTCCGATGTTCGGACCTTCAGGCGTTTCAATTGGACAGAGACGACCATAGTGAGTATGGTGAACGTCTCGAACTTCGAAACCTGCACGTTCGCGGGTAAGGCCACCAGGTCCAAGGGCAGAAACACGACGCTTGTGAGTAAGCTCAGAAAGCGGATTAGTCTGGTCAAGGAACTGAGACAGCTGCGAAGAACCGAAGAATGACTGAATTACGGTCGCAACAGTTCTTGCAGAAATCAAGTCATGAGGAACAATATTTTCAGTTCCGCGCATATTGAGCTGCTCGCGAACGGTTCGAACCATTCGAGTAACACCAACTGCAAATTGTGTTTCCATGAGTTCACCAACTGAGCGAACACGACGGTTACCAAGGTGGTCGATATCGTCAAGATCACCTTCACCAAGACCAATTTTGATCAAGTGGCGGATTGTTTCAACGAAGTCTTCACGAATAAGAGTTTGGCAACCTTCCGGTGCTTTAACATGAAGACGATGGTTAAGGCGGTGACGCCCTACCTGACCCAGGTCATATCTTTTGTCATCAAAAAACAAGCGTTCAATAAGACCACGAGCAGTTTCAACGTTCGGAGGAGGCCCCGGACGAATTGACTGATAGATATAAATCAACGCTTCTTCTTCGTTCTTAGTTTCATCTTTAGCGAGTGTGTTTTTTAGGATGATTGAGTCTATTGACTCTTCATCACTAAAGAGTGAGACTTCAGTCTGTCCCAATGCGATAACAGTTTTAAGAACTTCTTCTGTGATTACATCACCAGCATCGTAGACGACTTCGCCGGTTGACTCATCTATGATTGGAGCATGAAGAGTTTTGTGAAGGAGTTCACGCTTAGTATCTTCATTAACGGCAACTTTTTTGCTTTCAGCAAAGAAATTGAGAATATCACCATTAGACGGGAATCCCAACGCTCTGAGAACAATAGTAGCAGGCATTTTTTTTCGACGGTCAATGTTAATCCAGAGAAGGTTGTCTGAATCCAACATGATTTCAACCCAGGAACCGCGCTGTGGAATTATTCGGGCACCAATA
>JAIFMU010000104.1 GCA_020048285.1 bacterium | reverse complement strand
CCCACAACGTATTGCACAATATTTTAAGCACCCGAAAATTCTGTATGCGGCTTAAGAATAGAACCATATTTGCCGGTCGGAGTAATAGCTCGTTTGGTGATCTACCGCTCGCTGTTATTGGCGATAAATATGGAAAGTCATTTCTGCTTGCTGGTGAGACACCTGCAGCTAATAACCAATTGACCGTTTTGTGGTCGGTACCTCTTCCTGTATATAAAGCACCAACATTCCCCGATGAACAAAAAATGCTTTCTTTCTCTGATTCAAAGTATTGGGATATACTTACCAATGGTAATCGATACTCATATGTAGATGGTCTATCTGCAGATGATAAAAACCTGCAATTAACATTTGATACTTGGCAGAATATGACTGCGATTGCAAAAGGACCAATCACAGAGTATAAAGGGCAAGATGGCAATTACCAATCCTTTTACGGTTCGGGCATATCACGTGTGAAGGTAATACTTGATGTGGCATTTGAAGGGACGAAAAATAATCCAGACTATTCGGGTGCATATATGGGTAATGTTCAACTTAGTATTGACAAAAATTGGATTGAACAGTTTGAACTTAACACGATACTTACAGGCAATAGTACTACAGGTGAAAAGGTATATCATATTTATCAGGATATACCCAATGAACCTAACCGAAAAAAGTTTTTTGCGCAGTATGAGGTAGTACTTACTGATAACATTACCCAAAAATTCAAAGATGGTATAGTAACAGAGTTTAAGCTTACTATACATGGTAAGCCTGTAAATAATATTACACTTAATAAAATTTCATTTGTAGAGATCGATGATGATAAGCCAAGGGATCCTTTTGAAGAAATTGGGAAAAAGTATACTATTGATAGTAAAGAGCTTCAAAGAACGGAGTTAAAAAAAGCAACCGACTGGGTAGAATATAAAAGCATCTACTATCCTGATCATCTTCAGAGAACTATTCTTGCATATAAGGATGAAGGGACAACCCGCTCATTTTATGAACTTCGTCAGGATGTTAACTATCCTCTCTATCTTGCCCATTGGTGGTCACATAATGTAGCGTATGCGCCCGGTGGGGTAGTGGAGAACGGGGTTGATTGGGGTTCGATTTACCCCGGGCTATGGCGTCAATGTTGGAATTTTATAGGTGCTGCACCTATTGTAGAATTTGAATAATACAGAAATCATTCATAAAGGTATCCTATGTCAGGATACCTTTTTTGAGGTACAGAATTTATGATAAAAATAGCATTTTCTTTATTACTTTATGCAATAGTTGGAATGAGTGCACCACAGTTGGATGTATATCAATTTGCCATTAATAGTTTAGGTATGTATCCTTTCATTTCCACTCACCATAGCTATCACAACGATACAAAAGTTTGGTTTTCAAATACCTTTAATTTGACCTACCTAGAAAGAAATATCCTTTATTTTGATTATACTAAATTTCATACACTAACTCATGAAAACTCTTCCATACCAATAAATAATCTGTATAATGACGGTTTTCTAAAAAATAGCACAGAATTGTGGTTACACTCTCCAACTGAAAAAAAATATGCAATACTATATGCTCCTGATGAAGACAAGAATATCATTGTAGAATCAAGTGAAATTAATATTAAATCTACTGGTGGGGTAACAAAAGGTATTGATGGGAAATACTGGTTCTACATTTATGATAAGCCAACGAAAAATGATACACTCGTACTCTATGATTCACAGAAGCAGCAGTGGACATATTACGATACGGCAAACTCCGGTTTGAGTAACAATAACATCACGAAAATCTTTGCCGATAGCTATGGCAATATTTGGTCAGCACATCAGTTCACCGCGCCGGTGACGAAATCTTCCATAGATCGTATGGATTCAACGGGGCAGTGGTACCGTTATGCTCGAGTGCATACCTATGATCCTTATAATGGGTGGTACTGGGTTGTGCATGGTGATACCGATTTTACTCTTCCCTTTGTTAAGTCTATGGATGAAGATAAAAAAGGGAATGTTTGGTTTGGGTGTTTGAACAGTGTTACGCGGTTTGACGGGAAGAACTTTCATAGCTATGTAATGGATACGACTATTTTTAAACCAAGTTCATTCACAAAATTTATACAAACACCAACAGGTGATACCGTATGGTTTACCAATGACTCCGGCGCAGTAGCAAAATGGGATGGCTCGACAGTTTCATTTTATACAAGTGCTGCAACATTTCCGGATTTAACCAGGCCCTATGCGTATATCGACAAGCATGGCGATCGTTGGCAAACATTTGACTACTACACCTATGATAGTTATTCTGGTCAGTATACTTACTATCCGACACAACATGCCGTGTACAGCTTAGCAGAGAAAAGTTGGTTCGTTTTCGATACCTGTTCATGGTGGGACTCGACAATACAGGTAAATAGTCGCAATGCTCATAGCTATAATCCCAATGGCGGTTTTTGGTTTACGAAGGACAAGAAGAATCTCGATAACATTCCTTATTCAGAATTGTTCTATCTCGACCGCACGGGATATAAGCGGTACAGTTTTTACACCACTGGACTTGCTAACGATACCATCTCGGCTATTGCATCAACTGATCAACAGGACTATTTTGCTCACAAGTTTGGGCTTTCTTATCGCAACAGAAAGGATAGTTTATGGAATTGCTGGCGCATCGAGGATTTTGCTGCCACGGGAAATTTTCTTATAGACTCGGTTTCGACATTAGCAACCGACAAAAATGGAGCACTATGGGCTGGTACTAACAGCACCTATTCCACGATTCCTTTGGCAAAGTACGATGGGAGTACGTGGGTATTCTTTGACAGTGCGAAGATTGGCAGTTCTTCTATACGAACACTAACACCATCGGCAGAGAGTGTTTGGATTGGCACCAAAAAAGGTGTCGCGCGGTATGTCGATGGTACATTCACTCGATATGATACCGTTCCACCGGTTACCTCTCTCGCTACTGCAAAAAAAGGTACTGTTTGGTGTGCTACTGACAGTGGTGTATGGAAGTACGATGGTTCGTGGAGTACGGTCTTGGCTGGTTCATTTAGTTCCGTGGCTGTTGATACAAATGATGTGGCATGGTTTGGCAATGGTACCTCTTCTCTTGTTCGAGTTGCAGGATCTCATATTGACACCCTTACAATTCAAACAGAATGTGCAGTTTCTGTTCTCACTGCCGATTCATTCGGAAATATCTGGGTGGGGACAGACAAGGGTGTTTCCAAGTGGAACGGCAGTTCATGGACATGGATCGATAGTTCAAACTCGGAGTTGCAATCAAATCAGATCGGATCAATTGCCATTGGTCGCGACGGAAGCAAGTGGTTCGGCACGAAGTTCAATGGGATTGCTCACCTTACCGACGACGAATCGGTGAACACCATTGCTGATCGCGCGAAGGCCAATGTTCAAAAGAACCTTTCTATGCGGCAGATGGGAGGATCGCTGACAATTTCAGGGATACACGGTTTGGGTACCGTGACTGTAGCGGATCTTCGCGGGCGGGTGGTTTGGCAGGAACGGGTGAACACTGTTCAGGGCTCGGTGACTGTTTCGCCCGTTGTGGGTAAAGGAATCTATGTGGCGCGGGTCAGTTCGGGAAATCAGATGATAACTCAGAAAGTTTTCTGGTAGGGGTTTAAAGAAAGTAGTACGGTTTGTATAGGGGGGTGTCTCAAAAAGGCATCCCTTATTGCGTTATACACCGGCGATATCACTCCAACAGAGGGCGAAGTTTATCGGTGTGTGCCCATAAACGGCCAATAGTGTACCTTCTATAGAGGGCGATTGCATCGCCCTTGCGGTATCGCAGATCAGATTTTACATTCGGTGGGCTTTCATAGGAGAAACAATCACTCCCGATCGATCGGGCCGAGAACTGTTTCCATCAAACGGCGAGCGATGGCTTGTTTCCCGGGAATCGTAATGGAGTGAAGATCTTCTACGCTAAACCAGCGGGCATCAATAATCTCCACGCCGTCGGGAACAATGTCGCCGCTGTCGTATTCGGCGGTATATCCCAGCATAAGCGAATCGGGGAATGGCCAGGCTTGGCTGGTGACATAGCGAATGTTTTTTATCCGAATACTCACCTCTTCCATAACTTCGCGCACCACCGCATCTTCCGCAGACTCTCCCGGATCGACAAAGCCCGCCAGCACCGAGTACTGGTTTTGGGGAAAGTTTGTGTTACTTGCCAGAAGTACTTTTTCGCCGTTGGTGATCGCCACAATGATTGCCGGCGAGATGCGTGGAAAAGCCATGTGGTTGCAGGATGGACAGATCATCGCCCGCTCGGTGGGGGATCGTTCGGCCAGTGAACCGCAAACGCCGCAGAACCGGAAATTCTTTCGCCATGAGATCACTTCGGAAGCGTACCCCGCCAGTTGAAACAGTTCTGCCGAGATTGTCTTGTAGATGCTTCGTAGGTGTATGATTCGAAAGTGGGGATCATCGCTATAGTCTTGTGTCGTATATCCGGCAAATACGCGCGTTCCCTGGTCATCGCCCAGATATTCTGTGATCTCCAGAGGAACCGGAACGCTCTCAAAGAACGCTATTGGGTCTGAAGTATCGCCGGGTATGATAATGCCTTTGGGTGAAAAGATAATCCATCGCGATAGTCCGGTCATTTCTGTGGCAGCGGCGGCGGAACGGTTCATGATTATTGCTCCTTGTTGGCGAATTGTTCTTCAGGGGCGGTGAGTGGCTGAGGATTTTTCAGTGACTGTATCTCTTTGCGCATCGACAGCCAGAGCATGAGCGCGAAGAGTGCTCCGATAGCGAGTCCCAGAACAAATGATCCGGCGAGAAACCAGAGCACCGCAATGGGGGCAGTTTCCCAGAAAAGCAGTTTCGCACTGACTGGAACGAGGAACGCCTCTTGTGTAAAGGTCACAAAGAGTGATATGGACAGTAAGGCAATAACTGTGGCGAAAAGGATCTGGCGGACAATAATCATAAGAACTCCTCACGTTTCTGATTAATCAATGATTTCAATATAGATCGCAATGATCACATTCCGAAAGGCGTCCCGTGATTTTCGCCGTAAAAAAAGCGGAATGACCTAAGCCATTCCGCGATACACGTGCTGTTCCAAGAGTGGAGGATCCTTGGAACGGTGATTAGTAGATCGAAATCTTTGTGGAGAACTGTTTGTTCGCCACGCGCACTGAAGCTACATAGGTTCCCGCCGCCATTGACTGAAGCGACACGGTTTGTCCTGCCATGAGCGATTGTTTCAGAACTTTGCGGCCGTTCAAGGTGAACAGTTCCACCGTGGCATCGAGGTTCAAGGTGATTGACCGGTTCTGGATTGAGAGTAACGATCCCAGCGAAAGTGCTCGAGGAGCGCAGAGATCATCACAGATCGGAGTGATCCCCCCTTTCGTAAAGACCACTTTGATGCGATGGTCGCTCGTAATGGAGGAGATATTCACCCATTCCGATGGATCGATGGGCGCTCCGTCCAATGTCATCGACTTTATCCCATATCCTTCATTGGGGAAAAACGAGACTTTGTGAGCAACTGAGGAACCTTTTTTATAATAGATCCCATCGTTCCACACATAGCCCCCTTCGGAAACAGTGAGTGTTCCGTAGGGGCCGAGGTCTGTCCAGAGTTTAGGGAAGTCTGAAGGTTTTTGCCCTGGATTCACATACCACGCATCCAAGCGGTACTGGCGACCAGCGTAATGAACGGTTTTCCCGTTATCTGCGGTTCCGTACGTCTTAGTGGGATCCCAATCGGGATCGGTGATTTTTCCGGCAACAAAGGTCGATTCGGGAATTACTTCGGCGATAACCGAATGATATGTCTCTTGTGCGCCGGTTACCCAGGGGCGAGCGGTGTTGAACTTGGCATATTCGGTGTAGAACCATCCCTTATCCCCCTGAGTTGTTTGATTGAACGATGGGTTGGTATAGGTTTTCCCACCGGGGATTACCGCCAGTGTTCCCCGATCCTGACCGGCTACACCGGCGAGCATGCCTATCACTCCGGCATCCATAAACGCTTTGGTGTTCTTGAAAAAGTAGGGGGAAAACGAGTCTTCATACGAGTTGAGCGTGTTGGGAAGTCCTGTATGACCGATAGAGATCTGCCATCCCACCATGGGAAGTTTGGTGGAGTCGCTTATTGACTTGGCGAATTTCACCCAGTCGCTGTTCTGGCGGTCGTCCCAGGTCAATGCTGATTTGTACGCGCCATCCCAGTACCCTGCATCCTGACCATTTTTTTCGAGTCCCGCAAAATCGCCACGGTATTTCGTTGAGCTGAGCAGAGCATTGGTGAAACGAGCTGTTTCCCGAGCTCCCACGGCAATCGCATCGGAGTTGCTTGTGAACAGACCGATTCCCGTGGCCACACTGGGTTGAAATCCCCAAAAGCCGATGAGTATTCCCGCGTAGGCGCCGGGGTCGCGCATTTTGAGCGTTTTGATAATTGCACCGGGAAGATTGCTCGCTTTATTTTCAAACTCGGTAAGCCACGGAAGGCCGAGGTCGTTTATATGACAGAGCGATTCGAAGTTGTTGTCTTTGATCTTGCTCCAGTCGTCGCCGGTGGTGGTGTAGCGACCGGGATCGTTTTCGCGCGCCTGCTGCAGCATGTAGGTCCACACATCCGGTTCGATCACGTAGATTGGATTTGTTCCGCGGGTGCTGTCGGCTATCCGAGCAATATACGTGAAATAGTCTTTCATGAACTCCTTGCTGTTCATGCCTGCTTCGACGGCAGACCATGAATCGCCACCTCGCTGAAGCATGTAGATTACGATCGCCGGTTTGACTCCTTTTGATTCGTAATAGCTGTTGCGAGACCAGTTGTTTTTGGCCACGCCATCCGTTCCCCAGTAGGCTTTCATGTTGGTGGTGTCATCCATGTAAATATAGCGGCGATCGAGTTGATAGATCCGCTTGCCCCCTTCGGTGACTTCCAGAGCTTCACGCATGGCGCCATCCCAATGAGTTCTTCCATTATTGACGAGTCCCATCTGAAAATCTCCCCAATTGGGTGGAGCCGACACTGCAAAGAGAGAAAGCGTTGTCAAAAGAAGGAGTAAAATTGCAGATTTCATAGAAACTCCGAATCGTAGGGGGGATAGTATATCACTCATAACTCCATATAATCTACAAAAATCTTTCGGAATTAGCGAATAAAATTGTTCTCAAATTTCAAGGTTATGATGTGCATTGTGGTTTTTGTCAGGTTTTTTCTCTGATAATTATGTACTTTATACGTAATCCCCCTAGGGCCAAGTAATATGGTATTGAAGGAGAATGAATGCGTTATCCCCTGTTTTTACTTTTTGCTCTCGCTATTGGAACTGCGGCATCGACATCGCCGCGCTATCAAATCCTCGCAGATTCAACGGCGGAAAAAAAACCGATCGGTGCGGCCTTGAAATCGACAATTAGCGAGATGCGCGCCAGCGCAAACGATTCAGCGGCTAACGCTACTGCCAGTGAGGCAAAACCGAAAAAAGGATTAGTCACCACAATCGTCCTCCCTGAACCGCCCGTCGATTCATTGAAGATTCTCTTTGAAACTAAGGATTCAATCGCCCCTTCAGCATTGCGATCAATTGCCGCTACTCATGTGCTGTTTGATTCGCCGGAAATCCCGGCTACTACAATGCCTCGCGATTCTGGCGCCATAGAAATGAGTTCGCCGACAAATGCCGTTGCTGTCGATACGGTGGCACTTGTGGATAGTGCCATGGCCTACAATGCAGACACTTCGGACAAAGCGGGCGATAAAATCGGCTTTGCATCGTGGTATGGGCCGGGATTACAGGGACGAAAAACATCAAGTGGTGAACTGTTCGACATGAACAAAATGACCGCTGCACACCGTACACTTCCCTTTGGAACGATTGTCGAAGTGATCAATCTGAAAACGGGGCAAGCCGTGAAAGTTCGGGTCAATGACCGCGGACCGCATCGCAAAGATCGCATGATCGATCTATCGAAAAAAGCGGCATCAAAAATCGGTCTAGTCGCTTCCGGCTCGGCTAAAGTGAAAATGAGGATAATACAATGATAAGAATGCTTCCTGCCACCTCTTATTTGCCCACGGCAAAGGGGTTGATGAAAAATGTGCTAAAACGTGAGTCGGTGTATCCGTTTTACGCATCGTTTAAGGTGACACCGCGCTGCCATTTTGGTTGTCCGTTTTGTAATATGCATACTCACGAACAGGTTGATCTTCCCACGGATAAGATGATCAAGATTCTTGACAATCTCTCCCGGTCGCCTATTCTCATGACCAGTTTCGAAGGGGGAGAACCACTCCTTCGCGAAGACATTGGCGAACTGATCGACCATGCGTCGAAATGTGATTTCTACCTGATGTTTACGTCATCGGCGCGCAATATTCTCGACTATCCCATGGAAAAGTACGCTGAAAAGATCGATTTCCTTCAGATTTCAATCGATGAAGGTCATGCCAATCTTGAAATGTTTGATCTGTTGCCTGAACTGGCCAAACTCCCTACTGATATCTCTATTCAGACCGTGGTGACTCGCGATACGCTGGATATGCTCGAAGAAAAAGTGGTGCGGTGTCATTCGGCGGGGGCAAATATGGTAATTATTCCTGCCGCTGAAATGGAAGGGGCGAAAAAGAAAGCGTTCCCCGACATTGATCGGTTCGAATCGGAACTGCGCCGCCTGAAACGGAAATATCCCGCCACGATTCATACTCCGCTGGGCTATTTCGATGCCTATCGCAAAGCCAAGTGCTCGTCGGCGTCGATTATCATTTCGCCTGATGGCAAACTGTTCTATCCTTGTAATATTCGCAACACCAAACGGATTGATCTCGCAGAAACAGATCTCACCGAATGGCTCGTGTCGCAGGAAGCGTACAAGGATCGGGCGGCAATGAAAGCGTGTGATATCAACTGTGGGTGGTATCAATACTATTCGATTGACGCCTATCTTTCGCCGGTGACTATTGGCGAAGCACTGCGCCCCGCTCTGCGTCGACAGAAATAGATATCATATGTGTCATTTATTACAAGGAGATTCGGCAACGAATCTCCTTTTTTCATGTGTTGAGCAGAAGAAATGAGTCTGCTCGAATGGATGAAGATTCATTTGGATGAGAATCTATTGGCGGTGTCTCAATCGTTCAGACGGATTGTCTGGAAAAAAGAGGCGATCAACAGAGTTGGTCGCCTCACAAGAGAGTTTGCTACCTAATTCAATGTTACAGCTTACTGAACACTCGTTGAACGACACCACTCGCATAGGCAAAGGGATTTCGACGGATCTTGATCTCTTCGTGGCCAACTACAACAAAAAGTCCGTCGAGTGCTTTTTCGGTGGCGTAGGCATCGAGTTTTGTGGGAAGAGAGTCCGGGAGTCCTCGGGATGCACGTTCTGAGCGGGTTAAGCTGAGTACGTTGTTATAATAACCGGCAAATTTTGTCCATGTAGTTGCAGCTCCCACTTTACTTAAGGCATTTGCAACTAGTGGCTGATAGATTCCGGTCAATCCTGTGCGCGTGTTGGTGGAAAGATAATTGGTCGCTGCGACTGAATCTTTATTTCCTGAGTTGTCTTTCGCAGTGAGAATGCTCATGCCGTCGGATATACTCATTGATGTGATTGCATTCTTAAATACAGAAATTGATTGGGGTGCTGCAGTGTCAGCCGCTTTGTTGATCGTCGATAGCAGTTGTGATCTCATGCCAGTCGCTGAATAGCTTGTTGCCGCTTCGAATGCGAGATTCGTAACAGGATTTCCCGCGATATAATCCAACACTTGATTAGCCTCTTCGGGGAGTAGAATCTTAATTACTTTTTTTTGAATATCTTCTTTAATGCCGCGTCCATTGGTCGAATCGGTTGTGTAGTTTGCATATCCAAATTTTGCGATATCGGTTGTTCCTGAATCGATCCCATAAGAAAGAGCAGTTTTGAGCGCTTCCACAGACTCGTCGTTGGTGATTCCGGTCTCTTCGAGAATTGATGCCACCTGTTCGCACGAAGTGAGTGTAAAAGCAGTCATGAGTGCCAGAAACAGTATCATTTTTTTCATGGGAAATCCTTTTCGATAAGTGTCGCGTACCTATCAAAGATAGTTTGTGCCGTGAAAATGTACTGATTCTGATCTTCGTGGCGCAAAGTGGGGGAAATTTCCCGTTTCTAAGGTTGTGCAAACCTGCGTCCTTCCTGTATTTTCACGCGTAAATGTGTGGTTTCGGTTTAGAAGGAGGTTTCTATGTTCGATGTTAAAGAGATTATGAAATTCGTTCCCCATCGCTATCCTTTTTTGTTGATTGATCGCGTTACAGAATTCACGGCGGTTGAAACAGATGCTGAAGGAAACGTAACCGGAACCGTTAAGACATTGAAAAACGTGACGATCAACGAAGCACAGTTTCAGGGACATTTCCCTGGTGAACCCGTATTTCCTGGTGTTTTGATGATTGAAAACATGGCTCAGTCGGCCTGTTTCCTCTTGTCAAAATCTGCCGGTGGCGTTGAATCGGACAAAGTGTACTACCTCGGAATGGTGGAAAAAGTGAAATTCCGTAAGCCGGTGGTTCCGGGCGATCAAATGGTGACAGAAGTGACTCTTCTGAAACAGATCGGGAACATGGCCATGGTGAAAGCATCGATCAAGGTCGATGGTCAGCTCGTGGCAAAAGCGGAAATGGCGTTCTCAGCGGCATAAAACGCTGAAACGATTAATCGATTAAACGCCAAAACGAAAGTCGGCTGAAACGATTAATCGATTAAACGCCAAAACGAAAGTCGGCTGAAACGATTGACAAAACGGGAATTGCGCGTAATTGTTTAATCACTTGGTCGATTGAGCTGAAGTTTAATCGCTTGGACGTTTAAGCTGGAGGATTTATGAAACAGAAATTCGAAGATCTGAGAATCTGGCAATTAGCTCGTAAGCTGACCACTGAAATCTATCGCGTAACATCTGCAGGTGATTGGGCGAAAGATTTTGGCCTAAAAGACCAGATTAGGCGAGCGTCGGTTTCGGTTATGGCAAATATCGCAGAAGGTTTTGAACGGCGATCAAATCGCGAGTTTCTTCGGTTTCTTGATATTGCAAAAGCGTCTGCCGGCGAAGTTCGTTCGCATCTCTATGTCGCTTTAGATGTTGGCTATTTTGATCAAAACACATTTGATTACTTTTCGACAGAGTTCTACGGTCTGACCGGTATGATTCTGTCCTTTGCAAAGACAATAAATATGGATACGAATTCTCTGTACGAAGAGTCGGCAGAGTATTCACCGAATTAAGGATTTTCGTTTAATCGTTTTGTCGCTTAATCGTTTTAGCGGCCTTTCGTTTAATCGTTTTGTCGCTTAATCGTTTAATCGTAAAGGAATTTCTCATGAAAAAAGTAGGATTTGTAGGCTGGCGTGGAATGGTTGGATCGGTTCTGATCAACCGCATGCTCGAAGAAAAAGATTTCGATGGATCATTTGAACCGCTGTTTTTTACCACTTCACAGGCGGGACAGGCAGCCCCTGACTTTGGGTTCGACCTTCCACCTTTGGCGAGCGCTTCTGACATCGAACTGCTCAAACAGCAGGATGTTATCGTAACCTGTCAGGGTGGAGACTACACCTCTGATATCTTCGGAAAACTTCGTTCTGCTGGTTGGAATGGCTATTGGATCGATGCCGCGTCGACTCTTCGCATGGAACAGGATTCGACCATTATCCTTGACCCGGTAAACCGCAACGTGATCGATAACGCTCTTGCAAATGGCAAAAAAGATTTCATCGGCGGGAACTGCACCGTTTCGCTCATGCTTATGGGACTCGGCGGACTGTTCGAAAACAATCTCGTTGATTGGGTCAGCTCAATGACTTATCAGGCAGCTTCAGGAGCTGGCGCGAAAAACATGCGCGAACTTCTGTCGCAGATGAAACTTCTTGGCGAAGTTGCAGATCCGTTCCTCAAAGATCCTGCTTCGGCGATTCTTGATCTTGACCGCGCAGTAACTGATGCGATCCGCAGCGATGCGTTCCCTTCAGCGAATTTCGGTGCACCACTTGCGGGATCACTGATTCCCTATATCGACCGTCCGTACGAAATGGGTCAGTCAAAAGAGGAGTGGAAAGGGTTCGTTGAAACCAACAAAATACTTGGTCGCACCGAAAATCCGATTCAGGTTGATGGTCAGTGTGTTCGCATCGGAACCATGCGTTGTCACTCTCAGGCGTTCACAATCAAACTGAACAAAAATGTTCCGCTTGATGAGATAGAAGATATGATCGCGTTCCACAATGACTGGGTGAAATTTGTGCCGAACGACAAACCTCTCACCATGAGTGAACTTACTCCAGCAAAAGTAACCGGAACACTCAATATTCCTGTTGGACGTGTTCGCAAAATGCGTATGGGCGATGATTTCCTTACTGCATTCTCGGTTGGTGACCAACTTCTTTGGGGTGCGGCAGAACCAGTTCGTCGTATGCTTAAGATCGCGCTCGAGTATATCGCGTAAACGATTAAGAGATTAAACGACAAAAACGGAACTCCGGTTGTCGATGGTTTGAGGGAACGATGAGAATCGTTCCCTTTTTTATTTAACATGTTAATTTTGTGAGAAAAACTTATCTGTCTCGGTTGTTCTGTTTAGCGGATTAAACTTAACATTGTTTGCGGTGTTGCTTTTGCATGAGCGAGCATTGCTGTTGCTGATTGAGAAATGATCTGATGACGGGATAGAGTCGCCGTTTCTTCTGCAAAATCGGTGTCTCGGATTTGCGATTCAGAAGCTTGTTGATTTGTTTCCGATGTCATGAGGTTGTTCACTGAATGGGTGAGTCGATTCATGTAGGAACCGATGTCTGCGCGAACTCTATTGGTTGTTTTCAATGCCGAGTCGAGTAGGAAAATGGCATCCATTGCTGTTTTTTGCGTTGAAATTTCAGAGGTAGGTGTCATTGCCATGCCGTCGTTCCCACCGTTTGGTGAATATGAAACGCCGCTAGTGGGCCATACTCGCCATCCCACTTGATCTCGTTTCAGTGGATTAATTGCGTTGGTGACCGTGTCTCCTACTAAGTCGGCGCTGACATAAACCACTTTACTCCAGTCTTGAATCGCATCTTTTACACTAATCTGATTTGAAGCTGCATCGAGAAACTCAACTCCTGTCACTTCGCTATTGGGTTGTGGTGAATTATATACACCGGTTCCGCCGTTTGCCGACAGAAGTGTTCCACGCACGTTGCTCGTACCATCAAATGAAATTGAAATGCTCACAGTATCTCTATTGTCAAGCGATCCTGCGAATGAAATTGTTCCGTTGAGCATTTCATCTGAGAGTCCAATTTTTGATGATTCTAATCTTCCGTATGAGATCTCAAGACCATTATCGGATGTTCCGTTTGCGCCAATGTGCAAATAGCCGTTGCTGGCGGTGCCAAATTCTGAATTTCCGGATAAAAGATGTTTGCCTTTGAACTTTGTGCTTTCTG
>JAIFMU010000205.1 GCA_020048285.1 bacterium | reverse complement strand
GCTCGAAATAAGTCGGAGAGTAGCGCAGCCTGGTAGCGCGTCTGGTTTGGGACCAGAATGTCGCGGGTTCAAATCCTGCCTCTCCGACCATTTTCAACCTTGCACCCTTAGCTCAGCTGGATAGAGCAACGGATTTCTAATCCGTAGGTCGCGGGTTCGAATCCCTCAGGGTGTACTTTTTATCCAGTAAGCAAGAATACATAAGGCTTTTAACTTTAGATAGTTAAGAGCCTTTTTGTTTTTATTGTTTCGCCTGTTGCTACCAATTAATGAAACCTTTTCCACAAGCTACATATACGTCTTTACACGCACGTACTGAAAGATACGAGGTCAAACGATTATTTAGAGCATTATGCCATTGAGTATTTGTCGATCCGCCTGAAATGCGATGTTTGAGAATAGTGTATTTTGGAAAAGAACGATTCTTGTTGTAATTGGTCGCATACCATTATACTATTGAACACCACCCACCACATTTCTCGATTCTTGTTTACCAGAAATGAGGAACCTGTGAAATTTGAAGATTTAAAATCTCTTCCTGAAAATCAGTATTTATCGAAATTCTTAGCCGCCAAATATCTCAATATGACAATTTTTGAATTCGATGATTTTGTCACAAATCACGGTATTCATTGCCATCATATTGATAAATTTGGTGATAAATTTAAAATTTCTGAAATAGTTGCCGCAATCGAAAATCGGACTACGGACGGCACGGTTAAGCCGATCGGTGATTCGGGTATGGATAAACTTCCCCCCGAGCGCGCAGATAATGAGATGAGCCAGGAGTTGTACTCGTATACCGTTGAAATTTCACACCTTCTCGCTCAAGAGGATGGCTACATACAGATTCCTCGCAAAGAGATAACACTATTTGAAAAAGTACCACTTTTCCAAAAAGGTACAAATAATCAATTTGTTCTATATAAACCCGCGAATTCTCGACTTCCCGATGAGAGGATTACCGACTATCGTTGCCCTGTTCTCTATTATCATGACCTTGATCAGGCCGATGCGCTCGTTGAAAAAATGACTCGATATAACCACATTTTATCTTCTTTCTTGAACGAATGTAATTTGGCAGGAGCGCAGAAAGTGCTGGTTGACATTTTTACTTCCGCTGTTGTGAATACTGAACCGAGTGTACTTGTAGAAATGAGAAATAGCGTCGACGCGACGGTGCGCTTTTATCCCAAAGAGACGAATACTCTCGATATGATGTGTAATGTTATTGGACTTGGTAAAGGTGTGTCCGAACACTCTGTGAATATAATGGGATTGGCGATTAAGTTCTGTAAAAGTAATGAATATTCAATTGAAGATACTGTTGATATAGCTTTTAGCGCCCTTTTGCATGACATTGGAAAAACAAAACTTGAATTCCACGGTATTTCTGAGAATGGAATTGTTCCTGCCGATGAGGAAAATAAAAAAATATTCCAGCAGCACTGCGAATTGGGAGCTTCCATTATCGATCAGTGTAATTTTTCAAACTCGTCTATTAGATTAGGGGCATTGGAACATCATGAACGGCTTGACGGAAGTGGTTTTCCCACAGGGAGTAAAAAGTTGTCATTTTACGGACAATTGATCGGGATGATACACTTTTTCGAATCGCAAATGGACAACTCTTCAGATGTGCATATTCAGGGAAAACCACTGGCAATTCTGAAACGCCTTAAGCAAGAAGTCGATGCCGGAAAATATAATAATCAACTATTTAAACAATTTGCATACAGCCTTTTATGAGGGAGTGAGACCATGGACAACGCGACTATAGCTGAACTACTTGCCAATATTTCTGTAACACTCTCCGAAATAGCCATTGAATGCCTCGATGCATTTTTGGATATTGATGCTTCTGTGAAAGAGCCGTGGACAAGTACAGAACAACTTCACGGCAGATTTGATTACATCTTTATGCTCGATAGTTTTAACGATAATTACGAATCAACACTTTGCATCGGTTCGCCTGCAACGAGCATGACAAATCTGTTTGACACTAAAATTGAGTTGGATGAAGCTAAAGACGCAGTATCTGAACTTGCCAATATTTTTTGCGCGGTTTTAATGGATTATTCAGATTTTACTGACCATTTTGGCATTCTTGTTCAGAATCCTCCTCAGGAAGCGGTTACTCAGGCCATTTTTCCGCGATCTCCTGGAATTGAGGGGAAAATTTGGTGTGGCGATGACTGGCTCTACTTTGGCTATTCTATTCGCCCTAATCGACTGTCGGTATTTGATCTTTTATAATTCCTGCAACGAAATGAGAATATGATGTCTCGATGGTATGATTTCTACGAACGACTATCTCCTCTGTTTGAATCACTGCAGTTCATGGATTCTAACGATCTCGAAGTGATCGCTCACGGTGTCATGAAATTGACGAAAGTACACAAAAATGATGCTGTGTTCAGTGCTATTATTGAAAATATGGGAAAAGAACGTCCTCACCGGCGATGGTACGACCGAGATTCTAATGTTGCTATGATTTACTATTCTCTAGAAGAGTCATCTCCTGATTTTATCGATGTGGTGACGAATTTTCTCGATGAACACGTACCTCCATCGATTAAAATCCTTGGTGAAGAGGTGAGCCAGATATATCGCGTTGCGGATGCGCCACAATCCTATTTCGTGGAGTAGAGAGAAAACCGTTCATATTGAGAATTAAACGAGGGTGCTCTCTACCGCTTGATTCAGTTCATGGCGCACTTGGCGAATCAGTTGTGGTGAAACGCTGAGGTTCGTGATGCCAATGCTATTCAGTTTTGATGCAAATCCGGGATATGACGCCAATTCACCACAGATGGAAATCTGCTTATCAAAACGTGACGCCGTCTGCGCGAGAATATCCATACATTTCCACAGAACGGGATGATTCATGTCGTATGCATGAGCCACTAATTCGTTGTTGCGATCAACGGCAAAGAGATACTGCAAGAGATCGTTACTGCCGATACTCCCGAAATCAGCCATCTCCATAAGCTCTTCCGCTTGGAATACTGCCGAAGGAACTTCGAACATGACTCCCAGTTCAACCTGTTTCATTGAGATATTTAGCATCTGTGCCTCTGCGTAGATTATATCCCGCAACTGTTCAAATTGAACCGTATCGACAATCATGGGAAGCATAATGCGCAGTGGATAGGATTGCGAGGCTTTGAGCAAGGCGCGAATCTGCGACGTGAGTATTTCGGGATTGCCGAGGAGAAAACGACTTCCGCGAAAACCGAGGAATGGATTTTCTTCTTTGTTGTGAGCAATAAATGAACTGGACTTGTCTCCGCCGATATCCAAAAGGCGGAAGGTCACCGGTTTGCCATCCATGATTTCCAGTGTTTGAAGATAGATCTCTTCTTGTTCTGATTCGGATAAAATTTTTCCGGCCTTGAAAAAGAGCATTTCGGTACGGAATAATCCAATCCCATCGGCGCCATGTTCTCGGGCAGAAATTACGCTGTCAAGACTGCTACAGTTTGCATAGACTGCGGTGCCGGGCACACTTGGTTCTGCGGTATAGCTTTCTTGTTCGAGAGCGGTCAGTTCTGTGAGATCTGATTCTGAGGGATTGAATATGACGACTCCTTCTGTGGCTTTGATCAGAATCGCATTGCCACATCGAGCGTGATCCATGGCTCCTGCAACGCCGGTGATTGCGGGGATTCCTGCCGAACGAGCCAGCAGTGCTGCGTGGCCATTTACTCCACCTCGTTCAGTGACAATTCCTTTGATTCTTCCGAGGTCGATCTCCATCAACATGGAGGCGGTGAGTTCTTCAGCGACAATGACCGCCTTTTTCCCGCGACTACAGCTTTTGGGGCCGGAACAGACAAATCCAGGCTCGGTTTTAAACGCGAAATTGAGCAACCGCAGTTTTACTTCGGAAATATCGGACGAACGATCTTTGAAATAGTCGCTGTCGAGTGCGGCAAACCGTTTTTCGTATGAGGCGAATACGATTTCCACAGCCTCTTCGAAAGGGACTGCCGTATGGCGAATCAACTCAGCAACTTCTTTGTCGATCGCCGTGTCGTTGAGCAGTGCCAATTGTGCGTCGAGAACTGAAGCTTCGGCTTCGCCGATCTCCTGAGCGACCCGTGTTCGCAAATTTTGGATCTCGGTGGAACAAAAGAGGCGTGCGCTTTCAAATCGTTCCAGTTCTTTGTCGGGATTGAGATTCACTTTGCGAATGCGAAGGGCTGCTTTTTGGTAGTTTCCGTGAGAATAGAGACAGATGTGAGAGGCTGTCATACCCGGCGATACGGATAAGCCGTTCATTTCAATTCGATCTGCCACGGAAACTCTTTTCTATCCCTTTGAGGAATGTGTAGTTTTTAAAATTTCCAACACCTTCGTTATTAAAATATATGGGAAATGTTCACCGAAATCTATCTTAAAAAGAAATGTTACACTCGGGCAGATTACTGACAAAAGCGTGTGATAACAGGGGGATTCGGTTTGATTGTCCTTAAGGAAATTTTATGAAATGCGATATCATTATTATTGGTGCAGGACCTGTGGGGCTGATGTTGGCAAATCTCCTCGAACAGGAGAGTACTGCATCGGTGGTGGTGATTGAAAAAGAGCTCAGTCGCCCATCGTGGTCACGAGCAATCGGTGTGACCCCGCCTTCATTGGAAATTTTTGAGTCGCTCGACCTTGCTGAAAAGCTTATTGAATCGGGCGTTAAAATTACCACAGCGGTAGTTCACAACAAAACCGCGGTTCAGGGATCGTTGTCGTTTACCGAGATACTTTCGCGGTATCAATTCATACTTTCGGTTCCGCAAAGTAGCACTGAAACGATTTTAGAAGAGAATCTTCGTCATAGCAACGGAGCACAGATCTATCGCGGCACTGAACTGATACAACTTACTCAAACCGCAACAGGTGTGTTTGCAGAAGTTCGTTCAGATCTCGGGTTCGAAACGATTTATGCGCCGTATGTGGTAGCTTGTGATGGCGCGAAAAGTGCCGTTAGAGATTTTCTCGGAGTGAGAAAGCGCGGTGGGCGTTATCGCGATACATTTGTCATGGGGGATTTTGTCGATCGATCCGACTTTGGCAGTGAAGCACATTTCTATTTTACTAAAGAGGGCGCCGTGGAATCATTTCCACTTCCCGAGGGAAAACGGCGCTGGGTGGTAGAAAGTTCCCGTTTTGTTCATTCTCCAAATAAAGATGTTCATGTGCAAAAGATTCGCGAACGCACGGGAATTGTTCTTGATGCAAACGATGTAGATGTGTTGAATCCCTTTGGAGTTCAGCATTTTATCAATAACAATTATCGTCAAGGACGCATTTTCTTCTGTGGAGATTCGGCGCACGTTATGTCGCCAATCGGTGGGCAGGGAATGAACACGGGATTCGCCGATGCGGAGTTTCTCGCGGTGATTCTTTCCGAGGCGATAGAGTCGGGAAAGGTCGATGAAGAGCTGTGTGATCTCTACGAAAGGAGTCGTAGACGAGCTGCGCGATCGGCGATTACCCGGGCGTGGATCTCTATGAGAATCGGCACGGCCAAAGGGGTTTTTGCGTCGATTCGCGATCTCATTCTGAAAGCTTTTCTCAACTCTCCACTGGCACCGGCAGGAGCGAACCATTATTCCATGCTCACGATTCCCGATGGAACAATCCGCGAGACTATGAAACGGTCGGCGAAGCTTTCCGAAATTGTGTCAAAGCGCAGATCCCGAACATAAACGACCTCGAGTTCACTTCCACAAAGCCATGAGATCGTAGGAGTTCGAGAAATGCTGGTTGATTCGGAAATTTCTTGAGACTTTCGGCGATGTAGACGTAGACATCGGGGTTTTTGTGGAAAACGATTCCCCACAAGCCTCCCCAAAAAGAGAGCACGAGATATTCTGCTAAGGCGAGCAGACGGTTTCTCGGTTTTGCAAAATCGAGGAACAGCGCTTCGGCTCCCGGTTTCATCACCCGATTCAGTTCGATCAGAGCCTTGGAAAGATCCGGCGCGTTGCGCAGTGCATACCCGCCGGTGACGAGATCAAATGATTCATTTTCATGGCGAAGGGCGCACATGTCGCCAATTTCGAGAGAAATATTCGGGGCCATGGGGTTCACCTGAGCTTGAGCGATCATCTGTTCGTTGAGATCCACGCCCACCACCGATCCTTGAGGATAGCGCGCTGAAACAGCGCGGGTTATGTCCGCGGTTCCGCAGGCTAGATCGAGACAGCATGGCGACTTTTTTTCCGGAAGAGCGCGAATCAATTGTTCTTTCCAATGTTGATCCTGCCCAAAGGACAAGAGCGCGGTGATTTTGTTGTACGCCGGAGCAACCACGGTGAAAAGCGAATGGTTGTAGGATCGTTTGCTCTCTTCGTTGGAAAGATCCACTGAGCGGAGTGGTTTTAATTGATTTTGCATATTGGTCTCATTTTCATTTGATTACAGAATCAGAACCCATTTGTAGACTGAATGGGTAGTATATTATACATCTGAACTCCATGATTGAGGAACCTATGAAGCAAAAATCAGCGTACATTCACGGAATAGCCACTACCGTCCCGCAATATCGTTTCGAACAGCCCTTTGTCCTCGATTTTGTGACAAAACTGCTCGGCGATACAAAACAAAAACAGACATTCTTGAAACGGGTCTACGCGGGAACGGCCATCGACACTCGCTACAGCGTCATCGGCGATTACGGGCGCAATCCCGAAGATTTTACGTTCTACCCGAAAAACGAAACACTCACGCCGGAACCTTCCACAGCGAAACGGAACGATCTCTTTATTGCAGAATCAAAAACGCTTTCGATCGACGCGGTGAAAAAGTTGCTTCTCCAGTCGTCATCGATTGATCCAACATCGATAACACATCTTATAACGGTCAGTTGCACCGGGTTTTCTGCTCCGGGATTTGATTTTCACCTGATCAAAGAGTTGGGACTTGCGGAGGATATCAATCGGTTTCACCTTGGCTTTATGGGGTGCTATGCCGCATTTCCCGCCATGAAACTGGCGCGCAATATCGCCCTTTCCGAAGAGAATGCAAAGATTCTGATCGTCACCGTGGAACTCTGTTCGCTCCATTTTCAGCAGAAATACGAACCGGATACGATTGTGGCCAACGCCATTTTCGCCGATGGTGTTTCCGCGGCGCTGATCTCGGCAGATCAGAACGACTCGTGGGGCAATTCGCTGAAATTGAATCAATTCTACAGCCGTGTTATCGACAGCAGCGAAAATGAAATGGCGTGGCAGATCGGTGAAACGGGGTTTGACATGAAACTTTCCGCCTACGTTCCTCGCCTTATCGAAGGGAACATCGGCTCCATCATGGATTCGCTCTTTGAAAAGTGCAAAATATCTCGCCACCAGATCGATCTCTGGGCGATTCACCCCGGCGGGCGAGCGATTCTCGACAAACTGCACGAATCATTGGGGCTTCAGAAGTCGGATCTGCAAATTTCCTACGATGTGCTTCGCAACTACGGCAACATGAGCTCTTCCACGATCATGTTTGTTCTCAAGGAACTTTTGGAAAACAGTTCTACGGGAACGGTGTTCGCCGCGGGATTCGGCCCGGGACTCACGGTAGAATCAGCGATTATGGAAAAGCTATGCTGAACTTCTTTTTCCCGCCTATGACCGATCGTTCCTACGAACCGGAACTGATGGACGATCCGCAGTGCGATCAGAAAAAGCTGGTTCGCACGGTGAAACAGTTCAAATTGATCAACCGACTCTTTTCGCGATCTCACTCCTTGCTAAAAAAGCTCTGCCTTGCCGACATGACTGATCCGGTGAAAACCTATCGATTTCTGGACATTGGAGCCGGCGGCGCGGATCTGGCGATCTGGCTGGCGAAACAGTGTCGCAAAAAAGAGATTCAGATCGAAATTGTCTGTCTCGACTACGATCCAATAATCGCAGCCTTTGCCCGCCGAGCGGTCGCCGATTTCCCCGAAATTTCCGTGGTGGAAGGTTCCGCCTTTGATCTGGAGCCGCTGGGAACGTTTGATTTTGTATTCACCAACCATTTTCTGCACCACCTCACCTTTGATCAGATTCGAATCGTGATTGCTCAGATCGATCTGGTCTGCACGAAACGATCAATTCTCAACGACTTAAAGCGATCGTCAATGGGGTATCTGGGATATTCGCTGGTGGCGGGGCTCTTTTTTCGCAACAGCTTCGCTTTTTACGATGGGCGACTCTCGATCCTTCGCGGATTCACCGAACGGGAATTACAGACCGAAATTCTCGATCAGTTACCGCAACTGGCGCTCTCAATCAGCATAATCGCCCCTGCGCGGATTGTGCTAATCGGCACGCATTAGATCCGTTGATTTTTTCTCCCTCGCCGTTTTATGTTAGCTCGGTCTTGTAGCGCCTTAATCGGTTTATGTATCGCTCTAAGGTCGTAAATAAAATCTGTTGCACTGCCTATGTTCATGAACGTACAATGACTCCGATTCAATGGAACACTACAGCGATTCCTTTTCCCCCTTTTTTAAGAAAGGATGTACTATGAAATACGCATTATTTCTTTGTGCTGCATGTATCGTTATTACAAGTTGCCAAATCATAGATACAAAAATCCCCGAAGATAATTCCCCATATCGACCAAACATGATTGCTCTTGTGGGTGGAGAGTTTATGATGGGGGATTCAGAACGTACAGGGGATACATCTTCAGCATTGTTTTATCACAAGGTAAAACTATCCCCATTTTTTATGGCAGAAAGCGAAGTAACTCATGGGCAGTATCGGTCTGCGTTACTCAAGTTATCACAACTTGAAAAGAAACGTGCAATCTCATCTGTGGTGATCGTTGATACGTTGGAAAATGCACCGATTGGTGTAACATGGATTGAAGCTGCGCGGTATTGCAATGCCTTGAGCCGGATAGAGAGGCGCACTCCTTGTTACAATACGATTACTTGGCACTGCAATTTCACGGCAAATGGGTATCGTCTCCCCACGGAAGCAGAGTGGGAGTACGCCTGCCGTGGTGGTACAAGGGGCCCCTTTTTCTGGAACCGAACAAATACGACCTACTACTTCTGTCTCTATTCTGTTGATTCTGCGGGACAAAAAGTCCGACGGGTGACGCCGTATACGTCAAATCGCGCTGAGGCGTTTGGGCTGGCACAAAAGCTGACTGGATTTTCTCGCACTATTACAGAAAATGACACGGGCTTTAGTGTGGGGAGAACCGAGTTTCACCCAGACAGCGCAGTCAAATTTGCATGGATAGATCTCAATAGTGAAAACCGGCTACACTCCGTAAAAACAGTACTGCCGAACAGTTTTGGCTTATATGATATGATTGGAAATCGCGAGGAATGGGTAAATGACCTTTTTTCACCTGATTATTATGTTAGAAGTACGTGTTGTGACCCCCGTGGTCCAAATGTCTGGGATCTAACTGTTGCATTATATGGGTTTGGACGAATTTCCCGGGGGCATAATGCCTATGATCAAGCTGGTATTCGTAACCCGCTGTGTTATAGCTCCTTTGAGAGACCTAATGTCGGTGAGTTTAGTACCTATCATTTTGCAATTCGCCCGGTTCTCAATCGCCCTGTTTCGGATGGGAAGTGATAAAAGTACGTGACTAAGGGCAGTGAGGACAGTGGTACGAAAAATTTCGCTGAGCTGGTAGGAATGGGTTCCGTGCGGTTAGCAACCCATTCCGAGCGGTTAGCAATGCATTCCGAGTCAGTAGCAATGCATTCCGAGTCAGTAGCAATGCATTCCGAGTCAGTAGCAAGGCATTCCGAGTCAGTAGCAAGGCATTCCGAGTCAGTAGCAAGGCATTCCGAGTCAGTAGCAAGGCATTCCGAGTAGTGAGGAACCCATTCCGAGTAGTGAGGAACCCATTCCGAGTAGTGAGGAACCCATTCCGTTTGTAGGGGCGAACCTCTGTGTTCGCCCGCTGGAATCCCATTCCAAAGAATGCTTACGACGTGAATTTTTCAAAATGGATTGCCCGCCGTTTTACACCCGCTGTTTTTCCTGCAGAAAGTACCAAGTCCTGCAGGTGCGACGGCGCGCAGAACCAGAGTTCTGGCGAGGCGGTTTCGCGCAACCGTTCTATTGCCGCAATTATATCCGATCCGGTGATTCGCGCGCCGTTCTGTTCGCGGGTCAAAAAGGTTTTGACACTAAATTTTCCCAATATTCGTTCCATCGCCCGCAACTCTTCCGCAAAGGGGATTTCACTCTCCGTTGTGGCACTCCAGATAAGCATCACCGGATTTGTCAGAACTTTCTGTTCGCTGACCCACTGGCGAAGTATCGACAGAAACGGCGTGATTCCCACACCGCCGGCCACAAAGAGAAGTGGCGCATCTGCGGAGGGCGTGAATGTTCCGTAGGGGCCGTCGATCCGAGCGCCAGTTCCCACGGCCAAATTCGCCAATCGTTCCGTGAACAAGCCGGACTTTTTGATCACAAACTCGATCTCATTAGATTGATGCGGCGCCGACGCGATGGTAAAGGGGTGCTCTTCGCGCCCGGCAGATGATTTCGAAAAGGTGAGATAGGCGAACTGTCCGGCACTCCACTGCAACGGTTGTTCCAGCCGTAGAGTCACGGAAATCATACTCGGTGAACAGGCGGTCACGGCAGTTACGGTGGCGCGGGGCATATTCATGGGACGTATGATACGAAAGTTGAGGTAGCAGAGAATTGTTCCCCATCCGGTGAGATGAATCGCCACCATGCGCAAGCTCTGTTCAGCGGTGGACCAGGCGAACAGCACGTGAATAATTACGAGTGTAAACATCAAAATCATGCCGTTGTGAAGCGTCTTCGCCGTGTTGTACCGAATCGCAATCGTTTCAAGAATTTTTGTGGGAATCAGTTTCCTCAGGGGGGAACGAATCATAAAGAGATGAGTCATGATCGACAGCAGAGCAAAGAGCGAAAAAGCGGCCATCCCTGTGGCGATCTGCACCGACGGTTCGGCATTGAATTTCAGTTTAAACACTAGGTGGAACAGGGCGGCGACAAAGGCAATCCCCGCGGTGATACCGTGAAATCGAATCAACTTGTCCTGACCGAATATCTTTTCGATCCATTTGATTCTGCACGAAGTAATCACACTGAGGGAGAGCAGGGAATAGGAGATTATCCCAAAGAACATACCCAGGGAGTAACTGTGTAAGAGTGAATACCCGTTGCCGTGAAAATAACTCTGTAAAAGAAGAGCGGGAAGCGCCAACGCACTTCCCGCAACGATCAGTTTTTTACTTTCCATTGGACTTGGCACTGAGGGCAATGAGTTGTTTTGCGTAGGCCGCCGCAAGCGTGGGCACCTCTTTCTGTTTTGACGCCGAGGTCACGCCGTCAACCTTGGATTTCACTTCCCATTTAGATTGCTGGGTTGTGTGAAGGAGAATCGGAGCATTGGCGTGTTTGTTAATCCACGTGTTCACCCATGGACGAACCGCCGAGTTCACGCCGGAATTGGTAATGAACACTGCTCCGTAGGCCGCCACGGTCACTGTGTCGAGCGCGCCTTTTGAATGATCCAAGGTAACCACTTTGTACCCCTGTTTGGTGAGCAATGCTTTCATGTCAGCTACCAGTTTGTTCTTGAAAGGTGTTGATTCATAAGCGAGAAGAATTGGTTTAGCTTTTTGAGCGAAAATCATCGCCGCACTGATCAGTAGGGACAGAACTATTTTTTTCATAGAGACTCCATATTGTAAAACAATCAATTATAAAGTTTACCATTGTGGTTAACTACGAGAAGTATACCATTTTCTTCAGCAGAGAGACAACAATATTTGTTTGGATTACCGAATTCTCGCACTTCGGGCCCCAACGGTCGTTGCGGGCTAAAAGGAGAAAGCAATTGAACGACTAAGTGAGAGTGTATTCCGTTTTGTCATCTTGTCGAAACGGCAATGTATCTTTCTGATTGATAGAATCATTTTTTGTGCAGGCGGTAGAGAATGAACAGTTGTGACGACATCCCCGATCTTTCCGGAACCTACATTTTTGTTTCCTTTGATCTGGTGAACGCCACGGCGTTTAAGCTGATCGACAGCGACTGGCCACTTTTGTTCAACGGTTTTTTTGATTACTGTCGATTGAAAATGCACGACTACTTTCCTCGCGCCTGCGAATGGAAAATGATTGGCGATGAAATTCTATTCTACATGGCGGTGACGGATAGTTCCGAAGTATTGACAATTCCCGAAAAGATGTTCGAAACACTGAAGCGGTGTATCTCCTATATCGAATCGCATACGGCGAAAAAGGCGGCTCTTTCGGTGAAAGCGACCTTGTGGGGAGCGCGAGTAGCGGAACAACGCCATTTTGGTACCGTTCAGTTGGGGAACTGCCACAACTACCTTCTGCGCACCGGTGGTGTGAACGGGATTTCACTGGACTTTCTCGGGCCGGATATCGATGCGGGATTTCGGATCACGCGATTTGCTCACCGTGGCATTTTGGTAATCGGAGCGGTGTTTGCCCGCACGCTGATCGCTCTTGCTGAAACCGGATCAGATCGGGAAATGATAGAGCGGTTGCGGATCGTATCGTATGAGCAACTGAAAGGGGTGTGGGATTCCCGCCGCTATCCGATCATCTGGTATCACGATCAATGGCGATCGCCCGATTCGATGTTCCTCTACGATGATCAGTTTACGTCGCCTGTTGTGGCTAATGTCATTGCACATCGGATCAGCGATCGACCCAACATTTTGCGGCTCGTGAAAGTGTTCGATGATCTTGGCAAAAACGACGAAATCAGCGGCATGATCGAGGGAATCGACAACTGCAAGATGCGAAACAGTGTAGAGGTGTCGCCGGAAGTGATGTTAGAACGCCTGTCGGAACTGCATCTCGTCGCCATGTGTACGACGCCGGACAATCGTTTGTTTATTGCCCGTCGCAATGACAGCGAAAAATCCAGAGGGCTCTGGGAGTTTGGTTTAGGACTTCTTCAGATGTACAAAACGATCGACGATTCACTCTCCACGGCCTATCGCGATGATTTCGGCCTTGAACTTCAGGCGATCAACGGCGAATTTCCTCCCGTGGCGACCTATTCGATTCACTATGATACGGGCGAAAAGTCGATCCCCGGAATCATGGTTCTGGCGCGGGTTATTCCGGAAACATTCAGCCTCGAACGAATTGATCGCTATAAATATTGTGAAGCTCGTTGGGTCAGCGAAAGCGAATCTGCGGAACTTCCCTCAGGATCCTGTGTTCCTGGATTTCACGATCGAGTGAAAGCTGCTTTTAAGCGATTGGCAGAATTGGAGTGTGGGCGGTAGGTTCTTTTTTCACTCTCTGTATTTTATGTTGAACACAGGATACTTCAGGTCACGCTTCACGTGGCATCACTGCTTTTACAGCTGTTTTTCGGATTATTCCAAGCCTGCAAAACGATCGCCCCAAATCGCGCTGATCGCGTGGTATCGCATTGCCCGCCGGTGAACCTCGGCGAATGAAATAGATGTCTCTTGCAATATGGTCGGTGAGCTCGTCGAACCGCCTATATCCACGGATCCTTCGACAAGCTCAGGAACCGAATGTGTAGATTTAATTCACACCGCACCTATAATCACAAGTTTGTTATTTCGATTTGAGAGAACGGCCTTTTGAACCCTACACCCGTAGAAACGAACGGTTCGACACGTTCACCGCCCACTCAAATGGGATTGCGCCCAGTAAAATCGGCACGGGAACCACTCCAATGGGATTGCGCCCACTAAAATCAGACAAAGAACCACTCAAATCTCATTGCGCCCACTAAAATCGGCACGGGAACCACTCAAAACGGCAAGAGCCCGGGGAGTTTGCCGATCTCAATGGGAAAAACGAAATCATCGCGGAACCGAATCGTTTTTCACAGACCGCAGGAAACGAAAACAGGGAAGCGTTTCCACTTCCCTGTACCAAAGCGACAGAGAACGATCAGACTATTTTGATTGCAGTTTTTTCGCCGAACCTATGAGAGTAATCCATCCCACCACTGCACCGATCGTGTTGCACACAATGTCCAGCGCCGTGTTGGTGTATCCGCCGACAGACTCGCCCGCATCGAATGCCACTACCGCGGCGAACTCCACCATTTCATTGATCGCTCCGATTCCCGATCCGGCGAGAATGGTCATCATTCCGATCAACCAGATCGGCGCATCAGAACGAAGTACCGATGAGACGGGGATAAAGACAAAGCGGGTCATTACGAGATAGCAGAAAAAGTGAATCAGTTGATCGTATTTGAGAATATTGTACGGTTCGCCCACGATCTGAATCAGCATGAGATCGTAGAGTCGCGTTTCGCCAATGTAGATCGTTCCGCCAAAGAGGTGCGTCGCCAGCCAGGCGGTCAAGAGCCACAACGTAAGAGCGGGGTAGTTGAGTCGCGCGTCGGTTTTCATGATAATTCCCCAGAATCCGGAAAGAATCACCGCATAAAACAGAAATTCGTAGTTGTGCATAATCAGCGAACGAATCACAAAGGCTCCAATCAGCCCCAAATAGACAACGGACGCGGAAATCATTTTCTTATTCACTCTAAGCCCCTTTAAATAGTAGATAACAGCGCGAATAATATAGTCTCGCCCCGGTGATTGCCGCAAGAATCTTTGATCCATCGGGGCCGAATCATTTTCTGTTGCACCGATCGCTGTCGCAACGTAGATTTGGTGCGTCCTAACCGTGGAGAGTGCCATGCCCCGATTGCTTCTGCTCAACAAACCGTTCGATGTTCAGTGCAAGTTCACCGACGAACAGAACCGACCGACCCTGGCCGATTTCTGTTCAGTAAAAAACGTCTACGCCGCGGGGCGACTCGATGCGGACAGCGAAGGGTTGCTCATTCTGTCCGACGCGGGATGGCTTTCGAATCTCATCGCCGATCCCAAACACAAACTTCCCAAAACCTATCTGGTTCAGGTCGAAGGCGCGATCACTCCCGAAGGAATTGATCAGCTGAAAAAGGGCGTCGTGCTCAAAGATGGACTCACCAAACCGGCGGAAGCGAAAATCGTCCCCGAACCGGAGTGGCTTTGGGAAAGAACGCCATCGGTTCGATTTCGCGCGGCAATTCCCACCAGTTGGATCGAACTGACGATCCGCGAAGGGCGCAATCGACAGGTTCGGCGCATGACCGCTCATGTGGGTTTCCCCACGCTCAGATTGATTCGTCACTCTATCGGCCCGTGGAGTCTCGACGGAATCGCCAACGGTTCGTGGCAAGAAGTTCCTATGCCGGCAACAGAGCAAGAAGCGCGAACACTCTTTGCGCCGTGGGTTCAGGGCGGATCTTCTTCAAGAGAGGGCGGTTTCACTCGTGAGAAATCAGTGAGACGCTCAAAAAAGAGATGACATCTGCTCTCTCTTAATCTATACTTTTTCTTATTGCTTCGGTGTGAAATAGAAGTCTCTTGCAATATGGTCGGTGAGCTCGTCGAACCGCCTATATCCACGGATCCTTCGACAAGCTCAGGAACCGAATGTGTACATTTAATTC
>JAIFMU010000017.1 GCA_020048285.1 bacterium | reverse complement strand
CTTCGAAAAAAGATCCCTATACGGTCAAAGCGTCACTAGACGGCGGATCGTTGCAGACGACAGAAGTAACTGGCGATCGAGAAGGTTCTGCTTTCGCAAAAGCTTCGGAAACATCGGGAATGGGAAAAGCTGATTTCCTGACTTTGTTGACAAAACAACTTCAGTATCAGGATCCTATGGAACCTATGGATAACACCCAGATGGTTGCTCAACTCGCTCAGTTTTCGACTTTGGAAACGACGACGACTCAGACTAAAGCTCTTGAGGCGATGCAGAAAAGCTTTGAAACATCGCTGGGGATTCAGTCGAATTCCGCTCAATCTGTGACGAATTCAACCTCGGTATCGTTGATTGGAAAATCAGTGCGTCTGCGCCAGAATACGGTGGATTGGAATGGCAAGGGAACCGCAGATCTCAAGGTTCATCTCGGTGAAAACAAATCGGCAAAAGTAAAAATCATGAACGATAAGGATGAAATTATCAATGAATTTCTTGTCGATACAAAAGATGCGACCAATGCCGGATCAATAAAGTGGGATGGGAAAGATCTTACCGGAAAGCCCGTTGGTGCAGATAGTTATAAGATTGTGATTGAAGGTCAGGACAAAGATCCTTCACTCTACTGTTTTGTTGAAGATATGGTTGATGGGGTTCGCTACACAGCACAGGGACCGGTGGTAAAAATTGCCGGAACTGAGATTCCCGTAGGCAATATTCTCGAGGTGAATCCTGAGAAAGTTGGTGGAACAGGTGGTGTTAGTGATATGAGTATGGCACAAGCACTGGGTTTGGTTGGAAAAGACGTGAAATATCGCGATACTGGCACAGTTTATGCACCCAAATATGGTGAGTCGAAAACGTATGATGTCGAATTAGCTGGAGGAAGTTCCGCTACCGTTGTTCTGAAAGATGGCAATGGAAATGTGGTCCAGAAATATCCTGTTCCAGATAAAGATGGTTCATTGAGTATTGAGATTCCCATGGAAGACAAAAGTGGTTCCGGCGGAAAATACTCTGTCTCTATCGAAAATAACAGTGGAGCGTATTTCTACAAAAGCGGTAAAATTTCAGGTGTGGTAACATCGGGAACCGGCGTTCAGTTGAAAGTAAATGGAACAATCATGAATCCGAAAGAGATATTGGAGGTTACAGCATAGAGAAAGGAGGTAAAAAATGAATATTGACAGGGTCGGAAATGGCGTCGGCGAACCGATTGATCTCAAGAGCAGAGTCAATCAATTTCGCGGAACCGGTGTAAGCTTCGGCGATCTGATCCGCGAAAAAGTGCAACCGCAAGATCTGAAGTTTTCAGCTCACGCGGAAAGCAGGCTCAAGAGTCGGGGAATCGAACTGACTCAGGATCTGAAAGAAAAATTGAATCAGGCAGTGAGCAATGTGGCAGCAAAAGGCGGCCGAGATACGGCGGTGATTGCCGGTGATTCAGCGTTTATTGTGAATGTCTCAAGCCGAACCGTAGTGACGGCAATGGATCGTGAGACAATGAAAGATAATGTGATAACGAATATTGACAGTGCGACTTTTATTTAGCCGGTCCCGCTTAGCGCGGGAAGCTAAGGCAGGGTGAACGATAGATCCTTGCCGCCAGTCGCACCTCAGAAAGAGGTACGAGGATGATTAGATCACTCTACAGCGGTATTTCAGGGCTGCGTAACCATCAGGTAAAGATGGATATTACCTCCCACAATATCGCCAACGTAAATACGTCAGGATATAAAGCACAGCGCGTGACCTTTAAAGAAGGTTTTTCTCAGATACTCAAAGGAGCGACTCGTCCTCCAGGGGATGCGGGTGGTACTAACCCAATGCAGGCTGGTCTCGGTATGGCGGTAGGCTCTATCGATTCCCTTATGCATCAGGGTTCTCTTCAGTCAACAGGTCAGATTACTGACTTGGCGGTTGAAGGTCGTGCGTTCTTTGCATTTTCTAGTGGTGAAGGAATGTTCTATAGCCGAAATGGTGCACTTCAGATGGATGCGCAGGGACGTTTAGTTTCTCCTAATAATGGATTTAAACTTCAGGGCCTTACCGCAAATGCTGATGGTGAAATTGCTGGAACAGCAGTTCCCGGAGATATTCGTGTTCCTTTTGGCGAAAAAGCACCTGCTAAAGCTACCGAAGAGGTGAAATTTGCCTGTAATCTCGATGCTGATTCGGCTGGGGTAGGTACAGTACTTCATACTGCGCGTTTCCTTCGCCGTGCCGAAACCACAGGTTCAGACCCGATGACAGCGCTCTTTGATGGACGTGGTAATGATCTGAATATCAAAGAAAAAGATATTATGCAGATTATTTATAAAGACAACCTTGGGGTAGAACATAAACGCGATCTTACCGTGGTTAAACAAGCGAATAAAGCTGCAGGCCTTGACCAAGAAATTGCGACAATGTCTGATCTCATGGCAGAACTCGCGGATGAACTAGGGGCAACTGTAACGTTAACAGCTGACGGGGAACTGAATATTGCTGGTGGATCGGCGACAAATCTCTCCATTAAGAACGTTACTCGTCCTACATCGAATAACTATGTGTCAAACTTGTTCCTTTGGAACGGTGCAGTTGCCGGACCGAGTGCTGGTCACGTGAATGCTCCTGCTCGTGGGAATATCCCTGCGTTGCCTGGTGGCGATCTGTTGGCGAATGTTTTCGATGCAAATGGTGAACCGTTGGGTCTTGAAGTAAATGACGTGATTCGCGTCGGTGGTTCGGTGGGTGGTGAAAATCTCAAAGACGACCCAACTGGATTGGTGTACAATCCTGCTACGACGACGATGCAAGAGTTGATGAACTATATTCAGGCGCGGTTGAGTTTGCCTGATGATATTCCGAATAAAGCGGGATCGGTGGATCCTTCGGTGGAGATTAACTCTGCCTTTGAAGGTGATACTCGTGCGCCGGTGGGTGGAATTATGATTCGCGGTCAGGCCGGTAAGCCATTTGCGTTCAGTGGGCTATCGATTCAGTCGAGCAACTCGAACAACAATGCGAGAACTCCGACGGCATTCAATGCGAACCTGATTCCCACTGAACTGCAGGCCGCTCGTGATACTACCGTTCACTCGACTTCGATTGAAATCTTTGACGAATCGGGAGCTGCTCACACCATGACCACCACCTATACTCATTCGGGAACACCGAATAAGTGGCTGTGGGAAATCACGATGAACGGTTCGGAACAGATTTTCGGCGGTAATCGTGGAACGCTGACCTTCTCTGAAAATGGTTCGCCTTCGACCTGGACGTTTGACGATGGAAACAATATGTTCCGTTTCAATCCGATGAACGGTGCCGGCGAAATGAAAGTTGACTTAGAAATTGGATCTCCTGATGTATTTACCGGGATCACTCAGTTCCGTTCGACCACAACAACTGCGGCGAAAGAACAGGATGGGTATACGATGGGTAAACTGTCGGAAATTTCGATTTCAGAAGATGGTTCCATCAACGGATTGTATACCAATGGAACGAACCGTATGTTGGCGAAAGTTCTTTTGGCTGAGTTTACAAACCCGGCGGGGCTTTTGAGAACTGGTGACAGTATGTGGTCCGAATCGAATAACTCTGGTGAAGGAGTACTTTATCAGCCGGGTTCGGGAACAGCTTCGAAAATTAAACCGGGTGCGTTGGAGATGTCAAATGTTGACCTCGCATCTGAGTTTACAGACCTGATTACCACCCAGCGCGGATATCAGGCTTCTTCGAAGATTATTACCACTTCTTCGGAACTCCTACAGGAATTAGTAGGACTTGTTCGATAAATAGGTGATAGAGCGGAACAGTGATATGCTGTTCCGCTCTCTTCCCGTTTGAGGGAAATGGTATATTTCCCAAATCTTACGGGGAAGGACAAAGATATGATTGCACTGCAGCGTCTCAACGGACAAGAGTTTATACTCAATGCCGATCTCATCGAATCAATCGAATCGACACCGGATACGGTTATTAAGTTAGTTTCTGGTCGTTCTATGATTGTTAAGAATAACTTAGCTGATATTGTAAAGAAGTGTGTGAAATATCGTCAATTTTGCAACTCCACACTTCGCGTTGTGAACGATCGGGAAATGCGGGGGAATGAATGAATCTTTCTGGAGTTATTGGATTTGTAGGCACGTGGGTATTTTTACTCTACGGTATGGGACCGCAGAATTTGGGGTCATTTATTGATATTCCTTCTGTGGCAATTGTGATCGGTTGTTCGATTATGGCAATGTTTCTCGCGTATCCATTGTCGTCGATGAAAGCTGTTCCTGCTGTTCTAAAAAAGGCGTTCTCCAAAGATAACTTTGATGCATCCGCGACCATTACTTTGTTAGTGGGATTCGCAGACAAGGCTCGTCGTGAAGGAATTCTTTCCCTTGAAGACGCTGCGCAAAAAATTGAAGACCCCTTTCTGAAAAAAGGTATTCAACTTGCGGTAGATGGTACTGAACCGGATCTCATTAAAGACATTCTGCGCACGGAACTGGTGTACATGGAGGAACGCCACAGTGCAAATGCTGGTGTTATCGGTTTTGGTAAATCAATTGCACCGGCGATGGGAATGTTGGGAACGCTGATCGGATTGATTCTGATGCTCGGGAACATGAGTGACCCTTCATCTCTTGGGCCCAGTATGGCCGTAGCATTAATTACCACTCTGTATGGATCGGTAATTGCAAACGTGATCTGTATTCCTATTGAAAGTATTTTGAAAAGTAAGTCCGGCGATGAAATTCTTGTGAAAAGTTTGATGCTCGAAGGTGTTATGTCACTTCAGTCTGGGGATAATCCTCATATCGTTGAACAGAAACTGGCCGCGTTCCTCGATCCTGTAGCGCGAGCTGCTGTATCAAAGGAGAAGTAGCCCGTGTCTGATGATGAACAGAAATGTCCCGAATGTCCGGAAGGTATTCCCGAATGGATGGCAACCTTTGCCGATATGGTAACGCTCCTTCTCTGCTTTTTCGTTCTACTCCTGTCTATGGCATCTATGGATGCAAAGAAGTTCGAAATGGCCGCATCTTCGTTTCAGAGCGCCCTCAGCGGCGTACTTGAAAGTCTTCCCACGGTGGCGATTCATCAGGAAGTGCTAAAACCGAAACTGGGCGGCGATGATCAGAATAAAAAAATTGCCGCCGATGTGGCAAAACGAGTCAAAGATATTGTTAAAAAGAGCGAAGAGCTCAAGGATGCGGTCAAGGTTGAAGTAACCGATGCGGGAATTGCCATTAAGATTACCGATCCGGTGGGATTCTCCATTGCCAGCGATCAACTTCAACCGGAGTTTGAGAAAACACTTATTGAAATTCTCGGTGTGATTAAAGATATGCCAGACCGCGATATTCGTGTAGAAGGTCATACTGATAACGTGCCAATTAAGAGTACTCGTTTTCCCAGTAATTGGGAGTTATCTACAGCTCGCGCGCTTTCGGTGGTAAAGTTGTTTTATCAAAATGGTGAAAATCCGGCACTGCTCAGCGCTGTTGGCTACGGTGAGTTTAGACCGATAGTCGAAAATAACAGTGAAGAGAATCGTCAAAAAAACCGAAGAATAGAAATATTCGTTGAATATCTGCAGAAAATGGATTCTGCTCCAGAGGGGAAATAAATATGGCTAAAGAAGAAGTAGAAGAAAAAGAAGCAGGCGCGGAAGTAAAGCCCAAAAAAGAGAAATCAAATTTGGTTCCACTTTTGATAATCATTATTGTGGTTATCGTGGCTCAATTGGGAATTGCCTTTGCTGTGGTAAAAATTACCGCTCCTAAAGAAGAGGCTGACACTACAGCTCAAGTTGATTCAACAGTAGATACAACAGGCTCCACTTCTGCGCCAACTTCGCCAGCAAATGAACAGATTTATGCAACGGCTTTTGATATGATTGTAACAATTGCCGGAACAAATGCAGAACGATACCTTAAAGTTCAAATTCAAATCGCCTACGATGGAGATATGGATGAAAAAATTCTGGAATCTCTTGTTGGAAAATTGCCGACATTGGAAATTCAGATTCGCAATCATATAAACGAGTATCTTTCTTCATTAACGTTTGAAGAAGCGAGCGATAAAAACGCTCAACAGAATATTCGAGGAGATCTGCTGCGTGGCATAAACAGCTTTTTCCCTGCTGGTGGTGGGTCAATAAGTAATGTTTATATTACTCAGTATATTATACAGTAAATTCTAGGGCGGTTAGTATGGGTGATATACTTTCACAAGATGAGATCGATGCACTTCTCTCTGCCGTTGCTGAAGGTGGGGATTTTGGTGCATTTGGTGACGATGAAGAGGATAGTGCACCGGTTGCATCATCCCCTGAATTCACGCCCTCATTTTCCTCTTCACCCGCCGCAAATGAAGCTTCCCCATCTTTTGCAAGTTCCTTTTGGGAAGACGATGATGATGATGATGATATTGGGGATCGAGTACTCAGTCTCTATGACTTTCGTCGACCTGACCGCGTTTCCAAAGATCAGATGCGCACGATTCAGAATATGCACGAAGGGTATGCGCGAATCTTTTCGACTTCACTTACCAACTATCTGAGAACCTTCGTTGAAATCGAAGTCGTTTCTGTAGACCAGTTGACTTACTCTGAATTCATTATGTCAATTTCAAATCCCAGTTGTATCCATCTCTTTAAAATGGATCCCATTGATGTCAGTGCCATTTTCGAAATGAATCCATCCCTTGTGTTTTTTATTATTGACCGTCTTTTTGGTGGTCAGGGCCGCGTTTCCGAACACAACCGAGAACTCACCCGTATCGAACAGAATGTAATTCGTTCTATTGTCTCACGCGGACTCGACGATCTGGCTGGCGTGTGGGAACACATGGGAGAATTTGCGCCAAAAATCACTGACTACGAAACGAATCCGATGTTTGTGCAGATTGCACCTCCCGGTGAAACGGTGATTCTGATTACCTTCGAAGTACACATGTTAAAATCATCGGGACTCATGAGTATCTGTTTCCCTCACATGATTATTGATCAAGTATTCTCTGCACTCGGCGGGCAGTCGTGGATGACGACTCAGGCTCAGGTGACTCCGCAAACGCGGGAAATGATGGAACATGAAATTCAAGATCTCACCGTTCCGCTTTCTGTGGTTGTGGGAAATACGCGACTGACTATTCGCGATCTTCTTCAGCTTGAAACCGATGATATTCTTTGCCTTGATAAGAGCAAAGATTCAGATTTGATTGTGCAAGTCGGTGGAAAGAGCAAAATGGCTGGAAAGAGCGGTGTTGTCGGTCGCAAAAAAGCAGTAAAAATTACGGAAATCCTCGTTGATGAAGTTCCCGGTGCGGGACATGAGGATGATGAGGAAGGAGAGGGATATGAGTGAATTTCTTTCGCAGGATGATATAGACTCTCTTCTGCAAAGTGGCTTTGGTTCAGCGGATTCAACATCTGTTGCGGAGAGTAGCGCCGATTTTCTAAAAAATGCCGCCGCCGATTTGACCGATCAAATGTCAGTGGTCCTGAATACGCTCACCGGTCGTGAAATCTTTTCAGCTCCCGGCGACCAGTTCCTCGGCGATGCGGAGATGGTCAATACCTATCTCGGTTCAGAAGGTTATCTTTCGGTAGCACTTCCGTTGACCGGCGGGGTTCAGGGAACACTCTATTTGACCATGTTGAAAAACAACGCTGCGGTTCTCTATGATTTGATGATCATGGGCGATGGTTCTGCACCGTACAGCGAAGATGTGAAAGATGGTATTACGGAAATATTGAATCAGGTTGCGGGAAATTACGCCACATTCCTTCGGGAAAAATCGGGTGGTTCCTGTTCAACAGGCTCGACAGTGCTCCGAGACGATGAAGGATTGGACATTCTCATTTCTGATGAGTGTATTCTTCTCGATCTCTCAGTCAGCGATATTGCTCCGTTCCAACTGATTGCCACGTTTGATGTAGATTTGACCCATTCTCTTGAAAAACAGTATGTCAAATCATCGCCGAGCGGTGGTTTCTCTTTCGATACCGATTCTCTTCTCTCGCAAGATGAGATAGATTCGCTCACTGCGGCAACAGAGTCATTATCATCCCCGTCGGGGCATAGCGCACCCGCCGTTGCTTCCATGCCGATGGCAATGCCCGGATTTGGATCATCTTTCGCTCCCAAGGGAAGTGTCGATATGCTTCTCGATATCGAACTTGATGTTTCGATTGAACTGGGAAGAACAAATATTTCGATTAAACGAGTTCTGGAACTCGCGCCGGGAGCACTTGTGGAACTGGATCGCCTTGCGGGTGAACCGGTTGATCTGATGGTAAACAATAAGGTTGTGGCAAAGGGTGAAGTGGTCGTGGTCGATGAGAGTTTCGGTGTGCGAATTATCTCTTTGGTTTCACCGGAAGAACGCATTCGCAGCCTTCGCTAGAAACTAAAAAACGTAACTAAAAAGCCCCGTGATCAAACAGATCACGGGGCTTTTTTTAGATTTTTGGCATCGCTCCATTGACCATGAGATGTGGCATACCGGTCGCTTCAATCACTCCCAGCCATAAGGAACTATTGGGTTCAATAACATTTCGTTTTGCCGTGGCTAATTTAATAGGAACGTGAACATATTGTTCATTAATTTTACTCACAAGAATCCCTGTTTTTCCTGCCATGGCAGCGTGAACAGCATTGTTTGCCAAGCGAGAGCAGTAGATTGAATCATTGGAGTTCGCTCGCTGTGAACGGATTATATAGGATGGGTCGATGTATTTCACCGTCGCGGAAATACCTTCGTTGTGGAAAAAATCATCAATCGAATCTCTCATGAACACGCCGATGTCACCGAGTTTGCGATTCCCCGACGCATCTAGATCGCGATACTTTTTGTCGAAATTTTCCATGAGCTGTTGACCGGCGCCTTCGGCGAGAATAACCACCGCCCGCTGTTGTTCTAGGACCGTTTGTTTAAGGTGAGCGAGGAATCCCGATTCACCTTCGAGTTCGAATGGAACTTCGGGCACGAGAACGTAATCCACTTCACCGCTGGCAAGTGCCGTGTGGGCGGCTATAAAACCCGATTCGCGTCCCATGAGTTTTACCAAGCCGATGCCATTCAGGGTTCCGTGAGCTTCCACTGAAGCTGATTCCACAGCTTCAACGGCGGAAGCAACGGCGGTTTCAAATCCAAATGATTTTTGTACAAAGCTCAGATCATTGTCGATTGTTTTTGGAATCCCCACAACGGCGAGTTTGATTCCGCGCCGCGCCGCTTCTTCGGAGATTGCATTTGCCCCTTTTTGAGTACCATCGCCCCCAATTGTAAAGAGCATATTGATATTCATTCGTTCAAGCGCATCGACCATATCGACAGTACGGTTTCCATAGCCTCGTGACGAACCGAGAATTGTGCCCCCATCGCGGTGAATCTCTTCTACAATTTTTGGATTGAGATCCATCGTTTCAATGCCAAATTCCGGAAGGAGTCCCATGTAACCGTTGCGAACCCCGATGATATTTCTCACTTTGTATTGATCCCACAGCGAGTATACCAATCCGCGGATCACGTTGTTCAGGCCAGGGCAGAGTCCACCGCAGGTAACGATCGCCGCTTTAACTTTACTTGGATCAAAATAGAGCATCTGACGTGGGCCGGCAGCTTCAAGGAGAATTGGTTTGTAGGTGTCGATGTCATTTTTGTGAACCAGGTTATTCAGAACAACGCGCTGTCCGTTGATTGTAAAATTCGCCACGAATCCATCGTTTTCTGTGGAGAGCGTGAGCGGTGATTTAACGGTACATTTTCCCAGTCGTGTTACTTCGAAATCTTCGGTTTTTACTTCCATTGTTTCAACTCCTGTTTTATCACAAACCTGCCATTACCTATATTCGGACCAATTTAATATACAAAAGGAAAAATCATCCCTGTGATGATGACGCTCTGAAAGGTGTAAAAATGGTAAAAATCGGCGTTATTTCTGATATTCATGCAAATATAGATGCTCTCGATGCGGTTATTTCCGAAATGAAAGACCGTTCAATCAATCATATTTTGTGCAGTGGCGACATCGTGGGGTACCATACGTTCCCCGATGAAACGGTTCATCGGCTTCGCGAAATCGGTGCGACTTGCATTCGGGGGAATCACGACAACGATGTGGTGAACAAAATGTTCAATATTACCAAGTTGCCGGATATTTTCAGGTTCACCTACGATTCGCTTTCAGATGAATCACTTGCGTGGTTGGAATCATTGCCATTTACTTGCGAATGTCGATTCGAATCGGTATCGATCAAAGTTGTTCACGGGTCGCCTGAAGATATCGAAGAGTATCTTTTTGAAGGAGAAGCAAACAGCCGCAGCTATGCGGAAACCTGTGTGCACGATGTGTTGATCGCAGGGCATACTCACTTCCCGTGGGTTGAACAGATCGGTTCAACGCTCTTTATCAATAGTGGCAGCGTGGGAAAACCGAAAATTGGTCGTCCCGTGGCAACGTGGGCGGAAATCTGTATCGATGGCGCTTCGGTGTCTGCTGCAATTCGCGAAGTATCCTATGATGTGGAACGAATGGCGACTGCTGCTGAAAATGAAGGGTTTGAACGCTATGCCGCATCTCTTCGCACGGGAAAAGCGTAGCTATTCTCGCGTTTGTTCACTTTTCGAAAACAAAAAGGGGAATCGACGTTCATCGATTCCCCTTTGCACATTGTAGCGAATACTATCCCCGAACTGATTTGATATAGCTCGCGATTCCGCCAACGCCATCTTTCGACAGCATTTTGATAAATGCCGATCCGATAATTGCTCCTTCCGCATAGGAACAAGCGGTTGTGAATGTTTCGTTGTCTGAAATGCCAAAACCGATCAACTTTGGCGATGAAATCAGCGGTTTGATCCGTTCAAAATAGGCGACCTGTTCATCGGAAATCCCCGATTTCGCTCCCGTGATCGACGCGCTGGAAACCACGTAGAGAAATCCAGTGGTGAGATTATCGAGCATCTTGATTCGTTCATCGCTGGTGTTTGGTGTCACAAGGAACGTAAAGCTCAGGTTGTGAATCGCAAAGAGCTCTTTGTAGTCCCTTTCAAATACAGCCGGGGGAAGATCGGGAATAATCAATCCATCGACACCAGAATCGGCGCACTCTTTGACGAATTTTTCGATCCCGTACTGCATCAGTTGATTCACATACCCCATGAGAATCAGCGGAACAGTGGTTGTTTTGCGCGCTTCGCGGATCTGTTCAAACAGCAGTTTCAGCGTGAATCCATTTTTCAACGCCACTGTACCTGATTCCTGAATGGTGGGGCCGTCGGCGAGAGGATCGGAGTAGGGGATTCCCACTTCGATTAGATCGACGCCCGCCTTTTCCAGTTCGGAGATAATAGTCACCGTGTCATTGATATTCGGGTAGCCCGCGGTGAAATAGATATTGAGAATATTCTCATGTTTGTTTTCAAAGAGAGCGGTCATTCTATTATTCATTCTAATTCCTTTTCGATTAAGCGATTCAACGATTCAACGCAATAGATTTTTGTTACATCGTTGAGTCAATGTGTCGTTGATCCGTCTTTCATTGCTTTCATGTAGGTATCCATATCTTTGTCGCCACGACCGGAGACGTTGACGATCACCACATCGGTGGGTTTGAACGTCAACTGATCCAAAGCCGCCAGCGCGTGCGAAGATTCCAGCGCGGGAATGATCCCTTCGAGACGGGTCAGTTTGAACGCCGCATCAAGAGCCTGCTGATCCGTCACCGGAACAACTTCGGCGCGGCCTGTTTTGATCAGATGTGCGTGAAGTGGCCCGATTCCTGGATAGTCGAGTCCTGCGGAAATCGAGTGCGGTTCTACGATCTGGCCATCTTCGGTCTGCATCAAAAGGGTGCGACAGCCGTGGATAATTCCTTCGGTGCCGAGAATCGATGTGGCCGCTGATTTTCCCGAATCGATCCCCAAACCAGCAGCTTCGGCTTCGATAATTCGCACCGAATCATCGTCGAGGAAATGGTAGAATGCACCCACCGCATTTGATCCGCCGCCCACACAGGCGATCACCGCATCGGGAGTCTCTTTTCCTGTTTTCGCTTTCAATTGCGCGCGAATCTCTTCGGAAATAATCGACTGGAAGCGTCCAACCATGTCAGGGTAGGGGTGGAATCCGATTGCCGATCCAATGAGATAGTAATCGTCGGGATTAGCGATCCAGTGGCGAATCGCTTCGTTGGTGGCATCTTTGAGCGTGCGACTTCCCGAAAGAGCGGGTCGTACTTCCGCGCCGAGCATCTCCATTCGTTTCACGTTTGGTTGTTGGCGAGCGATGTCAACTTCGCCCATGTAGACGATGCAGGGCAAGTTCATGAGCGCACAGACCGTTGCCGTTGCCACGCCGTGCTGACCGGCGCCGGTTTCGGCGATAATTCGTTTTTTGCCGAGACGTTTCGCCACAAGAATCTGACCAATGGCGTTGTTCAATTTGTGTGAACCGGTGTGGTTGCAATCTTCGCGCTTGAGAAAAATATGGGTATTGTACTCTTTCGACAGGCGCGCCGCGTAGGTGAGTGGGGTGGGGCGACCGCAATACTCTTCGAGCAAGGTGCGGAACTCTTCCTGAAATTCGCGAGATTCGATAATCTGAAGATAGTTCGCTTGCAGTTCTTCGACATTTTTATAGAGCATTTCCGGAACCCACGCTCCGCCGAAATCGCCGTAGTATCCATCGCTGCTGACCTGATATTTTTTACTCATGTTGTTCCCTTTGATGGAAATCTATTCTGTTTCTATCGATAGGTACAAAATAGTTCGTGAAAGGGGCTAAAGGCAAAGAACAAGGGAATGTTCCTCAATAGAATTTTGAAAATGTAATGTGCCTATGATTGTGCAAATTGAGAAGAACGTACTTTTATTATCGTATCGAGAGTACCGTTCCAAAAGAGATGGGGAAAAGGAATTGTGGATCACTCTTTTTCCCGCGCTGTTCCCTGAGTATTGAAATCTACTTGGGGCCTTTTTTGTGCTTTGGATGTCCTCCTTTTTGATTGCGAAATTCTATGAACTTTTTCATCTGATCATCATTGAGAATCTGATCGATTTCCATCAGATGTTGTCGCGTGAGCAGAGCTAACTGGCGATGGTGTTCGCCGATCTGAACAGCTAACTGTTCGGACTTGCGCCCATCGGTGTAGACTGCGGTGAGTTGTTTGTGAAGTTGCGCTACCTGATCCATCGAACGCTGCATCGACTGGCGGTGTTTCTGCCGTATCTGCTTGAGTTGCGCTACCTGCTGATCGGTGAGATTCAGCGCTTGGCGAAGTTGTTCCGGTTGGTGTTGCGGAAGTTTTCCCACCGAAGGGACGGTTCCCTGTTGATCCGGTTGCGCCGCGAGAAATGCCACCGCGACGAGAGTGAAAAGTGCTGATTTTATCATGGGATTCTCCTTGTTACAGTTCGCTAAGTGGGTCATAGTAGGCAAATTGTTCTGTTTGATCTGATTCGTCGGCAATCTCGAGGTATTCGGAAGAGTCACTCTGAGTGAAAAACAGAATAACTGCCACTATGAAAATTGCCGCCGCTGTGGAAAGGGGCAAAAATCTCAGAATTATTGCCGAGCGCGGTGCTACAATCTTTTCGAAGAGTGTTTCGGGGATTGGCGGTGTTGATCCGAGTT
>JAIFMU010000198.1 GCA_020048285.1 bacterium | reverse complement strand
TGTGAGCGTAAAGACTCACGGACGACTTTTTCTACTGTTTTTAAATTTAGTTTTTCCATGCCCTAAAATATATCAATGTGTGCCATATTTGTGGCGCGACTTAATAGCAGAAAGATAGATTGCGACACAACGACACAACGACAATCGTAGATTCGGCCCTATGTGGCCGACCAAAACCAACGTAATCGATTGTTTTAATCATTAAACAGATGCCCACACAGGGGCATATCTACGGAACAATTGGATTCTTGCGCACTCTCGGGATGTCCCCCGAAAGAGCGTGCCACTGAAAAAATGGGGCTATCTCATCACACCTTCAACGACTCTCTTCTCCGAACCACCTGCTTTTTCTGCCCGAATCGATCCTGCGCATAGCCGCATTTCTGACAGAGCGATTCGATCATTTCACCGCGCGTAAACCCACCGCGCATAGTTCTCGCCCGCGGTGAACCGACGATCTGTTCGAGCGATTCTTCATCAATGTTCCCTAGAACAATCTGCCCCTCATTGTCGAGACAGCAGGGAACCACCGAACCGTCGGTGAGAATGCCGATCTGCGTGTGAAGGCCGTGACAGGTGCCGCAGGTATCCACTGGCGCGTTCCCCGGCCAGTCGAACGGGCGGTCGAAATGAACGTACACATTGCCGAACACATTGCGGCTGGCGCGATTCCCAAAGGCGTGCTGATCCAACAGTTCCGGCGAAATATTCAGCGAGGAAAGCATGACGTTCACCACGGGATCATCGGATAAATCAGCCGTTTCATGAGTCATCCAGAGTCGAATGTTGATATAAAGATTGGGGTGTGCCGCGGCGATCAGTTTCACCGCATCGGCGGCGAGAACGGTCTTGTGCGGATCGGTGAACGCGTGAAACGAAATATTGAGCTGGCGAATTGCCGGCGAAGCGAGTGTTTCGATATGGCGATGAATCAGGGTGCCGTTAGTGGTGATCCCGATAGGTGCGGCAAGCTCTTCGGCGATGGCCAAAAACGAGGGAAGTTCGGGGTGAGAAAGCGGTTCGCCCATAAGATGGAGATAAATCAGGTCGGTGAACGGCGCAATCGTTTCCACCCGCGACCGGAACTGATCAGCGGTAATATGCGGCGGTGTGCGAGTCGTCTTGGGGCAGAACGCGCAGGAGAGATTGCAGAGCGTGGTAATTTCCAGATGGATCTGCTTAAAACGATGAACACTCACGATGTGCCTCCACAGGTTTAGAAAGGAGCGCAAATATGGTTGATTCCACGGACCGACGGCGAAGGAATAGCTCATTTGCGCAAACGAATCCCGTTCCACCGATATCACCACCATAGAAAAGGAACGGTACGCCCCCTTATGCAACACTTTCTGCAACGCTATTCTCACTTCCAGAACCGCTTCTGACACTTTTGACCACTGCTACGCAACACTTCCTGCAACGCTACGTGCACTTTTGGAACTGCTCGTCTCACTTTAGACCACTGCTATGCAACACTTTCTGCAACGCTCTGTGCACTTTGGATCACTGCTATTCTCACTTTTGGAACTGCTACTCTCACTTTTGATGCTGCTAGGGGATCTCAGAGCCACTGTTGCTCACACGTTTGATGCCGTTAGCCGCACTGTAATCGCCGGTGGAATCACAGGCCTTCGACCGGTGTTGATATAAACCGAATCTTCAACCTTCAATTGACCTGTTTTATGGCGGGAGAGGTTGAATTTTTGCTGGTGGGATGGTATCTTTTGCCGAAATTGATCAAATGTTGAGGAGAGTTCATGAAAAAGCTGATAGTAGCGGGGATTTTGGTTCTGGGATCGCTGGTGTTCGGGCAGAATATGGATAGTCGCGAAGGAGATTCGCTGGCATTGGTGGCGATGAAGAAGGCGAACACCGGAAAGAACATACCAACATCATGGCAAGAAAAAAATCCTATAACAACGTGGAAAGGAGTCGGTGTTAAATCAGACCGAATTGATTCAATAGATATCCTTCTATGTAATTTTGTCACCCTACCCAAAGAAATTGGCAACCTTAAAAAATTAACGAACGCAAACTTTTCATATAACATGTTCAAATCACTACCCGATGAAATTGGGATGCTTTCAAGCCTTACATCCTTGAATCTTTCGGGTAACTCATTAACTGTCATAACACCGGAAATTAAAAATCTCGTCCAACTTAAAACATTATCAATAGTAGGAGGCCAATACAAGGCAATACCGAAGGAGATCGGTTCTCTGCTAAATCTGGAGTCCTTATCACTCCAAGGGTGGCTTGAATCGGTACCACCTGAAATTGGAAATTGTACTAAACTTAAAACTCTTTCAATTACTAAAGGTAACTTTTCTACACTCCCCAAAGAAATTGGTAATCTAATAAATCTGGTTACATTTGACCTCTTCGGCAATAAGTTATCATCTTTGCCCATAGAATTTTCAAACTTACAAAAACTAGACACTCTACGACTTGCCTATAATAAGTTTGTAGAATACCCTCTTGCCATCACAGGAATGCAATCGTTAAAAAATCTAGATATGTCCGAAAATATGATTACATCCCTCCCACAGGAAGTTGGGTTAAATAAAGCACTAAAACAGCTTACGCTTTGGGGTAATCAATTAACATCATTGCCTGCAGAACTCTGCGAACTTTCCTCTTTGTCAGAACTACACGTGGGAAGAAATCATATTTCGTATGTACCAGAAAATATCGGAAAACTTTCATCGTTATACAGACTAACATTGGAGTCCAATAAGATTTCAACCTTACCATCTACCATTAGCGATCTTTCAAATCTTCACTATCTTATACTTTCCAATAACCAATTAACGACTCTCCCAAGTGAAATTGGCATGCTTACATCGCTTACGGAGATTCGCTTAGACTCAAATTTAGTGACTTCGCTACCTAATGAAATAGGGCAACTTAATAACTTAACATGGCTAATTCTTACAAACAACCTATTATCGACGCTTCCTGCAGACATTACCAAACTGAAACCCAACGGTATTGAAACAAAGAGTAATTTCCTAACAACCGCCAATGTATCTACAAATCAAATAAGCTGGCTAGATAAGTATGATCCCGATTGGCGAACAACTCAAAAAGATCCATCCCCAATTCTCCCGACCACTCACGCTAAAACCGGCCCGCTCACGGCGACCATTTCCGGCAGAACACTTTCGCTTTCTACAACTGTTCCCGCAGGAAGTGCGCTGGCCCTCTTCGATCTTTCCGGCCGGAAAATCTTTTCTCACGAGATCGCCGGAAGTTCGGTAGCTCTTCCGAATATCGCTTCGGGAGTCTACATCGCCGAGATTCTGGCGGGGAAAAGTTCCGTGGTTCAGAAAGTGCGGATCGAGTAAACGACAAAACGAATAAATGGGTGGATCGAGAGATTCACCCAATTCTTTTTGCCAAACCGAAATAACCAAGCACTATATTAAGGGACAAATTTAACGCTTAATTAAGAGGCAAATTATGACTATCAATATTATCGAAGATATCTGTCCGGTGTCAGAATTGAAAAAGAATCCCAGTGCACTGATCCAACAGGTTCACCGGACTCACCGACCGGTTGTACTGACGGTAAACGGCAAGGCGGAAGCGGTATTGATCGATGCGGCGGACTACAATCGCCGCGAAGAGGAACTGGCCCTTCTTCAGAAACTTCTGGTGGCAGAAAAGGATGTGGCGGAGGGAAGAGTTCGCCCTGTTTCAGACTTTTTCGCGGAGTTTCGTCGTGACAAATGCTTATAATGTGATTATTTCAAAGCAAGCGGAGCAGGATTTCGAAGAGATTTACACCTATATTGCAGAGGTTTCACCCTCAAATGCAGCACTTTTTGTGGGCGAACTTGAGAATGTGATCTATTCTCTGGATATTTTCCCCGAACGGTGCCCGATCATTCCTGAAGTTACCCCGCTCATGTACGACACCTATCGCCATCTGATTCACCAGAGCTACCGAATCATTTTTGCGATTCGCGACAATTCAGTGGTGATCCTTCGCATTCTTCACGGCGCGCGAAATGTTGAGTCAGATTCGATATAACAGACATGAGTTAGAGCTGATACAAAAGCGGAGCGAGCAGATCACTCATTTTGTATGAGTTTGCAAACGCGTTTTGGCATTGCAAGCCGTACTCGTTCAGCGCCCCTCTCTCTTGCAAAAGCTGTTCAGCGCGATCAACGAGGAGTTCATAGCGAACCCGTTCCAACGGCACCGATTCCCAGGGATAGAATTCAGACGATTCGGACAGAACCGGCACGCCGTTGTTGACTAAATAGGAAACTCGCACCGATTCGAACAGCGCCGTTTCATAAAAGTGAATATTGATCACTAGCGCCGCTCGGGCGATCCACGAATCCCGCTGATCGCCATAGAGATTGATAAGCGCCTGCACGCGATAGCCGCGATTCAGCAACTCCTGCAAAACCATCGTTCTTCGAGGATTGCGACTCCCGTAAAAGAGCACATCCACATCTTTTTGAACCGGCGACATCGTGGATAACGAATCCACAAATCCCGGCGCGATCAGTTCTGCGGCAATTCCCCTTCGCGCGAGAAAATCGATATTTTCCGGCGCATAGTCCCACACGGCGGATGCCCGTTTAAGCAGTTCCAGCGCGTGAGGAAACCGAGTCACCACGCCTTCGCTGTCGCTCAGCTGTTCCAACTGATAGGCAATCCAATTCAGATTGCGAGGAATCGAATCGGGAGAAAGAAGGTGATAGCCGAGGACGATGTTTACCGACTGGTTATCAAATCGATTAATCAATTCTGAACAGGAATAGCCCAACTTACGAATTGATGTCACGAGCGCACGGGCCAGTTCCGCAAAAACGGAAGCGTTCGGATCAGCGGCAATAGTCACAACGGCAAACGATGGCATAACACTCTCCTCTCAATAGATAGAAAACATATATCACCGCCAAGGAAATTCAATTCACGATTCAAAGGTCAATGGGATACGGTTGTACGCGATTCGAGGAACGTGTAATGAAGAAAGTGGCACGGCCTTTGCAAAACTTACTTCGAATATGTCTATAAATGACAACAACTGTATAAAAACGAGGAGATTTGAATGGATAAGAGAGAACTGTACGCAGAGAAAAAAGCACCTATCGCCGCAGAACGCGGTCACGTTTGTGTCTGTCGCGGCGTTGCGAAAGAGACTATCGTCGAAGCGATCAAATGTGGTTCTAACACGTTTGAAGCGCTCAAAGTAGCCACCACTGCCGGCACCGGCTGTTCACTCTGCGAACCGATTATCGAAGATATTATCAGCGCTTCGTAACAAACGCGAACGAACTGAACAAATCTACAGGAGAGGAACAGCAATTGTTCCTCTCTTTTTCGTTTCTGCACAAGCACTTCTTTCGGGAGAAACTATTTTCACCATCGCAAAAAGGAGTATTCGTGAAACAACTTTTCTGGCTGGCACTGGCCGCATGGACACTGGGCGCAACCGAACCGCGCTATCACATCGAACCATTTCTTTCCCGATCGATCCACACAATCACCGGATCAGTGGGGGAAGCGTGGAAATCTTCGCCCAGTTTCGGCGGAGGAGTTCGCTTTCCCGTGGCTCATATCCCGATGAATCTCGCCGCCACCTTTGAAATTGGTGAAATCGCGGGAATCGACACACTGCCGGATTTCTTTTCAGTGAACACGTCGATCGCTGTTGAATACGAATATTTTCGCAAACGGTTTCGGCTGATCGGTGGTGCAGGAATCGCCAACGTACTGATTTCCGCGGAAAATGGTTTTGAAATTACCAAGCCCTTTGCAGGCGAATCGGAAAACGAGTTCGGCGTGGCACTCTACCTCGAACCTTCGTACCGATGGAACAAGCTTTTCACGGGAATCCGCATTCAAGAACGATATATCGTCAGTTCCCCCGATCCACTCAATCTTATTTCACTATCACTTATCGCGGGGGTTCGGTTTTGAAAACAATCGTGGTCCTACTTTTCAGTGTCGCACTCATCGCCGCCGACACGCTCACCTACATTCACGATGGCGCCAACCGCCGCACGTTGGATCCTCAGACTTTGGGATTCACCGATCGGACTGGTCTCTTTGCCGGAACTGATCCAATCCCGCTGGCAAAACTTCTCCCCGAAGCGATCACCGACTCCACCGCATCGATAACGGGAACTGCTCACGCCGGATCGGAACTGTTCGACCCACTTCTCAACAAGTACGAAAAGACCAACAACGTCAACAGCGATCACGTGTCGGAACTATCGGGAATCGTTACCGTTCCGCAAGTCGGCATGGCGATTCGCGGCGACTATCGCTACGAAGACCGTTTTTCTCAGATGTTCGACCGCTACAGCGCGCGGTATGAATCAACCAACAATAGTGCGCTGGAAAACAGCTCCTTTGGCCTTGCCGAAGAGACCGGAGCCACCGCGACCTACCGAGGCAAAGATGTTCGCGGGGCACTCACCCTAAATTCCTACGGGCGATGGGGCGTTGTTCCCGGCACCGATTCGATCTACCACTTTCGGCAGGGGAAAACGGTTCGCGGGATCGCCGAACTGACCCATAATCGCCTTACGGTTCGCGGTGGATTTGGGGTTGATCACTTTGAAAGGCCTATTCTTCCGGGAGATAGTTCTGCAAAGCAGTACTTTAATTTGGAGAATTTCACAAAGACGAAGAATAAACTGCATAAATTTGATCTGGCGACACAAATCAAATTAAGTAAACGAATGTCGATCGCTTTTGGGGCAGAATCAAATCAGAATAACGATCGCCGCCGCATATTCTACACCTCTCTGGCGCAAGAATCTCCCCGTGGAGAGTGGCAAATTCGCGCGATAGTCGTAGATAATCACTTTCGCACGACCTATGTAGACAAACCTTTCGGATTCGGCGGAGAACTGAACGGAAAATTGAAATTCACTCAAATGCTAGATCTTACGGGAAAACTCCATGCAATCAAATCGGACACAGCATTCAGTGGAGAAATCGTCGTTTACGACACGAGTTATTTCCGTTTGACAACCCTGCATAGCTCTTCCCTCAATGGATCTCTTTCCTTAGGATTGAAAAGCGTAAAAAAGCCAATAACGTTGAAAGCGATCTTAGTCGCTGACCGAATTCCCTCCTACGAAAAGTTCGACAGCTCACGACAATTCACGATGGTACAGAGTTATGACAACCGTTCCACCGCCGCCACAGGAATCACCGGATCGTGGAACCTTTCGCGACCATTGGTACAAATCGCTCTTGATGGTATGATTCGCGCCGATCTGCTCGACAAGCCGTCGCTTTCCACGCCGGGATTTATTCGTTCTGCCGTTACGGTGGGAAAACTTGCACCGCGATCACTGATAGGGAGAATCACTCTCGAGGAGCGAGCGCCGGTGACGTGCGTGCGGTTCGATGGCGATGCAACGGAACAGATCAGCCGTACCGGTTGGAGCAGTTCAGCTCATATCGATCTGGAAATCCCCGTAGTACCGCCGTTCCTGCGCAATCGCATTGAACCGACCATGATCATGAGTGCCGGCCCGTTTTACTTTTCGCGGAATCAGCAGTTTGAACAACTTCCCGGCGGTAATGCTGTGAGTCCGCAGATCAGAATTCATTTGATTGGAAAGTTGCTTGTGGGAACAACGCACGAGAATCGCCAGTGAACTTTCTTTCTCACCTCTTTCTTGCCGGAACGGATCCGCTTTTTCGGACCGGATCGCTCATGGGGGATTTCCTTCGCGGCGTCGATCGGCAACAACTCCCGCCAGCAATCGAATCGGGAATCGTACATCATCTCGCCGTGGACAGCTTTACCGACTCTCATCCGGCAGTCAAAGAACTGCGCGCGCTCTTTTCGCCACCGCGACGGCGCTACGCGGGAATCATTCTCGACGTGACCTTCGATCATCTTCTGCTCAAACATTGGGAACAGTTTTCCCACGAATCTCCTGCCGATTACATCCGACGAACAAATCGCACTCTGTTGGATAATCGCTCTGCTATGCCACCGCGCATGCGCCAGATTGTGTCGCTTCTCGTTCAGCACGATGTCCTTCTCTCCTACCGATCCCTTCACGGCGTACAGACCGCTCTCGATCGAATCAGCGATCGCTTTAGCCGGACCACACCGCTGGCAGGATCAACCAGAGAAGTTCGCGACAATATTGTTCAAATCGACCGCGGATTTCTCGCCTTTTTCCCGGAACTTCTCCACCGGTTCGGCAACGGATCACTTCCCGACCAACAGATCTGACAGATTGCGGGCCACTTCGCCAATTTCCACGCCCATAAGCTATTTTCAATCGGCATAAAAACGAAATAGCAAGGAGAAATCATGGAAATCAAAGTTATGGTGAACGGCCTTCCGGGGAACATGGCAAAAGAGATTATCGAAGCGGTTCAGCGTCGCGGCTTGACCGTTGTTCCCTATTCGCTTACCGGCCCCGGCGTTGATCTGGAAGAGATGGAGATCGGCGACGAAGTGGTCACCATTGTGAAACCGGAACTGCGCGATGATCTGATTACGTCGATCAAAGAGGAGCAGGGCGAATTTTTCACCATCGACTTTACTCACCCTTCAGCGGTAAACGGCAACGCGGAGTTCTATATCGCCAACGAACTTCCCTTTATCATGGGAACCACCGGTGGCGATCGCGACAAACTGATGGCCGACACCGCTTCGAGCGAGGTCTACGCCGTGATCGCACCGAACATGGCAAAACAACTCGTGGGCATGATGGCCATGATCGAACAGGCGAAAGAGACCTATCCGGGACTCTACGACGGTTACAAACTCTCTGTGGTTGAATCACATCAGAAAACCAAGGCCGACACATCGGGAACGGCAATCGCAATGGTGGGAATGTTCAACAAAATGGGCATTGTCCCGTTTGGCGTCGAAGAGATCGAACTGGTTCGCGTCGAAGCTGATCAGATGGATCGCATGCAGGTTCCGCAGGAGTATCTCACGGGACACGCGTTCCACACCTATCGGCTAGTTTCACCGGACGGAACCGTGGCATTTGAATTCCGTCACAACATCTGCGGCCGTTCGGTCTATGCGGAAGGCGCGGTGGATGCGGTGTTGTTCCTCAACGATCAGAAACAGAAACAGAGCGAGAAAAAACTGTTCAACATGATCGACGTGCTCAAAGCTGGAGCGATGAACTAACCCGGAGAAGCTGAAGCCCCAAGTTTCAAGCCCCAAGCTACAAGTTTTTTTCTATATGAACTTTAGGCTTTTGGCTTGAAGCCTCAGAGTTTTGAAAATAGTCTGCCAATTTTCGGCAGGATTTTGCCTGTGAGGAACAAAATCAATAAGTAAATGTAATTTCAAAGGATAGACGATGTTTTTAAAAACAAACAAAATGATTATCGGCAGTGATCACGGCGGCGTGGAACTGAAAACACATCTGATCAAATTTCTCGAAGCAAAGGGAATTGTTGTGGAAGATGCGGGCTGTCACGGAACCGCGTCGGTGGATTATCCCGAATACGGCGCGAAAGTTGCCAAAGCGGTTGTGGCGGGTAAGGCCGAAGCAGGCATCGTGATCTGCGGAACCGGCATTGGAATTTCCATTGCGGCGAATCGGGTCAAAGGCGCGCGCGCTTCGCTGTGTCACAACACAACCTACGCAAAACTGACCCGTCAACACAACGATTCAAACATTCTCGCTCTAGGTGGACGGTTTGTGTCGTTCAATGAAGCGGAAGCGATCGTGCAGACGTGGTTATCGACAGAGTACGAGGGTGGACGTCACCAAAATCGCGTGGATCTGCTCGACACTGTGGCGTAATTTTTACGAGATAGAGAAAGTATTTGAAGGAGCTGTTTCGACAGCTCCTTTATCGTCCCCACCGTTTGAGTATGCGCGAGAGTGATCCATTTTTTGTGAGTTTAACAATGGCTTGATTGATCTGTTTGACTGTGGATTCGTTCATTGATTTTCGCGAAAACATGAGGTGAATTGGTTCGTCCGATGCTTTCAGCGGGTGAAAGGTCAACTCCTTGTACAATGACAGAGCTCGCGCCGTTGTCGCCAACGCATAATAATCATCAATGACCATGGTGACCCGACCATTGGCGAGCATTTTCAGCCGCGATTCAATTCCCTTTGTTTCATAGAGATGATGTGCGAGATTCAAATCCCCCGCCACCAATTCGAACTGCGGGCCGTACCAGCCGCCGCGCTGATAGGCGATAGTGGCTCCCGCGAATTTTCCGATATCGTTCAGTTGTTTCATCGGATAGCGCCCCTTGTCGGTCGATCGGATCATAATCCCCACTGTTTCATTGCGATAGGCAAGAGAAAACGCGGCGTATTCGTTTCGTTTTTCCGTGAACGATGCCGAGGTAAGAAAATCAACTGCACCGCTTTTGAGATATTCGTGGCCCCGCGCTGTGGGAAGAGCGATCATTTTGACCGGAATATGAGCTTCGCGAAAGATCTCGCGAATCAAATCGATATCCAAACCGAAATAGGTGCCATCAATCTGGCGAGAATAGTACGGAGGCCAGTCATCGCCAAATGAAACAATCAGCGTGTCTTGTTTCGCCGCGCACACCACCGCAACCATTATGAACAGAATAGACAGGATTCGCAACATAGATTTCCCCCTCGATTACACTTACATACATTTTAGCACACTCCTCGTAAAATGGCAACCCGCGCGAGCACCAAAACGAAACCGCCTAGAACTCATACTTCAATTGTATTTTAGAGGGAGTAACAAGGAGTATCCGTGAAATATCTGATTCCCGTGGCTGCGGTGGTTGCACTGATCATTTTGTGGAAAACTCGCGAAAAAGAGATCGATTACCGCGCACTCAACTGGCACATCACCGCATTTTCAGATCAGGAAAAGGGTGGCAATTCCCAATTCACCACTCCCTACGATTCGTCATCACTAACACTGAACTATTTCATTGGCACAGCAGTTGACTACCCATATATCGGATGCGGAATCACAGCAAAAAAAGAGTCAGAAAGCATTGATATTTCTCCCTATACCACTATTCGTTTAGAATTGGACTCATCCTGTACCGATCTGAACGTCAGTCTCAACTACTTTATTCCTAACCACTCCACCATCGAAGAGGGTATTTCACAGTGGCAGTGCATGTCAGAACTGGCAATCAAAAAGGGAATAACCACTTACAAAATCCCGGTGAAACAGTTCGCCGCACAACAGTGGTGGTATGTGGTCAATCGACTCAACGCCTTTGATATTCCCAAAGAGTCTTCGAAAAAGCTGTGCGGAATCTATTTCACCAACAGTCCGCAAACAGCTCACGGAACTGCCGGAACCATTGCGGTTAGACGCATTGTGTTCACACGAGATATCCGCCCCGCCGCAGCGGCACTGTTCGCAGTTCTTCTAGGATGGCTGATCATCCCCTTGGCGGCGCGACGATTTTCTGCAAGAATGCGAGAATCTTCAGAAAACACAACATTTATACCCTATGAAAAATCAGAAATTGGTCAATCGCCGCGCCATAAGATGCACACTGATCGGGATCGCCTTCAGGAATTTGTCGCCGTGGAATATAAGAACCAGGCGATTTCCTTGGAATTTGCCGAAGAGAAACTCGCTCTTCCCCAGCATCGGATTCGCGCGCTGGCAAAGGAAATTTCCGGTACGGGATTTAAAGAGTATGTCACGTTGCTTCGCATGAATGAAGCAAAACGATTATTGTCAATCGATTCATACAGGATTCAAGATGTTGCTTCCGCCGTGGGATATCTTCACACGTCAACGTTCAATCACAATTTCAAAGAGACAACCGGCATGACGCCGCGGGAGTTTCGCGAGGTTCACGAAAAAGAAAACCGATGATTTGCACCATCGGTTTAACGTCTACTTTTTCTCTTTCAACTTGCGGCTAGTACCCGCGATAATCGCTTCAATTTTCTTTTTCAGTTCCTCTTTCACCGTGGGCGAATCGGTAGATTCGTAAATGGCATAGAGAAAATCCAAACTGCGATCCCGTTCACCCGCGTTATCAAAGAGCGTGGCGGCGAACTTTTTCCAGAACGGCGGCGCGTACTCTGCAGTCGAAGCAAAAGCCATGTGCTCCGCCGCTGCTTTATAATCGCGATAGTGAGTATAGTAGAGATAAGCCAGGTAAAAATGAAGGCGGTGTTCGCCATCTTTCACGCGGCCGATTCCCGAGAGAAGAACTTCGCGGCAGTAGTCGTAATCCCTTGTCATTTCGGGCATAATCACCCCGGCAAACTCATAGGGAGGAAAAAACCCCGGATTGAGCATTATCACCGAATTGATCATCGACTTGAGCCACGGAAGATCATTTTTCCCATAGTTCCCTCCAAAATAGAGCATCGTCTTAATCCAGACATAATCGGCAACCACCGAACTGTAGCCCAACATAAACCGCTTTGACTCGGGAGCGGTAATCACACCTGTCATTCGTTCCTGACGGTTCAGGGGAAGGTCGCGCAAGTTAGTGTTCATTTTGAACGCCCCGAACCAGAGCGCGAGAAGAATCGGAATACACAGAAGTTTTTTCATATCAGCCCCGCTTGTGTAGGGGCGACCCTTGTGGTTGCCCACAAATTTCTACAAGTTATTCTCATCCTACAGATCCTTCTTTTCAAAGAACACACCCGCAAGGATCAGAGGAATCAGGATGAAAATCGCGCCGTAAATCAGCGCATAACCCACATACCCAGCGGGAATCGATTCGTTGAACACCACCGCCGACCGCACATTGAAATGTTCCAGGTTGGGGATAACCACGTTGATTACCTTGAGAATTGGCGTCAAAAAGAAGGCGCTCTTTTCCAGTGAACCGATACCACCGAGATCATTGAAATGACCACCGATATAGAACCCAATGGTAAAGATCGAAGCGAGCGTCGGCGAACTGAGCACGGAGAAAAAGAGCGACGTGGCAAGAATCACGCCCAGTTCGACAAAAAGCAACAAGAGCGCTTGACCGTGCATAATCGTCAGTTCACCTTCGGACAATTTCAGCGAAATCGCGAAAAACACCGACATGATCAGGAAATTAAGTAAAAGCGTGGTGTAGACACCAATAAATTTTCCCACGAGAATATTCCAGCGAGGTATCGGCTTGGTCGCCATGAGGTAGATTGTCCGACCCGAAATCTCCTTGCCAAGCATCGCCGATCCGACGAACACCGCCAGCAAAAGACCAGAAATACTCATAGTGGCAAGTCCAAAATCGTTCATCACCTGCACGCGGGCAAACACGGAAAACTGTCCGAAAGAAATTGAGAGAGCGATGATAATTCCCGCAAAGAGGAGGATATTGTAGAGCACCTTGTTGCGGATCGTCTCTTTGAACGTGTTGCCCGCTATGGCAAATATTGTTTTCATTTTCTCTCCATTTTTGTTTTCCTGTCTCTGACAAGGGGGCATGCCCCCTTGTTTAGTTCTCTTCCTGCGGTTCTTTCGGATCGTAGAGAACCTCTTCGAGAGAACTGCGGATCGGTATGATCGAAATCGGCATAATTTTCGAATCCACCAATTTCGACACAAGAGAATTTTCCGCAGACTCTGCCACCACCGTCACCGTTCCATCCGGAGCCGTGGTCACTTTGCAGTCCGTCGAACCGTTCACATCGAGCCATTTCGCCTGCTCTTCCATGAGTCGATATTCGATTCCCTTTGACGATTGATCGATCAGTTT
>JAIFMU010000245.1 GCA_020048285.1 bacterium | reverse complement strand
AGATGGCGCGGAAAAAGAGCCTTCTTCTACCTCAGGAAGTTATCTCCTTCATTGCAGAAAAAGGTCCTTCCAATATTCGCGAGTTAGAAGGGGTTATCATTAAACTTCTGGCTACGGCATCTCTGGAAAAGTGCGATATCACCATGAAAATGGCGGAAAATGCTCTGAATCAGCGCATTCTTAGCGATGACCAAAAATTCTCCATAGAACGCATTATAACTTTCTGCTGCGACCATTTTGGCGTGAGTCACAAGATGCTCATGGGCAAGGGGAGAAGTCAGGAAGTGGCGCTCTGCCGCATGGTGGGGATGTATATCGCTCGAAAGCACACGACATTTTCACTGAAAGCTGTCGGTATGGAGTTTGGCGGACGGGATCACAGTACGGTGGTTCACGCAGAAAAAACAATTGGTGAACGGATCGCGAAAGACACCGAATTTGCCGCTGACATTGAGTTTTTGGTGAAAAAACTGTCGAAGTAATCCGTCGATGTATTACAATTTCGAAACGCATCAGTTTTATGTCTGGAGGTAAACCTTCGTCATTGGAAGGTCTAACCGTGATTATGGAAGATCAAACCGTGATTATGGAAGGTCAAACCGTGATTATGGAAGGTCAAACCACGATTACGGAAGGTCAAACCACGATTACGGAAGGTCAAACAGTGTTCGTGAGAGAATAAACACCCTTTTTAGGGTGAGTATTGCGCGAAACTGATGGGGTTTGGCGCAAAAAGATGTAATTTAAGGTGAGTAGCTCGGTCGTACTATCTGCTTGTTATAATGATCATTTTAGGAGTCAAAATTTGAAAATGGAAAGAAGCTTTGTTTTTGCAATTTTAATTGTACTTCTTATTGGATGTTCGAAACAGACAGTGTTTCAGAATTTAGATGAAGAATTCCTGATCACAAGTCGTGATTTTATTCAATATCAGAATTACGAGCAAGTACCAATGAAAAATGGGTGGCAGTATTTCTACTCATACAATATCGATAAAAAATTTGGCCTCTATTCTTTTTACTCTACTACTGTTCGAAACAAAAAGGATAAGAGTGAAATCAAATGGTCTGTTAAAGCAAATAAGTTTTATAAAGCTGAAGATATCGAGAGACTTTTTAAAAGTTCATCACAAATGAAATTACCATATAAGGATTATGTTATTCCGTTGGATATTGAAAAGTACAACGGTCAAAATGGGTTCTGCATTAAGAGTCCTGATTATTTTCAGTTTGTGATAACTAAAGATGACATTATGTTAGACCTTACCATTGAAGGTGAACATAAAATGGAACTTGGGATGATGGATTCTGTTGTGATAAAGCATTTAAACAAAATCAGTCAAATCTCATTGGATGTAGATCGAGAGTCTGTAACAAAGAAACTGCTTTAATGTTTATTTCACCACAAATAAATCATCTTAACGCATTGAAAAGTTATTGTTTTGTCTTCTCAACGCTGAGAATTGAAGGGAATCTTGAGTTCAAATGAGAGCGATGATTCAATACAAGCTTGGTTGGTGATGGGCCTCCTCGCTGAACTCATCGCCTACCATAACAGTGTTCACCCATTTCTTTCCTGCCAAAAATCGTAAAAATTGAACCACTGCAACGGATATTTCCGGCAATAGTGTTCGAGTCGCTGTGCATAGGCTTGTGCGGTGGCGGCGGGGTCGATTTTTCCGTTTGCTTTCGTGGCGATGTGCAACTCTTCGCAGAAAAGGTCATAGCGATCTTTACCGGTGCGAATGCCAAACATGAGCAGTGTGGGCGCTTTCAAAAACGACGCCAATTGCCACGGCCCCACGGGGAACGGCGCTTTTGATCCCAGAAAATCAACCAGTTCTACCCGTTCATGAGCTGCCGCTGCGGGGCGATCGGCGAGAACGCCTATGTGTTCACCCTTGGCGATCAGGTCGCGCATGCGCAGCATCTGTTCAATGTCGAAATTTTCCAAGGGGATCACAGAAAGATCTGCTGCTCCGCGGGTTTGGCGAAACAGTTCCTGCATCATTTTTGCCTGTTTGGTGTACATGAGGGCGTGAACCTTTTCGCTGTCCCGTTCGTCGGCCAAAAGGCGGATCAGTTCAAAACTCCCCACGTGAGCACCGATCAGCATGACACCTTGTTTTTTATCGAGATAGGAATCGATTAGTTCGCGGCCGTGCCAGTGGAGTTCGAATCGTTTTCCCTTTCCAAGAAACAGACCTAGGCGGTCGATCATGGCATTGGCAAAACTGAAAAAGTGGCGGTATTGAAGGGCGATTCCCGGTTTTGTGGCTTGGCCATTGGCGTTGGAAACCTTCTGAAGATACTCTTTTGAAGCTTTGCGGGCGGTGGCGCTGGTGAGGAAAAAATAGGTGAGAGGTATCAAGGCAATAGAGCGCGTTAGCGTCGGCCCTAACAGATTGTAGAGGTGCATGGTTATTTTCAGCCCTGCAATGGATCCCCGTTCGGGAAGATCGTTCCACCTCGCTGATCTTGAACGACCAACTCGGCGGAACAGAAGTGCGGGAATCCGGGTGATCATTTTCCAAAAATGGGTGAAAAAGAACCAGCTGAACGCCAGGTTGTCTTCGAGCATACGGAAATGGGAAATCCCGTTTTCGGGGTAGTGTACTTTTGTGGGAAAGTTGAGCGATTGTACACCTTCCCAACTGAGATAGAGCGCGATCGACGGATCGAAGGTCATGCGCGCGCCGATGGTGTATTTTTTCATCACTTTTTCCACTGCGGCGAGAGGATAGCAGCGAAATCCGCAAAGCGCGTCCTGAATATCACGTGACAGCGAGTCGATAGCGATCCAAAAGTTTGATATTTTTCGTCCGTGAAGACGCGATTTCGGCACCGATTCATCGTAGACGGGATAGCCGAGAATCATCCGGTCGGGGCTATCCTGCGCCATGTTTAGGACGGCGGGGATGTCATCAAAATTGTGCTGGCCATCCGCGTCAATCTGAACTGCGTGGGTGAATCCATCGCGGATGAGGTGCGCAAATCCGTGGCACACGGCTGCGCCTTTCCCCTGATTTTGTTCAAGGTGCAGTACCTGTACGAAAAGGGATGATCGTTCGACCCGATTTAGTTCTGCTACCGTTTTTTCATCAGAACCATCATTGACGATATAGATCCGCACGCCATAGTTTGACAGTGCATCGACAACCGCTTGGATGGTGGATCCGTGATTATAACAAGGGATCAGAATTGCCGGTTTAAAGGGAGCCACAAAGACCTCATAGATGGAAAATTAGACAAAATCGGGAGACAAATATAGTTCTGAACCAAAGTGTGTGTGATTGGCTGTTCACAGCAGGGGTGCCGATTCGTATATTAGACGCTCAAAAATACCTTTGTACGCGCGCGAAACTGAGATGAAATCGTCGATAGGATATACCATGAAAATCGCCTTTGTCTACCCGTGGTTTGAAAAGTTTCTCACGAATAACCCAGAGTTGAACTCGGGACTTGTGGACTATTTTCTCGGCGATTTCACTACGCCGCCATCGTTGGGGATTCCCATTCTTGCGGGAATGACCCCGGATTGGGTTGATTACGAATTTCTCGACGACAATTCCGGCGATCCTATTGATTACACAAAACAGTACGATCTCGTTGCAATAAACTGCTTTACACCACAGGCAACACGCGCCTTTGAAATCGCCGACCAGTTCCGCGCTCAGGGAACAAAGGTAATCATGGGAGGTTTTTTCCCTTCGTTTGAATCGGAAGCGTGTTTCGAGCACTGCGATTCGGTGAACATTGGCGAAGGGGAACCGACGTGGTTGACCATTCTCGAAGATGCTAAAAACGGCACCCTGCAGCGGATCTACAACGGAGGCAATAAACTGCCCGCGGATCAGTTCCCTATGCCGGATCGGGAAATTTTCTACTGTAAAGAAAACTATACTTGGAAAGAAGATCTGATACAGATCAGTCGCGGATGTCCGTATAAATGCGCCATGTGTGCCATTCCTGAACACATGGGCCACAAGATTCGCCTTCGCCCGGTGGATCAGGTCGTGGCAGAACTGAAAACGCTGAAATACGAAAACGTCTACCTCGCCGACGATTCGCTCTTTTTCCCGGGGAGCAAGTTTGAAACGTATGCCCGTGAACTTCTTACGGCGGTTATTCCACTCAAAAAGAAATTTTTCGTCAGCTCTTCGGTAAAACTGAACTGCGACGATGCACTTCTCGATCTCATGGTTGAAGCGGGAGTGAAAAATTTCTACTGTACCATGAACGTCGATCCGATCTCAATTGCGGCACTTCGGGGGGATGAAGAAGCACAGAACCATATTATCGATCTTGTGGAACGTCTTGAATCCCGTGGGATTCGCTTTTTCGGAAGCTGTGCGATCGGGCGCGACTGGGATGACAATACGATTGCCGATCGGGTGCTCGATCTCTACACAAAAGCAAACATTAAAACGTCTGAGTTTTTCCTCTGGACGCCCTATCCCGGTTCAGAACAGTATCTTCGCATGAAAAAACAGGGACGGATTTTCGATACGGTATGGCAGCACTACAACGGAGCTCACGTGGTGTTCCATCCTGAACTGATGAGTGCGGACGAACTCTACGGTCAGTTTATCAAACTGTGGAATAACTATTACGATATGATCAAAAACGAAAGTGCTGCAAATCTCGAACCGTCCACCTGGGAAAACGGGAAAGAGGTTGTGGGTATTCCGCTTCAGAAAAAAGGTGTGCGCGGAGAAACGGTGATCACCGGAATTGGCGTACTTTCGCCGATTGGCCGCACCAAAGAGTCAATTCTCGAATCATTGAAAACTGGACGCGACGGCCTTGGACCGATCACTCGATTTGACGGTTCGCTCTTTACACTCAAAGATGTGGGTGAAGTGAAAACCTTTGATCCTCTGCAAGAGTTGACTGAAACCGAACGACTCACGCTTTCCGATCGCTATCTTCAGATGTCGCTTGTGGCAGCGCGTGAAGCTCTTGCCGATGCGGGGATTGCAATCACCGATACGGCGAATCCTGACATTGCGCTCGTGTTGGCGACTTGCAACGGCGGATTGAACTCCGGCGAAGAGGAGTACCGCTGGAAACACGGTAAATCGGACAAACCGTTCACCGAACAGACCAATCTTCAGGCGCAGTTCTACGGATTTGGAAAAGCTCTGGCGGGATCGCTCAACATTTCCGGCGAATCGTGGATAATCACCACCGCCTGCTCATCTACCACCGCCGCAATCGGCTTGGCTAAGACACTGATTTCTCGTGGCTATTACAAAAAGGTTCTCGTTGGTGGAGCCGATGCGCTCGCCTTTTCAAACGTGGCAGGATTCGATGCACTCAAGGGAACGAGCGATCAGAAAACGGCGCCGTTCTCGTTGCCGATCGGCCTGAATATTGGCGAAGCTGCGGCGTTCTGGGTTGTGCAGGAGATGGAGTCTACCATTCTCGAAGGTACAGCCATGTACGGTCGCGTCGCCGGTTCGGCTACCACATCAGATGCGTATCATCCAACGACACCGGATCCGCGCGGCGACGGCGCATATCGCACGATTGCCAAAGCGTTGGAAAATGCGGGGATGAAAATCGGGCAGATGGGTGTGATCAATGCTCATGGCACGGGAACGAATGCCAATGACAAAGCGGAAATCAAAGGTATAGAACGACTTCTCGATAATGGCGAATCGGTTCCAGTGGTGTCGACAAAATCATTTTTTGGTCACTGCATGGGATCAACGGGGATTCTTGAAGCAACCGCAAATCTTCTCGCCATGAACGAAGGATTTATTCCTCCGACGATTCATTTCACTGAACCGCGCATTGAAACCGCTTTGGATTTTGTTCCCAATGAACCGCGGTTTACTTCGTACGACTCGTTTGTCAGTTCGAACTACGCCTTCGGTGGAAACAACGCCGCCGCCGTGATCACCCAATGGGATCGCCCAATCGAACCGAAAGAAAAAATCAATCAGCGCGTGGTGATCACTGGTGCTGGCGTGGTCAGCACAATCGGGCTCGGCATGGAACAACATCTCAACGCCTTGAGTTGCGGTGACCGCGGTGTTCGGGATGCTTCACATTTGAAAATCAAAGGAACCCGTTCAGATCGCGCGGCAATTGTGCCGGAGTTCACCGCTCGCGAGGTCAATCGCCGCCTCGATTTCAAAGGGAAAAACCGCATCTCAATGATGGCGACCAGCGCGAGTTTCTGGGCCTTTGAACAGGCGGGGATTTCGCCGAACCGCAAAAACTGCGATGATCTCGGTCTCGCGATGGGCGTCTGTAATGGACCTTCGCAGATGGAGTACATGGACGGGGTGTGGGAAGGCGACACACCCAATGTGGATGTGGGCTGTTTTTCAAATCTCACCACCAATTCAGTCGCCGGATGGGTCTCCAATCTTCTCATGCTGAAAGGCGAAAATATCACGCTCTGCCCCGGACCTCACGGCGGAATGCAGGCGATTGCCTACGCTTTTGACGCGATTGCTCAGGGAACTGCGGTGGCGATGGTCGCCGGCGGCGCCGATGAAATCGATCCGCAAACGCTGTACAATTACGATCTCATTGGCTACACACTTCCCGATGAAGTGCTTGATTCATTTGCCATTAGGGATCAGTTCCGCAAAGAGAAACTCCTCGGTGAAGGTTCGGCGGTCCTGCTTGTGGAACCGGAATCGCAAGCGAAAGAACGCGGTGCGGCGATTCTTGGCGAAATTCTGGGCTACGGCTTGAGTTGCGATGCCGTGGGATTCCTCGACGATGGACTCAATCCCGAACAACTGGCTCGTGCGGTGAAAACGGCGTTGTCGCGGGCAGAGTGCAGCGCAGATCAGATCGACCTGGTAGTATGGGCGCCTCAGGGGAATATTCAGGATCGCAAAATATTGTCTGCACTGGAGTTGGCTCTTGGGAAAGAGACATTTGATGCGGTACAACTCGTTGCCGATTCGACGCACACTGGATTTTCGGAATCCACCTCTTCGGTGAGTGCCTTGGCGGCAGTTCTTGCGTCATGTGCTGAGAAGAGAGCCATTTGGCCACAAAGGTATAACGATGAATCATTGGACAATCGAATCGCTCCTGAACAGGTGAAACTCGTTCTCACCGTGGGAAGTTCCGATGTGGGCGCAAATTTCGCGCTTATTGTTCGGGTTGAATAATTGAATATATTGAATGAAACATAGCTGTCAAACGGAAGGAACATCCTCATGGCAAAATCGAATCAGGAACGAATTGAAGAGCGGGCGGCGATTTTGAAACCGCTGAAAGAGGAGTTGATTCGTCGACTCACTCTTGACTACAAACCGGAAGACATCCACGAAGATGTGTCGCTTCTCGGTGCAGGACTGGGACTTGACTCTCTTGACGCACTTGAAGTGGTCATGTGTATCGAAGCGGTTACGGGAGTAAAAGTTCCCGATGGACGTCCGGAAATTCTCCGTTCACTCAATTCGATCGTTGACTTTGTACTCGAAAAAAGAGGAGCGTAATCATGCGAACTGCAACTCTGACAGCTGCGTTGAAAGCAAAAGGAACTGCGATCGACATCAATGGCGTTGAAACAATCACGACCTATGGCGATTCTGCAACCGAATACAATTTCGTTCGCAATAGCGTGGGAATCACAGACTTTTCTCATCAGAGACTCTACCGCGTTCCCGAAGAGACCGGCATTGACTATCTCGATGAACTCTTTCCGGGGAATGTCGCTCAACTTCGTTTTGGTCGCGTACTTCACACATTCCTTCCTGATTCCGAAGGAAATGTAGTGGCAGACTGTTTTGTCTGCAACAATGACGATGAAATTCTTATTCTCTGTGAATCAGCAGTTTCCGACGAAGAACTGGATGCAATTTTCGCTGAAGCGGGTGGTGAAGACGCGGGACTTACCGTTCTGAACGACACGCACTCAATCGTTGGAATTGACGGCGCCATGGCGTTCAAACCGATGAAAGAGATTTTCGGTACTGATATTCTCGGATTGCTCTACCTTTCGATCGAACGCTATGATTTTGAAGGAACTGAAGTGGGCGTGATTCGCGGTGGAAAAACCGGTGAGTTTGGCTATCTCGTGATTGCAGAACATGATGTGGCGGTGAAATTCGCCGAAAATATTCTCGGTCGCGTAGAAAAACTAGGCGGTGGCTTAGTTGGACGTGCAGCTCACGATATCCTTCGCTTAGACGGTCGCTTTTTCAATATTACCGCCGAAGGTGTAGAAGTTCGGGATCCGCTCAAACTAGGACTTCAGTGGATGATCGACTTTGAAAAAGATTCGTTCCGCGGATCAGAACCACTTCTTGCGCGCCGCAAAGCGGGACTCACAGAAAAAATCGTGGGAATTGTCGCACCAAAAGGAACCGCAGGATTTGCGGTCGGTGCACCTCTCTATATTGATGGCGCACTCTGCGGAAAAATCGCCGCGGCAAACTATTCACCAGTGCTTGATTCTGAAGTAGGACTCGCGCTTCTCACTGTAGGTAAAGCCTATGCTTCGCTGGACTTGACCCTGAACAGCGCCGATGGTGTCGCGGTACTTAGCGTGACGATGCCGCCGTTCACGCCCAAATCACTTTCGGTGAAATTGGACGAACTATGAGAAAAGATCTCGAAGGTCGGGTGGCGATTGTAACCGGTGGATCGCGCGGAATTGGTGCAGCCACTGTGCGCGAACTGAGTTCACGGGGAGCGAAGGTGTACTTTTCGTGCCGCAAAGAGAGCGAACAATCGACCGCGCTTTCTCAGGAGACCGGCGCCGTTGCTCTCTATGTCGAACAGACCCAGCGCGAACTAATCATCGAATCGGTAGATACGATTCTCGCCGCTGAGGGCCGACTCGATATTCTCGTAAATAACGCCGGAATTACTTCTGATCAGTTTCTTCTTATGATGCCTTTTGAAGAGATGGATCGCGTGATGATGACCAATTTTACCGGAGCTGTCACTTGGGCAAAGGCGGCAAGTCGCCCCATGCTTCACGCGAAATCCGGTGCCATCGTCAATATCGCTTCTGTTTCCGGCATGGTGGGAACACCGGGCCAATCGAACTACTCCGCGTCAAAAGGTGCACTGCTCGCTTTTTCTCGGTCGCTTGGCGCAGAACTGGGACCGCGGGGGATTCGGGTCAATTCGGTGGTTCCGGGATTTATCGAAACGGACATGACCGCGATCATGCCGAAGCGGACAAAGCGTACCAACTGCGAACGGATTGCTATGAATCGCTACGGTTCGCCTGAAGAGATCGCCAAAGTGGTGGGCTTTTTGGCATCCGATGATGCGTCGTATATTTTGTCGCAAGAGATCATTGTCGATGGCGGACTTACCGGAGCGGTGGCAGTTTCGCAGTAAGCTTTTTGATTTTGAATGAAAACGTGGCTCGGACGAACTGTTCGGGCCATTTTGTTATTTCCCCTTGGAAAACCCATCCGATCCGGATAGGATGATTCCCGCCACGCGAATCGCCTCCTCTTCGATTTCGGGAGTGAAATCCTCGGATGATTTTTCCATAAAGAGCGATTCGAAAAAGTCCGGCGTTTTGTACTTAGACTCTTCGATGGAACTCTCCAGAACCGATTTCACAGACTCGCCATTTTCGTGGAAGATCCGCGAACAGTTGCCGAACCACGGCACGAACCGCGTGCGACTCGCCGCATAGAGATCGAGGATTGATCCGAGAATCGCTTCAGCCATCGCCTGTTCGATTGGGGGATACCAGAACGTGCCATCACGAGTGATCAGTTTGACCACAGCCGGTTCAATCGCGCAGATAATCAGATGATTCAGATAGAGTTTCATCCACCGTTTGAACTTGAAAGTCGGCTGACCGTATTTCATATCTCCCGCATCGACGGCAATCCATTCCGATCCGGCTTGATACACCGAACTCGTTTCCAGATCGATTTTCAGTCCACCGCGAACCGTTTCGTATTTGATCGTCGTCGGTTCGATGGATATGGCTGATTCGGGAATGCGAGCCACGAGCCGATCGATTTCGGTTCGACTCGACATTTTGGTCGATTCGAGAGCCGCTCCAGCCGGAAGATCGCCTCGAAAGTAGAGCGATTTGATCGTTGCATCCACCGCACCGGTTTCGCCCAAGGACTCCCGAATTCCCGACTCGCGAAGCTGAAACTCCACCAACTTATTTGCCCCGAACGGCTCATCATCCTCGGCTGATTTTTCCACCGAAACGAACTCCATGCCGATCAGATTTTCGAACAGATCCTTCAGCGGATCGACTAACCAGTTGAGCAGTGATCGCGTCGTAATCGATTCAATTTCAACAGAAAAGGATCGTGCAAAAATCGATTCGCCGAATAGTTCTTGCGGTGCGATTTCCGGAAACCACCGCTTTTGATAGGTGAACAACCGCGGGTCGCCGATGCGGTAGCGGTTCGAAAAGGGGTGAAGCGGATGGTTCGTGACCAGATGCGATCCCGCGGGCTTGCCATCAATGCGGAAGTTCAGATCGAGATAGCTGATCAGTTGATCAACGGCGGAACTGGCGGGTCGTTCTTCGCCGGACTGAGCATCGAAACCGGTCCAGCTGATGTAGAGTTTTTCTTTCGCCGAGACGATCATTTCGAGGAACAGGTAGAGATCGTTGTGCCGCGTGTCGCGGTCGCCTCGCTGATGGCTGGCTCGGATCAGATCGAAGGACAAGGTGTTACCTCGACGGGGGAACAGGTCATAGTTCATGCCGATACAGCCGATAATTTTGAATGGCACCGACCGAAGCGGCAGCATCGAAGCAAACGAAATCGAGCCACGAAGGAATCCCGAACCCGATTCATCTTCGGAAAGAAGGTCTTTCAGCGCCGACCGAATCGTGCTGAATCCCACGGCAATCGGCACGCCATCGCGATCAATCACATCGACCTGCATCTTGAGGTTTTCAATCGTTTTGATCAATTTCGGCAAAACCGTTCCCTTCGCCGCGGCCGCATCTTCGTGTTCGCCTTCGTTGTAGAGGAACAGTTTGCGAAACCACGAAGCCAGCAGATCACACCATTTTTGTACAGGCATGGAGGTTCGGGAGAAATCAGCCAGTTGGGCTACGGTCCGTTCAAACGCGGCGAGTTTTCCCAATAGATTGCCGTCAGATCCTTCGATTTCTGCGTAGGTGGGAATATCGCTGTCGATTTCACCGCCGGCATACCCCGAAACCATGCGATCCAATCCCGACCGCCAGCTGAAACGGTCGTCCCCGAAGGATGCTCCCGATCGGTTTCGCCAGAAATCGCCATCGGTTCCCCAGCGAATCCCCGATTCGGTCACCCATTTGCGGATCTTATCTTCGTCTCGAACGGTCAGTTCTTCGCCGATAATTCGCTGATATCGAATGAACAGCGAAATCAGTTCCGAAGCGGTGAATCGCGTGTCGGGAAGTTTTAACAGTTCCGCCACGAACTGAAGTTCCGTCTCTTTGGCCAGTGCGGACTGGTCGGCGATTGTTCCGCGAAGTTTCGACCGGTGCGAAAACTGCATGGTGATCAGCGGGGCGTAGGTTTCGATGTCCGGCGTGATGATCAGAACATCGCCCAGCGTGATCGATTCGTCTTCGTCGAAGCAGGAAAGCAGCCAGTCGTAGAGCGATTCCAGTTCACGATGGCCGGTGTAACAACGGTTTAAGGTGATCGAATGATCGTTTTCAAACTCAATTGGTTCTTCGCGATCCATATCGTTCCACGACAAAATATCCCGCTGGATTTCGCCCAAAATCGAATCCGATTCGGACTCTTCAAACGCTTCGATTTCGTGAACCGCCACGGAAGAGACCGATTCGTAGAGCGTGTGGAAAAAGTCGCGGCCCGCTTCGCCAAGATTGCGGAGAAGCCGGTTGCCGAGATTGAAATATTCGTGAGATTCGTCGTATCGGGTGAGTCGTTTTTTCTGATAGGTGATCTGTCGATCCGTAAGCGTGTCGCCCCAGTAGAACTGCGACGGATTGAGTACATACAAATTCACATCGCAATGTTTTGACAGGAGTTTGAACAGTTCCATGTAGCGAGCTGGAAGGATCGACATGCCGAAAAGGTTCACCGCGTGCGCTGATTTTTTCCACTTTTCCAACTTTTCCGAAGGCGTGTCCGATTCCAGTTCACGGGCGAGATTGTTCAGAACGGCTACGGGATTTTCACCGCGATCTTTTTCGGGGATTGAGTTGTGGTACGCCGTGATCGCCTGCCAGAGAATCATCTGCCATGATTCGTGGTTCGCGGTCTGACCGGTGAATTTCGGTTCGCCCATCGGTGTGGTTGCCGGTTTTCCCAACTCCCACGATCCGAGAATATCCGGCCGGTAGAGCATGTAGCTGTCAAATAGCTCTGCCGTTTGCGAAGCGAAACTGAACAGTTTTTGCCGGCGAAGACCATTTTCGCCCCCGCCAAGGTACTCTTCGACGAGCGGATATTTAGAAGGATTTGATTCGATTTCTCGGAAAATGAACCAGCGCATATTCTCCGGTTCGAACACAGTGCGAAGTTCGCTGGAACCGGTGATCAGGGCGTTCAACTTTAAAAGAAACTTTGCCGGTCGTGTGTACTCAAATCCGGCAAAAACACCGTTGAATCGCGCGCACTGCTGAGTCAGCCATGTTTCCATCCCCGCGGTCTGAACAATAATGCCTTCTCGCCGAAGTGGATTTTTGCGATACCCGTTGATCGATTGGGCAAATGTTTCCGCCAGCGTGAGGAGATTGTTGCTTTGGAACAGACGAAATTGTGGATTCATGTTTTCCCTTTGTTGAACATTCCCCGCACGGGTTCGGCGGTGGGAAGAAAATAGTTCACCAGCCGTAGGAATGAAACACGCCCGTGCGATTTTTGTGAATCCTCACACCGCACGCGAGGGAGAACGGTTTTGTCGGTGCACCAGTTCCTCGATCGAAAAGAAAAGGAGATGCGATGAAACATCTCCTTGGAATCGTGTCCGGTTAACATTTTGGTGGTGGGTGGCGAGCCTAAGCGAGTCAATCATGACCAATTTATGGTTAGAAATACTTTTAGTTTAAGTATCCTGTGGCATATTATCCCAATCAGTACTTTTGTCCAAGCACCAATCAAGAGCACGTCTTCTTTCAATTATCAAGCTCAATGAAAAGTTCGGGTGAGTTTCGTTTCGGAGAGAAATCTCCCGTGCAAACCACATTGCACGGTAGTAAAGATCACGCTCGATATATAGTTCATGAAAACCACGTATTTGAGTATTCACTGTAAATTTTTCAGTACCTTCACTTTTTTGCAAATCTGGACAAAGCAGAATCATTGTATCAGGAATAGGAGTAGCCAAGTCGATTGTATGGGACTTATTCATAACCCACAGAAGGGCCCAAAGAGATTCAATATACCAGTAAAGATTAATCCTATCTTGTTCTGATAAAGTTTCTTGGGTCTGATTCAGAATTGACTGCTCTGCGTTTGACAAAAAAGGCTGTAAATTGTTTTCTTTGATGTAGTTGGAAATAACACTTATCGGAGCTTGAAAGTAAATGCTGATCATTGCATTCATAATCAACGCTCGATTGATAATTTCTTCACGACTTCTCATACTTGTGATTTCGTAATACGGAAGCCAATCACAAATCTTGCCACCATATTGAATTACTTTAACTTCACTTGCTTTTTTAACTTCTTGTACATCAATATTCAATTTTCGGAATTCCTCAATTTCAGTGGGTGAAATTTTTAGTGAATTACCTTGAGCAAACACATTTGTTATAATAGATATGAGCATTGCAAAAAAACTATTCTTCATTTTTCCTCTATGTGTTATCAATCAATCATCACCAATATACTAATAGGAAAGTTGGCCTCGAAATGAGGCTGATTCTCGCAAATATTAATTTTTAAGTACCAACAAAGAAATTAACTTTTCAGGA
>JAIFMU010000158.1 GCA_020048285.1 bacterium | reverse complement strand
ACCACGGTCAAAAGTGTGGTGATGAATCCTGCAACGAAAGAGATTATTCATTCTGAATATCGTCGTCACGACGGTTCACCGCTTCCTACACTGACCGGACTGCTCAGTGAACTTGCTGACAAATGGCCGGAGACAAAGTTCCGTGCCGCCTTTACGGGATCACAAGCTTCGGAATATGCGCTCTGGCTCGATATGCCGTACATTCAGGAAGTGATCGCCGGATCAATCGCGGTTGCTCATCAGTTCCCCACCACTCGCACGTCGGTCGAACTGGGTGGTCAGGATGCGAAGATTCTCTTTTTCAATCCGGACGAACAGGCTGGCGTGAGCGACATGCGTATGAACGGCGTTTGTGCCGGCGGAACCGGAGCGTTCCTCGATCAGATCGCCGCGCTTTTGCACATTCCTATCGAAGAGTTCAACGAGTACGCTTCACGCGGAACTACGCTCTATGATATTTCCGGTCGATGCGGTGTGTTCGCGAAAACCGACATTCAGCCGCTCATGAACCAAGGTGTTCCCAAAGAGGACATTGCTCTCTCTTGCTTTCATGCGCTGGCGAAACAGACCATCGGCGGACTTGCTCAGGGAATGGAAATTCACAAACCACTTCTTTTTGCCGGCGGACCGTTCTTCTTCATGCCGAAACTGATCGAAGTGTTTACCGAACGTCTCGAACTCACTCAATCAGATTACCAATTCCCCGAAAATGCGCAGACCTTTATCGCTCTTGGTGCTTCATTGGCTCTCGACACTGCACTCGGTCGCGGGAAAGGAACACCATCACTTCTCAAAGATCTCGCTGATCAACTCGCTGCTCGGTCGGTTGTTCGAACTTCTATTGCAACAACTGGCGGAACACCATTCTTTGCATCTGAAGATGAAAAGACCACATTCCTCGACAAATATGCAATGCCTGATTTCGTTCCTGCCCAGTTTGAATCGGGAGAGATCGTTGACTGCTGGATCGGGATTGATGGCGGATCGACCACGACCAAGTTCGTGGCGATCGACGACGAAGGGAACGTGCTCTACAAGTTCTATCAGAGCAACCGCGGGGAACCGATCGACACGGCGCGGGCGGGACTTCTCGCCATGAACGCTCACGTGGAATCATTCGGCGCAAAACTCAATGTGCAGGGACTCGGAACCACGGGCTACGGCGAACATCTTTTCGCCAAAGCATTTGGCGCAGACTTTCACACCGTGGAAACGATCGCTCACAAAGAAGCGGCGGCGTTTTACGAACCAGAAGTGAGTTTCATTCTCGACCTTGGCGGTCAGGACATGAAAGCGATTTTCGTGCGCGATGGCGTGATCACGGACATCGTTCTCAACGAAGCGTGTTCGGCCGGATGCGGATCGTTTATAGAATCATACAGTTCGTCGCTGAAGATTGCGCCGCAGGAGATTGCGGGACTCGCCTTCGAATCGGGGAATCCGTCGGTTCTCGGATCGCGATGCACCGTGTTCATGAACAGTTCGATTATTTCTGAACAGAAATCGGGCAAGTCTGTCGGCGATATTCTCGGCGGACTCTGTACTTCCGTTGTGGAAAACCTTTTCACCAAAGTGGTGCGAATCCCCAATCCCGATGCGCTGGGATCGCACATTGTGGTTCAGGGCGGAACATTCAAGAACGATGCGGTTCTTCGCGCCTTTGTGCAGTATGTCGGGCGCGATGTGATTCGACCTCCATTCGCCGGTGAAATGGGCGCACTGGGAATCGCACTTCTCACGAAATCAAAAGCTTCGCTCTGGGAAACGTCGCGCTTTATCGGATTCAAAGCGCTCGAAGCACTTTCGTACTCTGCCAACGAAGGTGATCGCTGTCCGTTCTGTGCAAACGCTTGTGCCCGTTCGATTATTCAGTTCAGCAATGGAACGCACTTTATCACCGGTAACCGTTGCGAACGGGGCGAAGTGATCGGCGATGCACCAAAATTCATCGAAAAGAAAACTCCCGTTCCGAACATGATGCGTGAACGTGAAACAGCTCTGCTTCACAACTACAACAAAGAGTTCCCGCCGGTTCCGTCAAAAGGAAAAATCGGGATTCCACTGGTGCTCGACTTTTATGATTCGCTTCCGTTCTGGAACTCTTTCTTCGCGATTCTCGGCTACGAAGTGGTTTACTCCGGTCGAACTTCGGCGGCACTGTTTGAATCGGGACTGAAACATATTCCTTCTGACACGGTCTGTCTTCCGGCGAAAGTGGTTCATGGTCATTTCAAAAAGCTGATTGACAAAGGAATCACGCGGATCTTCTTCCCAACGGTAATGAAAAACATTCGCGAACACGATCAGATGGTTGAATCGTGGAACTGTGCGGTGCTTCAGGGATATCCTGAAATCATTCGCATCTCCGAGTTCAGTCATTCTGAATATAAAGGAATCGAACTTCTCGCACCGGCGTTCAAATGGACTTCCGAAAAACTCCGCAAGAATCAGATTATCGATTTCGCAAAATCCCTCGGTGAAAACGGTAAAGACGCGGAAAAAGCGTTTGCGAAAGCCGATGAGATCATGGCAGAGTTCCGTCAGAAACTGATTCGCCGCGGTGAAGAAGTGCTCGCTCATATCAAAGCGTCGGGGACATTCGGAATTGTGCTTGCCGGACGGCCGTACCACGGTGATTCCTTTATCAATCACGGTGTTGCCGATCTGTTCACGTCAAAGGGAATTCCCGTTCTGGTGAACGAAAACCTTCCGCTGGAAAAAATCAAACTGCCGGAAACGCGCATCGATCTTCTCAATCCGTTCCACACGCGAATGATCGGAGCCGCTGAGTTTGTGGCGCTCGATCCAACCCTCGAACTGGTGCAGTTGGTCAGTTTCGGCTGTGGCCACGATGCGGTTCTCACCGATGAAGTGGATCGAATTCTTCGCGAACGGTCGGGCAAAGGGATTCTTTCGCTCAAGCTCGACGAAGGTGAAAACAAAGGGCCGCTCAACATTCGAATTACATCATTTGTGGAGACGATCAAGACTCGTCGCGAAGCAGTTGAACCTCGTGCGCTCAAGGATACAATCGCCTATGAACGCAAATTCGGCGAAGATGATATGAAAAAAGATATTCTCGTACCAAACCTCAAGCTGTCGTTCTCGTATCTTATGGCGCGCTGTTTCGAAACGCTTGGCTATAACGCGATTACGATTCCCATGGCCGATCGCGCGGCAATTGATCTGGGCAAAAAATACGTGCACAACGATATCTGTTTCCCCGCTCAGGTGAACGTGGGCGAACATCTCGGCTGGCTTCACGCCAATCCGGACCGCGTGAAAAACACCGCCGTGATGCTTGCCAAAAACTGTAACGACTGTCGAGCGGGCCACTACGCCGCGCTCGCTCGGAAGGCGCTTGATTCAAATGGTTTCGAAGATGTGCCCATTCTGACCACCGATTTCAATGACAAACTGAACATGCATCCTTCGTTTAAGATTCACGAAGGAAAGTTCTCGATCTTTATGATTCGCGGAATTGCCCTGATCGACGCGATCGATGATATGCTGTTCAAATGTCGTCCCTATGAAAAAGTGGTGGGATCAACCGAAGCGCTTCATATCAAGGTGCTTGAAAAAGTAGTGGATACGCTCGCTGAAAAAGGGTGGAAAGCGGCACTTTCATCTCTTGAATGGGGAATCGAACAGTTCAACAATCTTGAAACGATCCGCACAACCCGCCGTCCGCGCGTGGGAATCATCGGTGAAATTCTCGTCAATTTCCACGATGCAGGGAACTACAATATCGTGGACTATCTTGAACAGAACGGTATGGAAGTGGTTCTTCCGGCGCTCATTGAGTTCTGGCGTCAGGATGTGGTGAACTTTGAAATCATGGCGGATCGCGGTCATACCCGGGCCGGTGAATTCAAGCGGTTCCACGGAAAAGCGTACGATGTGGTGCTCGGATATCTAATAACTGCGGTTGAAAAGAAAATGAAGCAGTTCAAATACTACGAACCGCACTCGGATATCAAAGAGATTGGTAAAAATGCCGCAACCGTTATGGATATTGCCTATCGCACCGGCGAAGGGTGGTTGATCCCCGGTGAAATTATCAGCTGGATCGGTCATGGAATCGATTCGTTCCTGATTGTTCAGCCCTTCGGATGTCTGCCGAACCATATCACCGGCCGTGGAGTTACCAAGGCGATCAAGGATAAACATCCCCACGTGACAATTCTGTCGCTGGACTTTGATCCTGACACCAGTCTGGCGAATATTCACAACCGTATGCAGATGGTGATTCTGAATGCGACCAGTAAAGAGCCGGAATTAGTGTAGAACTGGGTTGTAGTGATAGTTGTGTGAAGGGGAACGGCGTTTGTCGTTCCCCTTTTTGCTGTCTGAACCGAAATTCACAGGATTCTTAGGATTCAGAGAGATAATTCAAAAGCACCATGCACCTATCCGGTCTTCTCTCTTGAATTATCTGAATTCAATCTATCTTCTGTCCCGTGAATCGTGGTTCAGACGAAAGAAAAGGAGATGCGATTGGGCATCTCCTTGAAAACATTTTGGTGGTGGGTGGCGAGCCTAAGCGAGTCAATCATCACCAACCGAACTCATTATTTTGATACTGAGTTTAGGTAAGAAATCGCTTCTTGATCGCTCGATCCAATGCTGTCTGGTTGTATTAATTTTTTGACATTTACACCAACAGCACTTTTAATCAAAAATTTCAACCCTATTATAGTTTTTTGTGTTTATGCTACAGCGATATGCAATGTAGGGGCAGTGCATAGTGTCTGCCCCATCGGTTTCCGTAGTGTGGCCTAAAATGGGGGATTACCTGCCTCGTAATACACAGAGCCCATCCGTTTATACTCGTAGAATTCTTCATTGACTTTCACTACATATTCTCCTTGACCAGATGATTCGTAGTATTTGAATATTAGTATGGCAGATTCCTCAATACCCTTGTCTTGAGCAACATATTCGAGAAGCCCCTTTGCCTTACCTTCTTGAAGAACCAAAGGGGTCGAATCCTTATATCTCTGCTGAAGTTCACTTGCGACAGCCGAATTATTATCATTGTTTTTGGACCGGCTAAAAACAGAACCGACTCGTTTATAAGCAAAAAAAGCTCCCTTAACTTTGACGATATATTCGCCCTGTCCTATGCCTTCATATTGCTTGTAAATCTCTATAGCTGTTTTGTCGACTCCCTGGTCTTGAGCAACGTACTTAAGGAGCTTTCCAGAAGATCCAGTTTGCTCTAGCGGTTGTGCGTTTTTAAACCGTTCGAAGTTATCTCCGGCGTTTGAGAGTGTGGTCGCAATCAATAATGCCATAATTGGAAGCATCTTTTTCATGGTTTCTCCTTTTGATAGAACTTTTTTAGGCGAGTCTAAGTGACTCCTTCATAATCAACTAAACAAATTAATGTTAATTCTTCATAAATGGGATATCTCTACATAAATAAAATAAACTCACCATTTCCCATGTTGCTTATTCTTTTAATTTGGCTCTTATTTATATACTCTTTTTTGGTATTTGAAATAATTGTAACTACATCTTCACTAACTGTGATAGATATGATTTCGCTTGCCTTAAAACTTGTTGGCACTGTGCCTGCATCGCCTACCATAAGTTTAGTTACATTTTCTCCGGAGTAACTGATTTGACCATCTTTAAAAGAAAGCATGTCAGCAGGATTTGCTGTTGACAATGCAATAAGTGAAACCATTGCCATAACTGTTTTTTTTGATTTTGGGTTCATTTTCAAAATCTCCATAAGTTAATTGAAACATTAATATTATACAGAATAAAAACCGACATTCATTTTGCTATTAGAATAGCTTTCACAGAATCTTCCCCTATAACAGGTGCATAGTGCGACCGCACTACCCACCCTAAATTATATCAATTTGCGCAAAAACCGGTAGTTTTGCGCACCATGCACCCTAAAAAGGATGTTTTCGCGCTGTTTTCAAAACGTGACAACAGAGAACTCATAAATTTCGGCAAACCTCTTTCAAAATCCACCGGAACAAACACTCTGTCATTCAAAAAATCACTGAAATAGCCATCATGACAAAGATTTACCCCGTCATGACAAAGATTTACCCCGTCTGACAAAGATTCACCCCGTTCTGACAAAGATTCACGCCGTCTGACAAAGGTTTTCCCCGTTCTGACAAAGGTTTTCCCCGTTCTGACAAAGATTCACCCCGTCATGACAAAGAAAGAGGATTTCCGAATTCGGAAACCCTCTCGGGATACATTACTCTTGCTCTTCAAGCTTTGAGTCTTTTGCAGATTTTTGTCCAAGATAGCGTTGATGACGTTTTTCACTGCGATACTGCTTCAGTATTTCCGGTTCCTTGCGGAACACGAGATGGGCATCTTTTTTGATCAACTCTTCAATCGATCTGCAGTAGGTAAATGCGCGGTCGCGCAGATCAAGCTCGGGAGTATTGTCCTTTTTATCAGAACTATACATACCGTATGCTTCAGACAACACTACGTAGTACTCCTGCAACTGTTCGATCATCGGTTCGGTGAATGCACGCTTGGTCAGTTGTGGCACAAATTCGCGACAGAGCGCGGCGGTTCGATCCAATTTCATAATAAAATTGGCATTGCCCGTACCAGCCATAATGGATTCCAGTTCGCGGCGTGCATCGCAATCATCGGGAATCACATAGTCGAGACAACTGAACGCTTCGTCGAGAAGTTCCCGTGCTGGTTCGTTGTTTTTACCCCACACTACTTGTGCTTCGCTCTTTTTCGCCGCTGCTTTCAACGCCTTCTGCTCTGCCGCAGACAAGGCAAGAGCGCCTGTTTCAAGCTTTTTCGCAAGAATCGATGTGTCAATACCGCGCGCCACATAGCGAGCCGTGTGTTTCAGGTAGGTGGCAACCAGAGCATTTGATTCCAGCACGTAGGTCGCCGGAGTAATGTCAGGATATTTCACCTCTTTGGTGTCAATGGCAAGCAGGGTTGGCATCAGCGCCGTCAGCGCCTGTTCTTCTGAAGGTAACATGAGACTCCTCTCATTTGGTTTAGATGTGGCACGTTGTGCCTGTTAGATCAGTGTATTATTGCTCCGGTGTGAAATAAATGTTCTTTAAACTGGATAGATTCTTTCTGTAGCGGCGACTCGCAGTCGCCTTGCCCATAAGAAATCGGCGAGCGCGGCACACCACTACGAACAATTGTTAATACATTTAATTCACACAACATCAATAAATCTATATAATGGCACAAATATCCAACGGTTCAACATGAACATTTATACTTTTTTCTTGTCACACTTATTGCTCCATATCAATACATTACTCATGTCGTAGAGTTATATAAACGATGCTGTACATGTGAGGTTGTTATCTGTTTATATAGGCTTTTTGTTCTGCATTTCTCGATAGTATTGATCTATTGTGAAATAGATCTATCTCTCCAGTTTCACAGCGGCGATCCTCACTCACCATATTTCTTCCAATGGAAAGACGACTGCGAGTCGTCTCTACAATTGGTTACTGTTCTAAATCGGCCTTCTATTTTACGCCGTATCTTTAAGTACCCAAAGGAACAACCGTCAGTGTGGAAGATCATTATGCGTTAGGGACAGGAAGGGCCCCGCTTGCGGGGGTGCGAAGCACGGAGCGGAGCGAACCCCTGGAATGGCCCGACGGCGCGAAGCGGCGAAACGCCCAGAAGAAACGTAACTACCTTTGGTATACAATTAGCTTCTTACCCCGAAACAGTGCCACAACTGTATACAAATAAGGAAAACACTATGAATACAACTGATACTAAAGGCGCACAGGGCTGGAACTTCGACACCACCTATCGCTCACTTCCAAAGCTCTTTTATACCTCACAACTCCCCGATCCGGTGGCGGTTCCCAATCTCTTGGTCGGCAACAGAGCGCTCGCCGAAGAACTCGGGCTTGACGAATCGATTTTTTCCGATGAAGATACTATTAATAGCTTTGCTGGAAACGGCACCCTTCCCGGTTCCGAACCGCTTGCTCAGGCCTATGCGGGACATCAGTTCGGCCATTTCAATATGCTTGGCGACGGTCGGGCAACTCTTCTGGGTGAACACTTGACACCGCAAGGCACGCGGGTCGATGTACAACTAAAGGGATCGGGGCAAACGCCCTATTCACGGCGCGGCGATGGACGTGCGGCGGTGGGACCAATGCTTCGGGAATACATTATTAGCGAAGCAATGCACCACTTGGGGATTCCCACCACGCGGTCTCTCGCGGTAGTTTCCACCGGTGAAACGGTCTATCGCGAATATCCGCAACGAGGTGCTGTTCTCACGCGAATCGCCGCCAGTCATATCCGCGTGGGAACCTTTCAGTTCGCCGCCTACCGCGGATCCACAGAGGATCTTCGCACGCTCGCCGATTACACTATCGCACGCCATTTCCCCGAACTGGTTGGCACAGAAAATCCATATCAAATGTTTTTACAGGAAGTGGTTACGCGACAAGCCAAGCTACTAGCAAAATGGCAGCTTGTGGGATTTATCCACGGCGTGATGAACACGGACAACATGGCACTCTGCGGAGAAACAATCGATTACGGTCCCTGTGCATTCATGGATTCCTACAATCCCGCCACGGTGTTCAGTTCGATAGACAGCAACGGTAGATATGCATATCAAAATCAACCGGACATGGCGCTTTGGAATCTCACCCGATTCGCGGAAACACTCCTTCCCCTATTCCACCCCGATCAAGCAAAAGCAATTCCTCTGGCAGAAACAATTCTCGATACCTTTCGATCGACCTTTACAAGAGCTTACGACGCGGGCATGAGAAAGAAAATCGGTCTGTTCAATCAAGAAGAGGGTGACACCGAACTGATCGGCGATCTTCTGGACATCATGAATACAACAGAGTCCGACTACACCAACACGTTCCGCAATCTGGCGTCAAACAAAGCGCCGGAGTTTGCCGAATGGAACAGTCGGTGGATTGAGCGGTTGAGCCGACAAGAGAATTTTCAGCAAGAGGTGATCGATTTGATGAACACTCACAATCCTGTGATCATTGCGCGGAATCATCAGGTCGAACGGGCACTTTCGCTGGCCGCCCGAAACGATGATCTTTCGCTGGTCAATCGTTTAGTAGAGGCTTTGCAGTCGCCCTATGACTTTTGCGCAAAGTTCGCCGATCTCTATGAATCGCCTTCAACAAAGAACGAACACTACCGAACCTTTTGCGGAACCTGATTATTCACGAGAAAATTGATTGCATTCCCCATTTAAAAGAAGTACCATTTTACTGTTACCAACGAATGTGTATTAAAAACTGTATCTAAGGAGATTTGTATGGCTCACTTCCAGGATTCACCGTTTATTATCGATGTGAAAGCAGGAGAAACGAAGGCGATCTGTCGCTGTGGTAAAACAAACAATCCTCCGTTCTGCGATGGTTCACACCGTGGAACCGAATTTACGCCGGAACGGGTAACGTTCGATGAGGATAAAAAGGCGGCGATCTGCGGCTGCGGGAAATCAGAGAAGTTCCCCTTCTGCGATGGAACGCATCGCAAATAAACGAAAAACGGAAGCTCTCGGGCTTCCGTTTTTTTATTCAGACACGATTTCCAAATTCACTTCCGCAACCCCACGTTGGACAATTCCCAACTTGGTAGCCGCCTTTTTAGAAAGATCTATCACGCGATCCCGTTTCATCGGCCCGCGATCATTAATACGAACTCGCACCGATTTACCCGTTTGATCATCGGTCACTTCCACAATCGTCTGGAACGGAATGGTTCGGTGAGCTGCAGTCATGGCGTTCATATCAAACGGTTCACCGGACGCGGTCTTTTTCCCGTGGTGAGCTTCGCCATACCACGAAGCAACTCCTCGCAATTCGCGCCGGTTAATCGCACCATTGTCAGAATGATCCCGCTCTTTTCGAGGTCGTTCTTTTCGTGTTTCGGTCTGAATATCGGCGGTGAATCGCGGCGAGGTTCCGGCGCAGGAAACGAGAATAAGCGATGCGGTGAGAAAAGAGATCAGTGCGGCTATTTTCATATTACTGTATTTCGTTCAGTTCGTTGTGAAGATCGATTTCGATAATTGCATCCATCTGACCGCGAAGGAAAATCGATGCTTGGCGATTAAACTCATCGGTCATATCGGTGGCGTAAAAACGATCGTGCCCTTCACGAGTGACCGCCAGTTCATTGCGATCAGTGAGAATCTGCTTGGTTTCACGGGCCGTCCACCACGCCGAATCTATTACTTCAATCCGGCCGCCCAAGACGCGGTGAATCGGTTTGGCGAGAAGTGGATAGTGCGTGCAGCCGAGAACCAGCGTATCCACACCGAGATCGATCAACTCATCGAGATACTCTTCGAGAACCAGTTCGGTAACTTTGCTATCGATAAATCCCTCTTCCACAAGAGGAACCAAAAGCGGGCACGCTTTTTCATAGACCGTAACCCGATCATCTAAGGCGCGGATGCCATTTCCATAGGCACCAGCGCGTACTGTCGCTTTTGTACCGATCACCCCGACTCGACGATCCACCGACGTATGAATCGCCGCGCGCGATCCGGGACCGACCACGCCGAGCACCGGAATATCACCGGCAATCTCCATCACGTCATCTAGAGCCACAGCAGAAACAGTATTGCACGCCACGACGATCATCTTGACGTTCTGTTTCATAAGGAATGTTGTGATTTCGCGGGAAAAGGTCTTGATCGCTTCGATTGAACGGCCACCATAGGGACAGCGAAGCGTATCACCAAGATAGATAAGTTGTTCTTCGGGAAGTGCTTCGCGCAATTCGTGCACCACTGTCAAGCCGCCAAGACCAGAATCGAAAACACCAATTGGTCGGATATCACTCATACCTATTTCCCCTGTTTTTTGCGAAATGCAATAATCGATTTTCCCAATGCCTGAGCAACTTTGTTCAGAAAGAGTTCATCACGAAGCAGTTTTTCTTCTGCTTTATTTGAAATAAATGCCGTTTCTACGAGAACTGACGGCATCTGCGCGCCGTTGAGCACGTAAAAATTTGCCTGACCAACACCGGTGTAGAGTGGTTTCAGCGTAGTAATTTCCGCGCGAAAAGCTTTTTCAATATCAGCAGAAAGTTCCTGACTCTCTTTGAGATATTCGTTGTTTATCATGTCTTTAAGAACACTCTGAAGCACGTCTGATTCATCGCCACTCTCTTCGAGATCCATCACGGCATTTTCAAACACCGCAATCCGTTCGTCCGTGGCGTTTTTTGCATCGGAGAGGAAATACATTTTGTACCCACCGACAGAATCTCCCTTTTCAGAAGCATTCGCGTGGATCGATACAAAAAGATCGGCGTGTCGTTTGTTGGCGTATTCGGTGCGATCGCGAAGTGGAATAAAGGTATCACCTTCGCGAGTTAGAAAGACCTGCATAGTACTGTTATCGCGGATATACTTAGCCGTTTTGCGGGCAATTGCAAGAACCACAGTCTTTTCATAGAGCCCTGTTGGCCCAACCGCGCCGGGATCTTTCCCGCCGTGGCCAGGATCGATAACCACCACTCCACCATTCGTTTTAACCGTTGCGGGCTTGGTCGCAACCGCAGGTTTTGCCACCGCTGTAACAGCCGGTTTTGTCGATACCAACGGTTTGGAAACTGCCGCCACCACAGGTTTTGATGGAACCGCAACCGTTGCAGTACCACCGCTTTTTTCTACAGAAATTTGATTAAGTGCTTTGTCGTAGCGGTAGCTATTTGACGATACGGCTGCGAGTAACTTTGGTAGTTGTTCTAGAGATACCCAAAATCGATTATCAACTTTTTTGAGATGAACTTCGAACGAAGCAACCTTGCCGTTAATCTTAGGAATTGAATCATTAAGAGGAATCACGAGCGAAATAGATCCGCTTTTCACTCGAAGTGTATCGCCCACTTTTGTGTTGCCGATATAGAGTGAACTGAGGAGTTTCTGAACATCGGCGCCATTCTCAACAGAATAGGGAACCTTGTAAGAAGAGCCACTTCGACCAACGACCGTAAGATCTTCCGCCAAAAGGGTACTGAGAAAAATGAGTATAAAAAGAATCTGTTTCATCGGTACTTCATCACTGCCGCGAGGTGGCGTTTGCTGTCAGCTTCGGCAATTTTATGACGCTTGTCATACTCTTTGCGACCGCGAGCGAGGGCAACTTCAACCTTAACATACTGTTTTTTAAAATAGATAGAGAGTGGAACAAGGGTCATCGAATTATTTCGAGAGAGTTCCTGATTAAGATAGAGTATCTGATTTTTGTGAAGCAAAAGGCGGCGATCGCGGATCGGTTGATGATTGTAGATATTCCCCTGTTCAAACGGCGAAATATGAACATTGTGAAGAAATAATTGTCCTCGAATGATCGTGGCAAATCCATCAGAAAGATTCGCTTTCCCTGCGCGAAGTGCTTTCACCTCAGTGCCGGTCAGTTCGATTCCCGCTTCCCACTTGTCAATAATATCATAGTCATGTCGTGCTTTGCGATTCTGAGCAATATTCTTAAATATTGATTTTTCTTCTTTTGCATTCTGTTTTGCCATGGCAAAGATCCTTTCCCTTGAGGAAAAATGTGTGCACTCTAAAATAGCATTTCCCGCTCAACGATTCAATTCGAATATTCACAACAGGAAAAAGTAGGTTCAGTGGCTGAAAGTACAAAGAGATATATTACCATTCTCTTAATCAAAAGGTGGTTACATGAACTCGTTCACTTACGAAAATCCAACCAAAGTTCGCTTTGGTTCCGGATCGATTCTCAATCTTGCCGAAGAACTTCAAAAGTGGGGAACGCGAATTCTCTTTCTCTACGGCGGTGGAAGTATCAAATCCAACGGAATGTATGACACCGTTCGATCGCAAATCACACAATCGAAACTCTTTGCTGTTGAGTTCGGAGGAGTCGTAGGCAACCCTCGACTCAATCATGCGGAACAAGCAATTACACTTGTTCGCGCCGAACAGATCGACCTAATTCTCGCAGTTGGAGGCGGATCGGTAATCGACGAAGCAAAAGCTATCGCCGCAGGTTCCCTTTACGACGGAAATCTGTGGGATTTCTACGACCGTTCGGCAACCATCACTAAAGCACTTCCGATTATCGCCGTGCAGACACTTCCCGCTACGGCTTCTGAAATGAATGGTTTTTCAGTTCTAACTAACGAAAAAACTCTCGAAAAATCAGCCATTGGTGCAGCGCCTATACTCAATCCAAAAGTGGCTTTTCTCGATCCCGATTACACCCGTTTGATTTCGCTCAAGCAAACAGCCTTCGCTGTGGCGGATATCATTTCTCATCTCACCGAAGGGTATTTCACCACCTCTGCCGACGAACTCCTTCCTCAAGATGAACTGGTAGAAGGGCTCTGCCGATCAGTCATGACCGCCGCGGAAAAAGTAGTGACCAATCCCAACGATCTTTCGGCTCGACAGACGATCATGTGGACAGCAACGCTGGCGTGGAACGGCACCGTTCAACAGGGAACTCCCGGCGCACAACTTCCTTGCCATGCGCTCGAAATGCCGCTGAGCGGTATCTATGACATTGCTCATGGCGCAGGGCTCGCTATTCTCACACCTCATTGGATGAGGGCGATGCAGTCGACCCACGGAGCTCGTATTTGTCGATTCGGAAAGCGTGTTTGGGGGATTGACGGAACGGTTGAACAGGTGATATCGAGGTTGGGGCAGTTCTACGCAACCATTGGTGCTCCCCGTTCTATGAGTGACTTAGGCATTTACAATGTAGATATTAAACAACTGATTAACGATGCTGTACAATCATTTTCCCGCCGAGGAATTTCAGGGTATAATCAAACTATCGTAAGACAAATCTACCAGAATATAGTATAAATAGTCATTCCTGTCCAAAACACCGAGAATTAAATTTGAAACCCTCTTCCTCACAGGCTGATTCCGACATAATTTATTCAAACAACAATGAGC
>JAIFMU010000182.1 GCA_020048285.1 bacterium | reverse complement strand
ATGAGAAAATCATGAACCAGAACTGGCTACCAATTAGTTTTCGGACTGATACTAATTAGATCATCGCCTATTTCATAGTGTGGCTGAAACGCCGCGAGAATCGCCTGAGCGCAGTTGTACTTTTCGGTTCCATGATAGAGGCTTTCTGCTGTCTCCCGCATTTGATTTCCTTTCAATCGGGTTCATACTCTTGAAAATACCTTTAACCAAATGGCGTGCCAGATCGATTTCTGAGAATTTATAACGCAATCTTCGAGGGGCGTGTTGCAGTATGTGTTGTAATTGTAGTGTTGCATTACTGTTTTGGACAGTGAAATGCATCAATCGTATTGGAGTAAGAATAACGGTTCCTTTCTCGTGTAAAGAGTGGAACCGTTTCAGATTCACAGCACTGTTATAGAGTGAACTTGCGCACAAAGAATGCGTTGCCAATTTCGATCCGAGCGAGGTAGGTTCCTCGGGCGAGCATGGAAGTTGGTATTTTCAGTTCACCGGTAAATGCTGTTTCAAGTCGGCTCACTTGCTGGCCGCGAAGGTTCGTAAGAATCACTTTTGCCACAGTACCTTGAGCAAACTGTTCAGAAAAACAGAGTGCTATCTCATTTGACGTTACCGTACTGAATACTTTTCCAGAGGAAGTAAGTCTCGCGGGTGTCTGAACTGTTGAAACCTTGGTAGTATCGAGATAGGGGCGTTTTTTGTCGAACTCTTTGAGTTGGCTAAGAAACCACCCTTTTTCTCCCACCGTTTCTCCGGGAAGGGTGAAGTCTGTCGCCTGTTGTAAGCCTTTCCCTACAAGGAATCCGATAAATCCGGCATCGGTGAATTCACTGACATGTTTAAAGAAGTAGGGGAAAAATGTGTCTTTATAGGCATTTGCCATGTTGGTCACATCGGCGGTATTGGGGTTATCCATGTTCCCAATAGAAATTTGCCAACCCACTACTGGAAGGTCAAGCCCCTGAGCGATCTGTTTAACCCATGTAAGGTAGTTTTTCATCTGCTCATCACCCCAGTACCAATAGGTGCGTCCATCACTTTTTTCCCAAGTTCCCGCACACCATCCATTTTTTTCGACACCAATAAAGTCGGGCAGGTCACCAGGTTTCGCCGGTGATTCGCTCGTGATTGATCCATAGTAGAATTTCTTGAAAAAGTCGATGTTGAGTTTTGCCGAAGTATCGATCAGTTCTGGAGTTGCCCAAACTAAGCCATTGCTGTTCCACCCTTTTCCGTTGAGGTTGAGATTGACCGACCAGTGAGATGCAAGAAATCCAACGTAGCAGTCAGGGGCAAACGTATGCATCGTGCGAATAATTGCTCGTCCAAATCCTGCCATATTATTCGGAAGGTCTGAAAGGTAGTCAAACTCGATCGGTTTATCTTTTGAAACGATCGTTTTTTCCCAAGGTTTGGTTGGGTCGGGAATTATGTATGAACTGTCTTTGGTTACAAAATTTGGGATATTATTGACCACGGCGGGAATTTTTAAAGGATCAACTTCAATCGAAGTGTTTTCCGTGGTACTATAGCGATCTTGCATCAAGTATCCCCACGTATCAGGTTCTATAATAATTGTTGCACCATAGCCTTTTGCATGTTCAGCAACAATTCGCAATGTGTGAAAGAATTTCTGCATTTTATCCGGATCTGCCATATTCTGAAGCAGCTTGATTCTGCCTCCTTCTTCCTGAAGCACATAGATCACATAGGAGCTTTGAACGCCGGCATCGCGCTTGGCATGTTTTGAGTAATCGGCATCCCATTTCCATTGAAACAGATTGACGCAGGCATTTTTCGAAGGATCAACCCCTTCATTGACATAGCGATACCGGTAATCAATTTTAATTCCCATCTCCTCTACAGCTTTTTTTAACCTTTTCGAGTCTGGCTCTGTGGGAACGCCATTGCTCACTAACCCAAATTTTATATCACCCCATCCTGCAGGTATTTCTCCAAATCCGGCGAAGAGTGGCAGTGTTGAGGATAAAAGTGCAGCCGCTGAAATTGCTATTTTCATTTTTTGAAACATTATGTCTTCCTTGTTGTTCAATACATTTCGATATGTACTCGACAATAAAATGGTTGTTTGTCAGCTATAATTTACAGGATTTGTAGATTAATGTTGTGAAAATATTTATAAAACTGAAAACAAAGTGTGATGGTTGTCAACAGCATCGGAGGAGTGTATTGATCAGAACTGTCAAATTGCTCATTCGAGATCAGGATAAGGTTGTGTTACCGTTGTTTCAATTATATACTTACCTAAAATCTGAGTGGGGAGAGGGAAGATGGCTCGAATTGCAGTAATTATCAGCCAAATCGAAGAGAGTTGTCAGGCACGCATCTGGGATGGGATTGTGGCTGAAGCTCTTGCGAATAGCGTGGAGTTGGTCACCTTTACCGCTTTCTCTCTGGATAGCGATGATCAGATTAAATCTCACTACGCCATGTTGCAAAGCTTTATCAGTGACTCTGCTTTCGACGGTGTGATCTTGTTCACTGGTGCCATGTCTGAATACACGCCGTGGCCCACGGTAAAACGGTACGCTGAGTCAATTCATCTTCCTTTGGTAACTATTTCGGGATCAACGGGATGCGGATCAAATATTGTGGTGAACAACCGTTCGGGAATTGTGGAACAGGTAACGCATTTGGCTGAACAGCATCGACGCAGAAAAATTGCTTTTATTGGCGGCCCTGAAAGCAACGCCGAAGCTGCTGAACGCTATGATGCGTTTCGCGAAGCTCTCAAACTGAATTCTCTCGATTTTGATGAACGATTGGTTCAGCCGGGGACATTTTCGGAAGAGTCAGGTGAAGATGGTATCGAAAATCTTCTCAAGAGTTCCTGTGAGTTTGATGGCGTAATCTGTGTTGATGATTATACGGCGATCGGCGCCATTCGAGCCCTCAACCATAATGGAATCCACGTTCCGCGCGATGTTTCGGTGGTCGGATTTGACGATATCGCCGAAGCCTCCATGTGTTCGCCATCGTTGACAACAATCCAACAGCCATTCTACCTTTTGGGAACTTCGGCCCTTGAAACGGTGCTTGCCATGATCCAAAATAAGAATGAAACCACCGAAGATACGGTGATGTTAAATACTCACGGTGTCAATCGCTCTTCCTGTGGTTGTACATCGGAAGAGGTGCGTCTGTTCAGGGAAAATTGGCATGCTGAACGATCGCTTCTCGGAAGAGACTCGCTGAAACAGTTTATGTCACAAATCGAACCACTTCTGGCTCACTTGATGATGGAAATGCATCTTCCCTACGAAATAAAATCGCCCTACCATCAATTTCTTGTAGACAGCACCATTATGCTGTGGAACTCATTTTTTAATGAAATCGAATCGCACAAAACGAACACGTCACTACTGGAAATTCTCAATGACATACTCAATGAAAATATGGAGTTCACTCTCGATTTTACCGTCTGGCAGTGTATACTCAGCAATCTAACGCCATTTGCGTTCCATTTTGAAGATCGTCCACAGCAACTTTTGGCAGGGGCAATTCTTCACGAAGCACGAGTTGCGTTGGATGCGCGCGATAAGCACGCAATTCAGATGCAAGCGTTTGAAAATCGATCTCAGGGTGAAGCGATCCGAGAATCTTGCACAAAAATTATTACAGCCGTTTCGCAAGAAGAGCTTGTACATGCGGTGAAAGACGCTTTTGAAGAGCACGGATTTACTCACGCGGCATTGGTTGTGTTCAATCACTATTCGCCGATTCTTTGGAAAGAGTGGCACCTTCCTTCTGTTCTGTACACCCAGTTTGAAATAATCGATGGCGAAGTTTTTATTCCCAGTTCGCTTGATGGTCAGCAATTTTCATCCACCTCGTTTATTCCTCCGCGCTTGCGTTCATCCTGCGATGGGAAGAGTATGATTTTTATGCCATTGTACATGAACAATGAGTACTTTGGGTATTTCTTGTTTGAACCAATTCCTTGCGCGCCAAAAGAACTCTACTCTGAAGTGCAAGTTCACACTGCGTGCGCGTACAAAAGTTGTTTTATGATGGACAACTTGCGCGCGCTTTCGATGAACGATGAATTGACTGGGTTGTCGAATCGACGGGGATTTATGTTACTCACTCATCAACTTCAAGCGCGAGCTACAAATAGTGGGAAGGATCTCCTCTTTTTCTTTTTCGATTTGGATAATCTCAAGAAAATTAACGACACCTATAGCCACGAAGACGGTGATCGCGCTATCAAGGCTGCGGCATCTCTTCTGAGAAGAACCTTTCGCAATCACGACATTATCGGTCGAATCGGTGGCGATGAGTTTGTTGCTGTAATCGAAGAGAGTGTTCCCGGATTAGAACGGATTATGTCCAATCGCCTGTACGAGTTGATTGCAACCTATAATACTCATTCAGGATATCCCTATGCCGTTGAAATGAGTATTGGTACATATCCACTGCGGATTACGGGAACCGACACTATCGACGATGCACTGCGCGAAGCGGATCGCGCGATGTTTGAAAATAAACGGGAGCGCAAAAAGGGCCGCGATTCACATTTGTAGTGCTCTGTTTTTCAATAATTTCGGGATTTTTTGCTGAATTGATTTGTTTTTCATCAGAACGTTACAACGATTGCGGATATTATCGGTGAAGTGGAACGGATAGAACGAACTTTTGGAGCCCTTTTCGCTAGTGGTAGCAATCGCAATCTATTTTCCCGTAGGTCGCCGTTTATCCCAAAGAGGTTCTGAAAATCATGAAGAATGAAAAAACACCAGCCCGCATTGCCGGATATTCTATTGTAATTACCTTGATTATGGGTGTTGCCTTTGTACTCTATTTGATAATCGCTCACTTTATGACACACAACGAACTGATTACAATCTACTTCCCTCGAATTGGTGAACTCAAGGTAGAACAACCTTTTATGTTGAACGGTATGCAGGTCGGAGAGATTGTAGCCACCAGCGAAAATGTCTATGAAGGCGTTGCTGTGACCATTCGTTTGACTCGAAATCTTACCGTGCGCAACGGATATCAAATTTACTGTTCCGATGTAGGGCTTTTTGGCACGAAACGCGAAATTGTATTGATAAACGGCCCTGAAAACGCTCCTGAAGTTACTGATCAGAATCAGTTGAAAGGTGTGTATTACGTCGGAATTACTGAAATTATCAGTTCAATGGGGAAACTTCAATGGGCTATGAACGAAATGAGCCGCGCGTTCAATGAATACCTTTCAGGAAAGAGTTCTGCACTTCAGTTTATTTCAAAAATCCACGATGTGAGCCAGAGGGGCGATCAAATTTCCGCAAAACTCTCTTCGGTTAACGATATGGTGGGCACGGCAATTCCCGAAGGTATTGAAAAGGTTAGCGATCTGACAGTTGAGGCAAATAGTATTGAAAATTCATTGAGCCGCGATATCCCAGGGTTTCGCCGCGAAGTGGAATCTCTATTGGGAACAATCGATTCGGTGTTGCGATATCTTCCTGATGCGATCAAAAAAGCAGAAACAGCCGCGGCGAAAGTGGCGACTCTAGACGAAAAAGATACCATGGAAAAACTCGTTAAGGAATTGAAATCCATTCAAGAACAGTTTGAATATATCCGCACAACAGCCCATCGGCTCCGATTGATTCTTCGCAAGTACGAATAATCGGCACTTTCCTCGGTGACTTGTGGAATCCAGATGTTGCGGAAACTATTTTACCACCGCTTCCATACTCTTTGGATCGACCGGAAACAGATAGAAACCATGGAAACGACATGATTCGAATTAACAGTTTGATTTTCTTGATACTTTCACTGATTTGCACACTCTCTGCCGCTGAGCCGTCTACAGAGGATTCTGTTGTGACAGCACCACTTTCTGATTCGGCGAAAAGTGCCAACGAGAGCCGCCGCATAGAGTTGTTGGCTAAGCTTAAAGAGAGCAATCGCTATCTTTACGAAAACCCAACCTCCGCCGATGAAATATTCAATCCCCGCAAACTCAATTCAAAATTGATTCATCGCGATGATTATTCTAGTTGGAATGACATTTTGAGAAATCACGGTGAATTTGTTCCTGTTTACTATTCACCTCAATTTCGATTTAATCGATCACTTTGGCGTGGTTACACTGTTCCTCTGATGGGGCGATCGAACTCAATGCTCACCGGATCGTCAACAATTTTGCAGGCGGTTCCATCATTTGAACCAGTTCAGGTGAACAGTCTGCACGTGGAACGCAACGGCGAACTGGTGCCGACGCTCTTCCCCCACGATCGCATCTCTCCTCAGGTTTTTTTTCTGATGGAGAATGGTCTTTTCAATGGCAACTCATTGGAATTTCGAGCAATGAGAAATCTTTCCCGCCATCTGTCACTGGGGCTTTTTTCGAGCTATCGCCAACTTAAGCGCGATGATTTCACTCATACTGCAGGAGGAATCAGCAGTTTCTATCGCGGAATGAAATCGGCGGACACAAACAATCTCTCACTCAGTGGCCGCAATCCGCTCAGCGAAAGTCATGTTTCTACGGTTGATTTGCGCTGGGAGAATAAATCAACGGTTCAGTTTACCGGTCACTACGAAGATCTTTCTCACGATCAGATTTACGCTTACGAGCATGATAAAAAGCCACTTGGATCGGTGTTTGACTCAGTGTGGTACAACCGCCGCGACTACGTGAGTCACCTTAATTCAAAAATGAGCGTTCCTGTTTCTGACCGGATGCGGCTCAAAGTTGAAATAGAAGCGAGCAAAAGTGCTTATCGCGAAAATCCAGTAACCACACAGGTAATTCACCGCGATTCATCTTTTAGTGCCACTCAAAAATATGTGGCCGGTGGCACAGCTCTGCAATTTGCTCCTATTGAACGAGATACTATTGCCGTATCCGCTACCTTTAACCGCACTTCAACAGATCATGCAGATGGAGTCAATACTGTATTTACTCGATCAGATATACTCTTGTCGAATGACTATCGATCGGAAGGCCCGTTTTCTGCAAAAGTGAGCGGAGGAACGTCCTTGCTCATGTTTGAAAATCGCACAAAGGCTGTTCCTGCGGCAAAAGTTCTTGGGCGCTATGAAAAGTCGCAATTCTCGGTTGAAGGATGGGGAACATTGGACTTGATTCCAACGGTAGTCTATCTCGCTTCGACGAGAATTAAAGAGCTGGCCACCGATTCGATTGCCGATTTGTTTACTGGTGGTGGTGTTCGTGCCACCGTTGCGGGGGATCTCCTTTCGCTTTCTGTGGGCTATTCAAATGTGATCGGTATTAGCAATCGGACGATAGCGCGATACTGGAATATGGAACAACCGCTCTTTTCGACGTGGAACAGTGTCAGCGAAATTTATGACAATCCTACCCAAGTGGTGTCGATTGTCCCTTCGATAGGGGAGTGGAACGGGATTTCCGCCAGTTCTAGTATCCATATCGCCGATACGAAACCGTATCTAAAGTCGACAAGTCAAATTGATTTTCATATCAACAAAGAGAGTCGCACCCGCCATTTTTATACGTCTATTTTGCTGAATTACTGGAGCGAACGGGATACCATCTCCTTTGCCGGTCGCGATGATTGGGGCAAGCCGATCATCGATCTAGGCACGAAATTCACAGCAGAGATTAAATCATTTCGCCTCTTTCTCAAGATGGACAATCTCTTGAACCGGAACAACAGTTATGTTCCGGGATACTACATGCCTGGACTTATTTTCCGCTGGGGATTTGCATGGACGATCACGGGATAAGCGGTGCTCCGATTCGCGTGGCCTGCTCAGCCGTCGTCACTCCATTGGGGGCAACGATTGATGCAGTTGAATCTCTGTTAGCTGGGTGTTCTGCTGTAACTTCTGTTGAATTATTTGATTGCAAAGTTTCTCTGGCGCAGTTCCCCGATCGTTCATGGCGATCACCAAAGATTCTCGCGGAAAAACTGATTGCTCAGTTGCCCGATTGTTCAGCCTATAACACCCCCGAAACACTTGTTGTTTTCGCTGCCGCCAAGGGGTCATTAGAATCAATTGAATCATCGGAATGCAATCCCGAACAATCACTTTTACAGAATCAAGGGCGTTCATTTGCTGAGCAGTGTGGGTTTGACAAGACCGATTTGCTCGTTGTGTCCAATGCCTGCGCATCGGGTATTGCCGCGGTCGATACGGCGCGGGATTATCTTCTCGCTGGTCTCTACGATCAGGTGGTGATCCTCGGCTATGATCTAATCTCTCAGTTTACGATTACCGGATTTCATGCGCTGAGTGCGATTTCGCCGACCGGAGCTCTTCCTTTTGACGCCAACCGCTCGGGCATGTCCTTGGGCGAAGGCGCGGGGATTCTCGTTCTCGATCGAAAGATTAGTAAACTTGGTGATATACAGATTTGCGGGTCAGCGACAACGAATGATGCCAATCATCGCACCGGGCCGAGTCGCGACGGTTCGGGACTTGCCACGGCAGTTGTGAATGCGCTCCGAGAATCATCGATTTCAGCAGATCAGATCGGCGCAGTGAAATGCCACGGCACTGCCACTCCCTACAACGATGCCATGGAATCGAAAGCGCTGTTCACGGTCTTTGGTGATCGTCAGCCGCCGATTGTTTCGTTTAAGGGAAATATGGGCCATCTCAGTGGTGCGGGATCATTGATCGAATTGATTCTCGCGCAAGAGTTTCTTAAGCGCAAACTAATACCGGGAACCTTCGGCTTTCAAAACTCCGAGAGCGAAATTCCCTTGCGCTTGTCTTCCTTACCGCAAACTATTCACGCACCCACAATTGTCGTGCTCGCCGCAGGATTCGGTGGGCTCAATGCCTGCGCAGTGTTGGAGGAGGTGCAATGAATGTCGCAATTAGCTCATTTGGAATGATTTCGCCGAGTGAGTATTGTTCGCCTGAGGGGACAATTGTTCACCCCGGAGCGCACTTGACCGATATCCCTCGCGAATCAGTATATGAAGAGATCTATCGTCCTTTTGGAAAAATGGGCGATACGGAAAAATTGCTATTTAGTGCCTGTGCCTTGGCCTTGAAAGGCAAAAAACTTGCACCATCGTCAGGAATTGTCATGGGGGTTCCTCGTGGATCTCTAGCAACGGATTGTGCGTATATGCAGACAGTACGGGATGGCTTTCCCAGCCCTGCGCTTTTTGCGGCCACGCTTCCGTCTGCATCGATCGCAGAATTGGCAATTCCCTTCGAACTTCGCGGTCCCAATCGTGTGATCGCCGGAAGCGATCAGAGTTCTCTCCTCGCCCATGCTTTTTTTCTAATTCAACGGGGAACGCCATCGGTGGTCTGTGGATATGTTGATCCCGATCCGGCAGAAGGTTTCGCGGCTGTCTTGATACTAGAGAGCAAACCGGCCCGATTTTCTCTCCAATGGGATCAACAGCGCGTGGCCATGGAAGATTCTTGCTCTCTTTTCGCGAGCATTGTTGCCCTCATGGTCGGCAAAAATCATATTCAAAACATAACGACAGCAATGGGAACTTTTTATATAAATGAGGCAAATCTATGAATCAGCTGATTGAAATGCTCAAAGCAGACATTATCGATAACCTGGGACTTTCTGATATCACTCCAGAAGAGATAGATCCCGCGGCACCGCTTATTGGTGAAGGTTTGGGATTGGATTCGATTGATACTCTTGAACTTATCGTTCTGATGGAGAAAAAGTACGGCGTGAAAGTTCCCGATATCAAAGTGGGACGCGACATTTTCAGTTCGCTGAACAACATGGCTGCATTTATCGAAAAGAATCGCCAGTGAAGATCGCGGTGATCGCCACGGGAGCACTTTCGGCTTTGGGGGATTTCCCTCAATCCGGTTGGGATACGCTCGTTCAAGGCGAACGCAAGCTTGTTCCGCTCACGCTTTTCGATCCCATGACTGACCGTTCACCTCTAGTTGGACAAATTACAACGACACTGCTAGAATCACATTTTAGTCGTACTGAAACGCTTTCACACTTGGTGGCAAAACAGGTTCTCGAAGGAGTTGATCTCGGTAATTTGCGATTGGGTATCACTGTGGCGACCACCGTCGGCGGCGTTGATCATACGGAGCAGTTCTATCGCGACTATCTCGACAACCCCGATCTCATTTCTCAGGTTTCACAAGAGTGCATTCATCACGAACCATCGGCGATCGCTGGATCGCTCGGAAAACGGTTCGGGGCGATTGGCGTTCACACTCTTTCCACCGCCTGCTCTACGGGAATTCACGGCATTGGCATGGGCGCAGAAATGATCCGCCAAGGTGTCTACGATGTGGTCCTTGCTGTGGGAGTCGATGCCCTTTCACTGCTCACATTTCGGGGATTTGATTCGCTTCTTCTCATTGATTACGAAGGAGCTCGCCCTTTTGACCGCGACCGTTTGGGAATTTCATTAGGCGAAGCTGCTGGTGCGCTGCTACTTGCTTCACCCAAAGCAGCAGAACAACTTCACATGCCTGCAAAAGCCTACGTGTCTGGTTGGGGTGCTTCGGCAGATGCCTATCACATGACTGCACCACATCCCGAAGGCAACGGGGCGTTCAGTTCGGCAAAAATGGCGATCGAAAGAGCGGGAATTATCCCTGATGAGGTAGATTGGATCTGTGCACATGGCACGGGAACTCCCGACAACGATCGCGCGGAAATTGCCGCCATGAAACGCCTTTTCTCTGAGATTCCTCCGTTTGTATCTTTCAAGGGAGCCATGGGACATACGCTTGCCGCGTCAGGAACTGTGGAGTCAGTATATGCGATAGAATCATTTAAAACAGATTTCATCCCTCGTTCGGCAGGGTTTACTTCCGTTGATCCAGAAATCAACAGTTCCCCTTCGCAGGGTGAATCTCGATCGATCTCCCATATTCTCAAAAACAGTTTCGGCTTTGGAGGAAACAACGGTTCTCTGGTGCTTAGTCGAGGTGATCTATGAAACTGCTCGCTCACTCCTTTTTTCTTCCTACTGAACCAGCACTGAGCGATCTGGTCCTACCCGCTTCCTTGAAACGCCGTGCTCCGCGAATTTGGAAAATTGCCTATGCAGCAGCAAAACAGGTTATCGATCAGACGAGTGTGAAACCGGACTCAATCATTGTCGGAACAGCCTTGGGAGCATTGGACGAAACGGTACAGTTTATCGATAAAGTACATCTGAGCAATATGGGATCTCCGCGACAGTTTATATCCTCAGTGCACAATAGTATGAGCGGTATGTTGGCGATGGAGTTTGGAATCACTGGAACCAATCTCACCCTCTGTGAAAGTTCTAACTCCGCCGCATCTGCCATTTTTACTGCTCATTACACTCCTGACTCAACCGTTCTTGTGGTAATTATCGACGAACATTTTGATCTACTTTCGAAAGTGTACGCTCACTGTTCACAGCGCGATTTGTTTGTAAATGGACCTCTCGAAGGTGCCTTGGCGTTGCTTCTCTCACGCGAATCCGGGTTTCCTCAAATTATTGCAACCCCAGCTTCTCCGGTGGGAGAGTCACCGATTAAAAGTGGATCATTTTTTGCTGCCGCTTCGGAACTTGCCGCTGTGTTGATCGGAGAACAATCAACACAAATTAACTCTTATTCTCCTACAACAAAATGTTCTGCAACAATATCGGTTCAATATGAATAACTATACTAAATATGCTATCGCCACGTTCTTTGCTATTGCCGTGGCTATTCCATTCAAGCTTGTTGCAGTAATCGGCATTCTTGTCGTTGCGTTGCTGATCACCACGGGGATTGGGGTATGTTCACTCCGTTCAGGGATTTTTGGCCCAGCTGTGACTTCTAAGAAAGGGGCGGAATCGGTGTTTCTCACTTTTGATGATGGCCCTGATCCAGAACTGACCCCGAAGGTATTAGATCTTCTGAAACAAAAAGGTATAACTGCGACATTCTTTTGCATCGCCCAACAGGCAGAATTGTATCCCGAACTAGTTAAGAGAATCATTGCCGAGGGACATGGGCTTGCTTCGCACGATTTAACACATCCATGGTGGGCAAATTTTCGCAGATATAAACAGTTAAAGCACGATATCTCATCGAGTGTCAATGTCTTGGAGCAAATTAGTGGGGGGAGTATCTCCTTGTATCGGCCTCCTGTGGGGTTGTCAAATCCGCACACTCATCGTGTGTGTCGTGAATTGGGACTTACCATCGTCGGTTGGAATCGTTCTGCGAGGGATGGTGGTAACCGTTCCGCCGTTGCGATCAGTCATCTTGCAGCATTGTCAATGCGACCTGGAGATATAGTCTTAATGCATGATTCTGCGCCAACTATGTATAATCGCAATCTCTTTCTTGCATCTTTGGAAACGGTCATTTCCCGTATAAAAAAAGAGCGATTCTCAACTGAATCGCTCTTGTAATAACAGAAAATAGATTTTACTCGCCTCGAATAGTTTTCAGTGCTTCGAGGAAGAGTGACAGCGGAAGATCTTCGTTTTTTGTCGTGGAAGCACAGATCTTTTTTTGCACATCACGAAGCTCCCTAACCACCATGAGTTGATCGTTATTTCCATTCATTTCCGTTAATTCCCAAAGTCGCTCTAGTCGATCGCGCCACCGTTGCATCAATTTACTCGTGTCGGTGATACTGCTTGAATTGTTTGAAATTCGTCGAATTGCATCATTTTTTTGCCCTTGATCCGGAGTTAAACTGATAGTCCAAAGTATCGTTTCCGGGAGCTTCTCAAGAGATTTTTCAAGCTCATTTCGGGTGAGTGTTGTGGCTATAAGAAGTGTGCAGTTTTTCTTGGTTCCTTGATCGACATAACAGTTTTCTGAAAAGCTCCCATGTTTTAACAGATATTCTCGAAATTGTTGATATGCGTCACCCATTTCAACCGAATGGGAAGCGCTGTCGGCGGGGTGAAGAGTCACGGTGAAATGAGAAATATGGCCTTTTGAAGGGTCGTTACTTCCTATGGATGCGCGTTTTAAAACATTTCGAATATCAATACCCTGACTAAATGAGGTGGTAATGAGCGTATCTGAAAGTCCAACTACAGTGAGTGGGACAGTGGAACGCACAAAGACTGGAACTAAAGAACAAAGAAAATGGATTCCTTCAGAATCGCACTCTTGTACATCCGACAGGTCTAGACGAAACTCTTCTTTTTTGTTGAGTGCGAGAAGAACTTCTGTGCGCAGTTGGTTGACAGTATCCTTGCGCAGGTATCGGTATGACGATTTTTCGACCTCTGTCTTGTCAATTATTTCTGCCCGAACGGTTGTTGAAAGAGACTTGAGAAGCGAAAGAAGAGTTGTTGTTGATTCGGTATAAGCAGTGGAATCAGGATGATCAGCGGCCATTCGGCGGATAATATCACATCCCTGAAGAATTATGTCGACGAATCCGGCAGCGGCTTTGATATTCCCGCGTCGAACATCATCCAAGTACGACTCGAGTTCGTGTGTTAGGCGCATGATATTATGGTAGCCGCACGTACCCGAAACTCCTTTAACGGTATGTACAACACGAAAGAGATTGTTGATGATTACCTTGTCTTCAGGTTGGTTTTCGTAGTCAAGTACGCAGTTTTCCCATTCGATGAGTCGTTCTGCCATCTCTTCTCTGAAATCATCTAATGAAATATCCATGTTTTTCTCCCGATTTTGTATAGCTCAGTATACCGCCACAACGAACAGCTTTTCAACCTTTTTATGAAAAAAACAATGCTATAGCTCCCTCTCGTGCGTTCATTTGGGGCAGAATCTATTTTGACAGCAACAACACAAGTGGAGGAATAATATGAATCGTTTTTGGAGTAAAGCTCTCGATGGACTCACCCCATACACATCTGGTGAACAGCCGAAAGATCAAAAGTACGTAAAACTCAACACCAATGAAAATCCCTATCCGCCTTCGCCCAAAGTAATCGAATCGATCAATTCATTTGCGTTGGATTCACTTCGTCTCTATCCCGACCCGGATACAACGGATGTGAAAAAAGCGGTAGCTGATTTCTACGATGTGGAAATGAAAAATGTATTTGTGGGAAACTCTTCCGACGAAGTTTTGGCGCTCTCCTTTATGTCGTTTTTTATCAACGATAAG
>JAIFMU010000212.1 GCA_020048285.1 bacterium | reverse complement strand
GATCACTCATTGGAAAGATGCAAAGATGGTCATATAAAAGATCTGGTTTGCGGTATGGTGAGCTAGAGACTCACGGGAGGGCCTGACCTGAGACTCGTCAGGAGATATATCAACAGCTTTTCATCCCATTTTCCCGGAAATTTCATCGCGACAACAGCTTCGCATTGATCAGGCGCGAGAGTGTATCAGCAACTACAGACGATTTTTTCGCCTCGATCGCGGAAACTTCCTATGGATTGACGTAAGATGTTGTTTGCGCTGTGGGCTGATCCTGTGAAAGTTGCACAAAAGCGCCGCGCGGTGCATTTTTCATTCTCTTCAGCTGTTTTTTTCCGCCGAACCGAACCGAGACTCCACCCTGAACCTTAAAAACAACATCGTAAAATCCAATATCAGGTTCCGGCAACTGCTGGGAATAATATGTCTCGTATGTGTTGTCAGAACTAGTGAACCACGACTCATCCTCCATCAAAACAGAGAGTGAAACTCCAGCTATAGCACTGATGAACCGTTTTTCTGAAAAATAGAACTGAATCGAGCTTGAAACATCGGTATAGAATGCAGATCCGTGAAGTGTGCCTTGATTAGTACCAGCCCCGGGTGTATTCATAGATGTACGATTTTCATAAACCCATTCCGTTTGTTCCAGTTTTGAACTGGTGATGCCGAGACCGCCAATCAATTCAATTTTTCCGTTTTTAAACAGAGGCCCCCCGGTACTGACAAGTGCACCTGCCGTTACATTTTTTTCTTTTCTCTCCTGATTCTCATAATCCGTAGGGTGTTTGACGACTTGTTCTCCAGAGAGCAATCCACCAACGGCGATGTTTTTAAACAGCCGAGGCTGACCGCGGTCAAGAATGTTCACCATCAAATCACCGGCGACATATTTATCGCCATAGACTGCAGTTACTTCACCGCCAACAGCACCGCCGGAGATCCTGACGCGATCAAATATTCCCCAACTGCAATATGTCCGCGGATATCCTTCAGAATCCATATCTTCAATGTCAGTTGTTATTCCAGAATCAGAAAAGCTGATTTTTCCATGAGAAGTAATCTCAACACCAGGCATAACCCGGGGAGACTGCATGTAGCCCAGAGGTGAACAGGAAGAAAGAAACAGAAATACCGATGAAACAGATAATAGTTTTAGTACCACTCAAACTCCGTTGACAGATTTGATTAGAGATTGCAGACATTGCTGGAAGTAAATTGTAATTCCACAGAGAAAGAAAGCGCGTTTACCATCCGTTTGGGACAGGAAACGCGCAGAAAAACAGACTAATAATCTCGCGAAACAATGCGGAAACCGACATCATAGTCGCGAATATACGGTTTTCCCTTGTTTCGCCCGGCTGTTCGCGTATAGGATGCATGATTATACCAACTGCCTCCTCGCAGAACCCGATGCGTACCAATTGTCCCTCCTAGAGGATCTATTTGAGCATCTACACTGTAACCGCCGTAATAATCATGACACCACTCCCAGAGATTTCCAGCCATATCGAACAGCCCATAGAGATTTGCGGGGTATTGTCCAACAGAAACGGTACTGCCCGTCGGCGGATTCGCTTCGGTTGCGTTGTAGTTCCCCTTAGATGTACTAATCGTCCCGTCGTCGGTGGCATATTTTGTATTTCTCTTGCCCTGAGCGGCAAATTCCCATTCAGCTTCGGTGGGAAGGCGATACCCGTTTTTTGCCATATCAGCGGATATGCCCGTCAGTTCTGCCGTTTCCCCGTTTGACCCGACAATAGGAGTTCCGGTATAGCTGTACACCGTGTCCCGTCCTTCGTGTTTAGAGAGGGCGTTGCAGAATAATACCGCATCGTACCATGTCACATTTTCTACAGGGAGAAGATCCCCGGTAAACTTTGACGGGTTTACTGCCATCATCGAGAGATACTCCCGCTGTGTGATTTCGGTTTTAGACATTTTAAACGATGACACAGTGACTGGGTGAAGCGGCAACTCATCAGCATTGCCAAGCCCATGCTGATCACCCATTGTGAAAGCTCCACCTGCTATTAAGGCCAGAGCCGGGATATATACCGGTGGAACAACAGTGACAATACACGTATCTGCAAAATCTTTTTTTGACATTTTATCGGTACACACTGCGATAATTTTTGCAGTACCTGTTTTCTTCGGTGTCACAAATCCTAGTGCATTCACCGAAGCCACAGTGCTATCCGTGGTTTTCCAGACGTACTCTTGAGGCGCGACTTCATTTTTGGGTGTAACTGTCACCAATAATTTTTGAGGGGTTCCTGATTCAGTCAGAGTTAGCACAGAATCATTAAAAGCAATAGACTCTACGTAGACATAACTACCGGGTTTAAAGATCAGCCCATTAAATCCGTTCTCATCGGCACATCCAGTCAGAACGGCAAAAGAGATTGCACTCATATAAAAAAGACGTTTCATTTCGAACCTCCAAAGGCGAATGAGATTCCAAACAGCGATGCCGACACTGTTGCAGTTCCGTATGCGATCGTGCGGTAGACTTTAGCTTTCTCACCTCGTTCTACCGCTAAATCATAGGATGTTTTCAGACCTTCGGCGGTACTGGTATTTTCCCAGGTGCCGGTAGCATGAGACTGGAGCCGTGCAGCGGCATCATTCTGATCTTCAAGGCGCGCGTTGAAAATTAACCCAGCCGCAGCTGCTCCGCCCCCGATAATTGCAGAAATAATTCGCGCACGATACCCCTTTCTTCTCTGTTTCAGAGTGTAGGTAAGTGCAATCGGCGCATCATCTCTGCCCGATACGGTGACCTTGTCATCGATATCGACAAATCCCCGTTGGTGCAAAGACAGCCTGTAGACTCCGGGAAGTTGACGAACGGTAAACGGCGTATAACCCGTCTGAGTACCGAGATACACTTTTGCGCCTTCGGGAACCGATGTTATAGAAATCTGCCGCCACTCCTGAGTCCCGCTTGCGGTGCTCTTTCCAGATAAAATCGCTACGGATTTGGCAATTCCAGTTGTCAAAAGGCCGGAGAGTTCACCCCGGTAGTCATAATCGGCAGACTTTGAAATTTCCCCGGTGCCGACATCGATAACCCGCAGAGAGATGGAGTAGAAATCTGTTCCCATTTTCCCCACATTTCCCGCAACAATCTTTTGCACGCCGAGTAGTCGACCCACTTCAACAATACACGAGGACTCATCACAGGCACCGCTCTGCTGAAATCCCTGCTCTTTCAGAATTGCATCCATCTCGCCCCGCTCCATAACCTTGAACACCCCGGTCTTAATCAGTTCTGACCGAAGACGATTGGAAAGAATTTCCCGTTCGCCTTCGCTCAGTGCATTGCCGGTCAGTTCGTTGACAGCAGCCGGAATTGGTTCGCCGTTAACCCCGAAAACCAGCACCAGCGCAATAATCAGCATGGTGGACATACATTTGTTCATCAGTGTCTCCTTATGAGCTCGTAATGCAGTAATTTTTATATAGTTTCTCGCGGCCATATTACTTGAATTCGCGTTGTATATACTCGCGCCGTCGGTCGGGAACAAACGTAAAATATTTCACATCGGTAGTACCTGCGCCATCAAAACAGCATCGAAAATTTTTCTGGTGCACAGGCGATTTGAATTCAGGGAAGAAAAATACAACCCGAACAATTCCAAAAGATATGGAGATCTGATTATTCAAATCTCCTTGAAAATCGTTTCATCAGTTCTTGTATCGGTGAGTCGGACACTTATGAAAGTGAATGACGAATTCCTGACTGGTAACAAGAGAATACGGCACCGATCACTCATTGGAAAGATGCAAAGATGGTCATATAAAAGATCTGGTTTGCGGTATGGTGAGCTAGAGACTCACGGGAGGGCCTGACCTGACCGGAGACTGGTCAGGAGATCCATTCGTTTTCCACTGACTACCTCGCCAGAACCTATCTTTAATCACGAATGTATGGACTTGCCGAGAATTTCGGCGGCCTTGATTTTGAACGGTTTAGAGAAAGAAGTAATGAATGCGGTTTTATAGTATGGTGCTTCTCTCAATAATTCTGGCAGCAGAAGTACTTACGGCCTGTACGAGCCATATGACAAGTATCGATACGGAAATAGAAACCAGCCCGTTAATTTTTACGGGAAAAGTTATTGCTGTATCCAAGCGTGCAGCGGTGGTACTGGTGGATTCGGTTTATAAGGGAGACCGTTCCTGTGATACCGTAAAAATCTTTCTCGGTACTATACCTGGCTGTTCTCCCACCCCTTACATATTCCATTGTGTAGAAAAAGATTCAAACTATCTTTTTATTATGACCCAGATGTACAATAAAAAGAGTGGTGAGATCTATACTTCAAACTCGAAGATTTCGCAAAAATGTGCAGCCCCGTATCTTGAACGCATTGAACGGGCGCGTATGTATCGAACAGAGAGCATTCGAGAAATCTATAGTCGAGTGGATTCAGCGCGTGTTCGTACTTAGGCAAAACAGGTTCGTACTTTGGCAAAATCAGTAGAAAAATTGAGTAAAAAGAAGCCTGTGTCAATGAAGGGAAGCCCGGTTTTTCCAGAAAAACTGGTTATTAAGGCGGTGGAGGCTTTAATGCAATACCGCTACGAAGAAGTTTTAGCGTTTCGAATGACCCAATGGTTTACTGACAGTTCAAACATCTACCGTCGTGACCTATTATGGTGTCACCCTTTTTGGAATCAGGCATTTACAAAATATCACGCCACTGTTTCTGCTGAAATAGTGCGCTATAATCAATGGAAAATCCGAAAAATTCTTGAAAAAAGCACACTTCCTGCCGAGGAAATTACCCGTTTTATTGAAACTCTCCCCGACAGTTCACTTCAGGAAATGGCTTTCCCCCTGAAAGTTTCAGGAACCGCTTCAACAGCAATAACCTCCCTGTTTCTTTTTAAATTCTACAGCTATGATCAGGGCAGCCTGATTTCAGAGGCGGGGTACTATCAAAAGATCGACAGGAAATACACGGCGAGAGAGTTGGAAATTCTAAAGCATGATCCTGTAATGGAATTGGCACACAGGATCATCACACGGTAATCCATTACATTTCGTTCTAGCATTTCAATTCAAAATATCCGCGACAAAAAATTGTACAGCCCATTTCAATTCAAAATATCCGCGACAAAAAATTGTTCGGCCCATTTCAATTCAAAATATCCGCGACAAAAA
>JAIFMU010000189.1 GCA_020048285.1 bacterium | reverse complement strand
CGCTTCATATATGGTAGCGGGGACAGGACTCGAACCTATGACCTTCGGGTTATGAGCCCGACGAGCTACCGACTGCTCCACCCCGCGATATTTCGGTAAAAATACATTTTTATGGAGCGAGAGACCGGATTCGAACCGGCGACAGCCACCTTGGCAAGGTGGTGCTCTACCAACTGAGCTACTCTCGCTTCAAAAGAACGGTGATAATATAGTACCCGATAATGACTAATGTCAAACATTTTTTCTACTTTTTTCAGCTTCGAAACGCTCGCAGTTATCGGGGATTCATACTTTCGGAAGTACCTATCGCTAAACCAAAAAAGAGCATCATTGCCACGCCTCCGGCGACTTGATATCGATAATCGTAGTTCCTCTTTTTTTGTGGTTCGGCCACGATTTTAACAGTGTCTGCAGGGGTGAGGACAACTGAAACGGTGCTGTCGCTTTTCATTCCCGTTGCCCAAATGGTCGCTGCCATGGTAAACAAAATCACGAACTTTTTCATCCGAGAAGCTTTCCGATAATGGCATTAATCTCTTTTGGGTTCGCTTTACCTTGAGTTGCTTTCATCGCCTGGCCAACAAAGAACGCGGTCAGCTTTTTGTCGCCACCCTTGAATCGTTCTACTTCCGAAGGATTTTCAGCGAAAATTTTCACCATAACCGCTTCGAGAGCACCGGTGTCTGAAACCTGAGCAAGTCCCAGTTCATCAACCAGAACCGAAGGCTCTTTGTCCTGCTCTTCGATCGCATTGAATACTTTTTTCCCTGCCGAAGCGGAAATCTTGTCCGTTTTGATCAGTTTCAGCAGATCCGCAAGGCGGGTTGCACGGATTTTCAGATCCGTGATATCACACTGTTTTTCTTTGAGAATGCGAAGAATATCTCCCATTACCCAACTGGCAGCCATTTTAGAATCGCCACACTCTTTTGCAACGGTTTCGAAATAGTTTGCAAGAGTGATTGAATCGGTAAGGATCATAACCGCTTCGCTGTCGAGATTGTACTCTTTGGCAAAGCGAATCTCTTTTGCAACAGGAAGTTCTGGCATTGAATTGCGAATTGATTCGATCATAGAATCAGGAACCATAAGTGGCACGAGATCTGGATCGGGGAAATAGCGGTAGTCATGAGCATCTTCTTTTGTTCTCATGCTGCTTGTCGCGTTTTTGTTCGGATCCCACAAGAGCGTTTCCTGAATGATTTTCCCGCCGTTGTCCAAAATATCCCGCTGAACTTCGATTTCATACTCGAGTGCTTTCACCACGTTACTGAAGGAGTTCATGTTTTTCAGTTCGCGCTTGGTCCCTAGTTTCGCCTGACCAAAGGGGCGAAGTGAAATGTTCGCATCGCAACGAAACGAACCCTCTTCCATGTTGCAGTCACTCACATCGATATATTGGATGATTTTTTTCATCTTGGTAAGATATGCGTAGGCTTCTTGAGGTGAACGCATATCCGGTTCGCTTACGATTTCAATCAACGGAGTCCCACAACGGTTTACATCGAAAAGAGAATCGATGTCCTGATCGTGAACTAATTTTCCCGCATCTTCTTCGAGGTGAATACGCGTTACCCCCAGACGTTTCGTCTCACCATTTACTTCGATGTCCAGATGGCCACCTTCACAGATCGGCTGGTCGTATTGGGAAATTTGGTACCCTTTGGGAAGGTCAGGATAGAAATAGTTTTTCCGCGCAAATATCGATTTGTCCCGTATTTCACAATCCGTAGCAAGTCCCGCCCGAACAGCCATTTCCACAGCTTGACGGTTCATGGCTGGAAGTGCGCCGGGAAGGCCGAGGCATACGGGGCATCCATGGCTGTTGGCGGTATCGCCGAATGATGTTTTACACCCACAGAATATTTTTGTCTCAGTTTTAAGCTGAGCATGAATTTCAAGACCGATAACGACTTCGTACTGCACACGGACTCCTTGCAGACAGATTATTACAATTTGAACGAAATATAGTTTGAAACCGATTCAAATAGCAACGGAGCACACCATGAGGCATACTCCGTTATTCTGTAAAAATAGACAACAAGAATTATTCGTCGATCACGTTGGTTCCGGCGATATAATCGTGAAGGCAACGCTGTTCACCGCCAAGCATCCAAGCGAGATTTACAATGAAAAAACCAACGCCAATCACGGGAAGAACGAAAGGAATCAAAGGGAGCGCGGTCCGCAAAAAAAGCACTCGAAATGCATTAGGCGTTGAGTTTGTTTTGTGATCTACGATGGCGAGTTTCATCATTTTTTTGCCAACCGTTTGGCCATCATGTACCAAAAGAAAGAGTTGCAAAGCTCCGAAAATCACAAAAAGAAACCACGTTTGGATTGCAAATTGCCCAACAGATGTTTCTGCAAGCGGTTGCTCAAGAAAGAACAGTCCCGCTAGAAAAGGAGCTGCCATGTAGAGTGTGTCAATAACACTGGCAGAGAATCGTCGCAGCACCGGGTTCCCCGAGACTGATTTCTCTTCTTTTTTCTTTTTGAATACTATAAAGTGTGTGTGGTGAAATTCCTTGCCACAATAACTACACCGTTTTGTTCCCGGTTGTGCGGCATTTCCACAGGAAAAGCATGTAGACATAAGGTCTCCTTATTGAAATGAAATACTAAGTATTATAAGTATTAATAATATGCATTGTAGAATGAAAACAAGACGTGACGGTAGTCACGAAAAAATGATTTTTATTGTACAAAAATGTAGTTTTTTGATTTTTATTGCTCATTTTGAGGTAATAACTACGCTGATTTTTGAAACGACGTGCTGAATCATTATGCATATAGAGTAACTTGTTATGCTATTTTCTTACGGTTTAACGACAAATAACAATTCACATATAGTCTAATTACAAGAAACGTGTATCAAGCCCAGAAATCCTGTTCAGAATCCGCTAATTTCAGAGTAACAACGAACCCTTTATGGGGGGAACTCTTGCAGTACAATGGTACTTGGTTATAGTCATTCAAGTCAACGCACCGCGATCTTTACATTTTCATCCCAAACGGTTCTGCTAGATTGCGAAAGAGCCCGCTCGTGATGTAATTTTGGCTCAGAAACAAGAGACTTGAATTTTGACGAGAGTGAGACCTACATGGCTGATATTATCTATACGAAAACCGATGAAGCTCCAGCACTGGCAACCCTGTCGCTCCTTCCTATTATTGAAGCTTTTACCGCATCTGCCGGCGTAACAGTAGAACTTCGGGACATCTCGCTGGCGGGTCGTGTGATCTCCGCGTTTCCCGAGAATCTGACCGCGGATCAGCGGATCAGCGATGATCTTGCCTATCTCGGTCAGCTCTGCCTTGAACCTCACGCAAATATTATCAAACTTCCCAATATTTCCGCTTCGATTCCTCAGCTCAAGGCGGTTCTGGCAGAACTGAAAGCCAAAGGCTACAATCTCCCTGAGTTCCCCGATGATCCGAAAACCGATGAGGAAAAAGCGCTTCGTGCACGCTTTGCCAAACTGCTCGGATCGGCGGTGAATCCGGTTCTTCGCGAAGGAAATTCCGACCGACGCGCTCCCAAAGCGGTCAAGAATTACGCTAAAAACAATCCCCATAAAATGGGAACCTGGCGCACTGATTCAAAAGCACGCGTTGCTTCAATGACCAGCGGGGATTTCTACGGATCAGAAAAATCAGTGACACTCACCGCGCCGACCAGCGTGAAATATGAGTTCGTTGGCGCTGACGGTTCCGTGAACGTTCTCAAGGAAAATCTGAAACTTCAGGCGGGAGAGATTCTTGACTCTTCGGTTATGAGTATCAGCGCGCTGAAACAGTTCACCGCAGAGCAGATCGAACAGACCAAATCCGAAGGCGCACTCTTTTCGGTTCACATGAAAGCGACGATGATGAAAGTTTCCGATCCCATAATGTTCGGGGCTGTGGTCGAAGTGTTCTACAAAGAGGTTTTTGACACATACGGCGAACTCTTTGCCGAACTGGGTGCAAACGTCACTAACGGTCTGGGCGATATCTACGCGAAAATCGCGGGCCACGAAAAAGAGACCGAAATCAAAGCTGCGATCGAATCGGTCTACGCAAACCGCCCTGAACTTGCCATGGTGAACTCCGACAAGGGAATCACCAATCTGCATGTTCCCAGCGATGTGATTATCGACGCTTCGATGCCCGCCATGATCCGCGAAGGCGGCAAGATGTGGAACCGCGAAGGCAAAGCGGAAGAAGCGGTTGCGCTGATTCCCGATCGCTGTTATGCCGGAGTCTACGCTGCTGCGGTTGATTTCTGTAAAAAGAACGGCGCCTTTGATCCGACAAAAATGGGATCCGTTGCCAATGTGGGACTCATGGCTCAGCAGGCCGAAGAGTACGGTTCGCACGACAAAACATTCAAAATTGCCAAGGCGGGAACGGTTCGCGTGGTCGATGAAAACGGTTCAGTTCTGATGGATCAGGCCGTGAACGCCGGTGACATTTATCGTTCGTGTCAGGCAAAAGACGGGGCGATCCGCGACTGGGTGAAACTGGCGGTAAACCGCGCGAAAGCATCAAACACACCAGCGATTTTCTGGCTTGATGAGAATCGTGCTCACGACCGCGAAGTAATCGCCAAAGTGAACACTTATCTCAAAGATTACGACACAACCGGGCTTGATATTCGGATTATGAATCCTGTTGATGCCTGTACATTCTCGATGGAACGGATCATCCACGGGCTTGATACGATCTCCGTTACAGGAAATGTTCTTCGCGACTATCTCACGGATCTGTTCCCGATCCTCGAAGTGGGAACGTCGGCGAAAATGTTGTCGATTGTACCGCTTATGAACGGCGGCGGACTCTTCGAAACCGGAGCGGGAGGATCTGCACCGAAACACGTACAACAGTTTGTCGAACAGAACTACCTTCGCTGGGATTCGCTGGGTGAATTCCTCGCGCTGGTTCCTTCGCTTGAACAGTGTGCCACCACGAGTGGAAATCGAGCAGTTCAGATTTTAGCGGACACATTGGACGATGCCACCAGTCGTCTTCTCGAAAATGACAAAGGGCCCTCACGCGCTGTGGGTGGAATTGATAACCGCGGTTCGCATTTCTATGTGGCGCTCTACTGGGCTCAGGCACTTGCTGCTCAGACCACAGACTCTGCACTGGCATCAGCATTTGCGCCGATCGCTCAAGCGCTGACAATCAATGAAGATCAGATCGTGAAAGAGATGATTGAGGTTCAGGGGAAATCGGTTGATCTCGGTGGATACTATTTTCCTGATTTCGCGAAAGCTTCCGCGGCAATGCGTCCATCGGCGACTTTCAACGAGATTTTGTCCACATTAAAATAAGAGTCCGCAATTCATGACAAAGCCTCGAAGAGATTCGGGGCTTTACTGCATTGATCTATTGGGTTCGTTGTGATCGTTCAATTCACTTGTTTACGAGGATATTCCCATGGCAGACTACAAGGATGTGCTACTTCAGACCTTTGGATTTAACACCTTTCGGCCGGGGCAGGAACAGGCGGTCGAAAAAATTCTTGCGGGAAACTCTGCGGCGGCAATTTTTCCTACCGGCGCGGGAAAATCGCTCTGCTATCAGCTGTCGGCGATCATGCTACCGGGATTGACGCTCGTGGTGTCGCCACTGTTGTCGCTCATGCACGACCAGCTGACCTTTCTCAAGAGTCGTGGAATTCCTGCGGCGGCGCTCGATTCTACGTTGTCGCGAGAAGAGTACGCGTCGGTGCTGGAATCGGCGGTGAACGGTTCGCTGAAAATTCTCATGATTTCGGTGGAACGGTTTCGCAACGAACGGTTTCGTTCACATCTCACCCGCATGAACCTATCGCTCTTGGTGGTGGATGAAGCGCACTGCATATCCGAATGGGGTCACAATTTCCGTCCCGAATATCTCAAGCTGCCCAATTATCGCGATGAATTTAAGATTCCACAAGTACTTTTGCTGACGGCAACCGCCACAGAAAAAGTGGCTCAAGATATGTGCGCTCGCTTGCAGATCGCTCCGGAAAATCTTGTTCGCACCGGATTCTATCGCAAAAACCTGAACATTCAAGTGACACCGGTTGGGCAGGAGAACAAAATCGAACTGCTGGTGAACCGGATTCGCCGCAATCCTTCAGCGCCGACCATTGTCTATGTGACTCTGCAGATCACCGCCGAAGAGGTGGCTGCAGCGCTGATTCTCGCGGGAATCCCTGCCGAACCGTATCACGCCGGATTAGAAAACGAACTTCGCAAAAATGTCCAGAACCGATTTATGAACGGCGAATTGAATGCAGTGGTGGCCACTATTGCCTTTGGCATGGGAATCGACAAATCGAACATTCGCCGCGTGATTCACTACGATCTTCCCAAATCTATCGAAGGATATTCGCAGGAGATTGGCCGCGCCGGTCGCGATGGACAGGAGTCACTTTGCGAACTCTTTGCCTGTGGAGACTCAGTGTCGGTTCTTGAAAACTTTGTCTACGGCGACACACCCACTGTTGATTCTATCCGGATCGTGCTCGATCAGATCGCCGAAGCGGGCGATAGTTGGGAAGTAAAACTGCTCACCTTGGCCAATCAATCGAACATCCGCGAACTGCCGTTGAAAACCTTGCTTGTCTATCTTGAAATGCACGGCATTTTGACGCCGGTGCACACCTATTTCGGCGAATACGAGTTCAAAACCGCTTTGACAGGAAAAGAGTTGCTCGATAAATTTTCCGGAGAACCGCAGGAGTTTTTGCGCAACCTCCTGCGCTACTCCCGCAAGCGAACCACGTGGATCGCCGTTGATATTGAACAGTTCGTCAGCGAAACCGGCGGCGACCGCAAACGGTCAGTGGCAGCTCTGGAATATCTCGAAACACATAATCTCATCGAACTCTCTGCCAAAGGTGCCGTCGATGTGTACCGCGTGAATAAACGTGACTTTGATCGCGAAAAAGCGGCGAACTGGTTTGCCAATCTGTTCAGCAAAAAAGAGGCTTCCGAAATTGAACGGATTCATCAGATGATTGGCTTTTTTGAATGCGATTCCTGCATCTCCCGCGAACTGGCAAGCTACTTTGGCGAACAGCTTCCCAACGACTGCGGCCACTGTTCCGTTTGTCGGGGAACTCCCGCCCGGATGATATTTGCCCCTCAGGCAGAAACGATTCCGCAGGATTTGGCAGTTCGCACCGGGCCATTTCGATCAGCGGCACATGCAAAGGCGAATCCGATCACCATTACTCGCTTTCTCTGTGGAATCAGTTCGCCACTCAATACCAAGATCAAGGCGCGATCTCTCGATGGCCACGGTTCCTTGGAACGGTTCCCCTACGCATCAGTTCTCGCCGAAGTGGTTCGGCAGATCGGGTAGAAGCGATTCATGATTGGTTGTTACTGCGATGATATTCTATTTTTGTACTTGTAAAGGTGTAATTCTCTCTAAAGGATTTGTATGAAACGGTTACTCTATATTCTCTCTGTTGTGGCGATTGCTTTTTCTCAGGATTCAACATCCTTCAAAACCGGCTACTATCTCACGATTCAGGATTTTATCAAGAACACCCCCACGGCACCGACCAAACCGACCCGCGTCATGGAAGGTCGTGGAGAATCGATTTATGTCCCTGTTACTGCGTACAATTTTAGTACCGCCAGTGTTGATTTCGATCAGCTCGATGCAACGAATGCCTATTTTGTTATGGAACAGGAAGAGAGCGAATACAAAAAGGTACGCGGTGAATCGTTTAAGGGGTATTGCGACAGCGGTCGTGTGTTTTTGGTTGATAATCCCAATCCGTTCAAAGGGCGCATTATGCGCGTGGTAACGGTTGGAACAACGTACAGCTACTATAACGGGATTGATTTTCAAACTACTTCCACGGGATTTGGTCCCGGCATGGGCGGTGGTATGAAAATGGGGGGCGGCATGAACATGGGTGCAGCTGGAGGAACAACCTCAACGCCGGTGCCGGTCTTGGTGGTAATCAATATGAAAACGGGAGAATCAACCACACTTCAGCGGGGAATGTTCATGAAAGCAAACATGAAATATCTGCTCGCCGACCATCCAGAACTGATCAAAGAGTACAAAGCGAACAAGAACTACTCCCTCGCTGCCGCGGCGGGGTATCTCGACCGTGTGAACGCGAAAAACTAATCACACGAACGATGATTCCTGTTCAAAACGGGCGATCAATTGGTCGCCCGTTTTGTTTACTCCTGATACAGAACGATCTGTTTTCCCGATCCGAGAATCTGTACCGGGTCGTATGATCCGAGTATCACCCCAAAGCGAAATGGTCCTGTGTTGGAATACTTTTCAGCGTACAATAGGGGTTTCACAATAGTATCTGCGCCGATTACAATCTGTGGCTCTTCAAGAACCCAGAACTCGTTGCGACAGGTGGCGCCATCGTTGGTGAAACACCCCTCTTGATAGTCCGTTCCCGCCACGTGAACCGCAATCGTATCGGTGGCGGTGAAAAGGGTACAAGCGCGATCGAACGAAATTTTCAGAGTGATCCCTTCGGAACTGCGGTAGTATCCCGACGTGATCCCGTAGGTTTCCGGTTCTTTGCGACTGCATCCGGAAAATGCAATCGCCACGGTACACACAAGCAGAAAAAGACGGTTCATAATACTTCCCTTGAATAGAATTTCAGTTCCATTTCACATCAACACACGGGAACAATGAAAAATCGCTCACTGAAAATGGATCATAATCACCGAAAGGGTACAACGACTCGATCGTGTCACTAATCCGCCGTTTTGAACCTGCTTATTCGTACACAACCGCTGTTTCTCTGAGGAATATTCCTCGGCAGAGACAAATTCAATTAATATGTAGATAAATTGTATTAGTTTATACAAATATCATAATAATATATAAATATTTCTCTATATATTATTTCTATTTTTTATCAATGTATGTAAATTTCTCGAATTTGTATGATACTTTCTTTATAATTTTTACTTATTTTACTATACTATGCATACATATCATAAGAATTCTTTTAATACTATGAAGATCATCTTATATACTATAGAGAGTGATATATAATTACTACTGAAATTATATATACTTATAGAGAGTATAATAAAGAGTATATCGATTGGATTATTACTGTGAAAAAAAATTATTCTGATTCTGAAGTAATTAGTTCATGTGAAAAGATGATCTATAACGGCGTACACGCCGAAGTAATCGCAACGGCTCTGGCGGGATTCGGGTACGATCGGGAACGGATGCGCGAGGGTGAACAGATTCTGGCGCGGACGAAAGAGATTCGCCGTGATAACCACGAGGCCAAATGTTTGGCCATGGAAGCGCGGCGGGTGTGGGAATTGTCGTGGCGCGATCTGGAAAAACTGTATCGCCGGGTGCGCAAACTCGCCAAAGTGTGGTTCGAACGCGATCCGGAACAGTTGCAGAGTCTCGCTCTCGAAGGAAAAGTTTCTCAAGTCTATATTCCCTTTATGGCGGTGGTGGAGTCATTTCTTTCGGCTGTTGATAGTTCTGTACTCGATCAGCTGGCGGTCTATCAGATTACGCAAACAACGATTGACGAGTTGACCGTTTTGGTGTCCAGAACCAAACAGCTTCGCACGGACTACGTTCAGAAAAAGAGTCACGCTGAAGCACTCACGGTACAGAAACGGGCGGCGATTGTGGCACTTTCCCGCTGGTGTGCGGGCTATCTCAAGATCGCTCGGATCGCCATGGAAGAACGTCCGCTGATGCTCGAAGCGCTCGGCGTGGGGGTGAAATAAAAATCGTTTCAGGAGAGACGGCTCGAACCGGGATTGATCGAATCGGGTGGACTCGAAGGCTTTTGAGAATACAATCCTAGTAAGTTGCCGGATGATATTGTATTCAGATTGATGTTTATAATTGCCGCTACAGTTTTTTCGTTGGAAGCAAGAAGGGGGGCTGTGATGGAGTTCAGTGTTTTTAATACATTTTTCCTTATAGTAATTATATGGAATGCAATAATGTTAATTTATTTAACATATAAAAGAGGTAGAATACCTTCAATATTTCCAGATATCAAATTACAACGCATCATTTACAAAGAATCCTTTGCATCAGGTCTTAATTTGGATGCGAAATTAAAGGGGCATTTCTCGAGGTGCTTGAAACTGGTGGTTACCGATTCTGAACTCTGGCTAACTTCATTTTACCCTTTCACCCTTTTTATCGATAAGGCTGAATTAGAACACAGAATAGTTCGATCAGAAATCTCTCTTATAGAAAACGAAAAACACTTCTTGCACAATGTGTTCACTATATCTTTTACGGATAAATCAGGACAATCTCAAAGAATTAGGATTATTCCTTCGAATGCGAAGCAGTTTGCAAAAGCTATAGACTTTGATGGAATTATTTAAACCGAGTTCAGTTTTGTCACAGAAATACTCCGGCGGGAAGAGTCTCTTTGAGGGAAATTTTAATTCATTTTATGGGAAAAACGAACTTACACATCACTAGTTTCAAAACTTGTTGGGCATATCTTATGCCTCCGGGCTTACAAAATCGAGGCAGGAGCCTCGCGTAGGACATTACAGGCCAGGAGACCTGTAACGAGAAAAAACAATCGCTAAATAATTACTCAGAATAAACAACATCTATCAGAGGAGCTCGTGTGGATTCACCCTATGGCAAACCGCTTTTAACCATTCCCTTTCACGAGATTGTTCCCTATATCGAAGAGCGAATCGCTCTTGTTCCCCAGGAGAATTATCAGTATGAACAGATGGTGGGGATGAATGAAATGGTTATTGCACCGCTGATTCAGACGGTGAAAGAACATCCCAAGCACGCCGGCCTGATCTATGTGGTCGATCTATTTCGGCAGGCATTTCACGATCTGATCATGCCCATGGAACCGTGGCTCTTTATCAAAATGCCCGATTTCGACGATGAACTGACTGAACACGGAATCGATCGGGCCGATGCGTTCGCCACTCTTCCGGGCCATTTCAACAGTTGCCGGATTCTGGGAACGGAGGAGTACTATCCGGTGTATGAATACTATCGCGCTCCTTGGAGCAGTCTAATGGGACTGGATGAACTGAAAAAATGTATGGGCCACTGCTGTTCTGATGAGGGGAAAGAGGGAGCGATTCAGTTGGATCTTTTGGATCAGCGCAACCGGGCTGTTTCTCTCTGGGATCAGCTTGGGGAGTATGTTCAGCGCGAATCAATGGAAGAGATTTTTGATACGATGTGGAAAATCTACTCTATTGCGGGATCTGTTGTATTTATGGGGAAATATGCGGTGGATACGGAGTTTGGGGGTAAATACTTTCGATCTCCTCGCTATATCGACATGAAAGAGGTGCTGGTTCCGATCCTTGAACGGCGGGAGTTTCAGGAAAAGTTGGAAACGTTTTCTTCGAATGACCTTTCACCAGCGGAAATTATGCAGTATGCGGATCAGTTGTTCTCCACAGATCCGGCTTCACATGAGTTTGCATCGATGCAGTCACATGGAAAGAAAGTGCTCAATGAGTACCGCGAACTCTTTGTTCCGTTTGCTGAATCTCCCTTTACGGCGCAGTTCTGTACTGCAGAAAAAGCGTGGTATCAGGCAGTGGATCTTCTCTATATGACACTGGCTACACCGCGTGGGGTGGTGTGGAGTAACGATCATGATGCGCTTATCGAAGAGTATCCCAACTCTATCTATGCCGATGCGGAGTATGAATTGGCTGAGATTATCTACGGTGATAACAAAGCTCATTTTCTGGGACAGGAACGGGGAGAAACGATCTCTTCGGACGAGTGGGAGCAGGTCAAAACCGGTCTCTCCCGATTTGAAAGCCTCGAACATATGGCAACGCTCAACGTAACCAATCTGTTCTCGTCCGCCGTGTCTGCCGATGATGAATCAAAGCAATTGGCCGATTTGATTGCCGATCGGTCACAGCTCATCGCGCTTCGGAATGCCCGTGAGTCACTGACGGTAATGATCCGCGGGTATCGATTGAATGAGGAGTTTCGTTGTAGACAGGAGAACGACTCTTGACTCTGATCAAGTTTCCGTGAAAAAGTTCACATAGAATTTGTAAAGCGCACTGATTTTGTCGTATATTTGACTCTGCAACCTGCGGCAAGGGGATCACCTGACCCAAGGGGAACAGAAAAACTCAGCTGCAGGCTGAAAGCTTCAAGCCACAAGAGGGAATACAAGATTCTCTTGAGGCTTTGGGCTTGTCACTTGAGGCTTTTGACTCTGTTCTTCTCTGCCGCTGAATTTTGATAAAATTCTACAGAGGAGATATCATGGGAAGAGTCAGTGACTGGGCAAACAGCCGAATTATTCAAGATCAGATCGATCGCTACTTGCGACCAGACGGAACCGATTTCATCGACGAAGCACTGATCGAAAAGTGCCTCGAGGAGCAGAAAGCTCCGTCCGCCGACTACATCCGCCAGATTATCCTAAAATCCCGTGAACTGGAAACACTTCTTCCGGAAGAGACCGCGGCACTTCTCAATGTCACCGATCCTGAACTGATCGCTGAAATGGAAAAAGCAGCTCTCGAAATTAAACTCAAAGTGTACGACAACCGTATCGTGACTTTCGCTCCGCTCTATCTCTCTTCAAAATGTATCAACGGCTGTACCTACTGTTCGTTCCGCGAAGGCAACGAAGATTCAGTTCGCCGCGTTCTTACCATGGAAGAGATCGACCGCGAAATCAAAACGCTCGCCGGTCAGATCGGTCACAAACGTCTGATCTGTGTATATGGCGAACATCCTGATTCGGACGCGAACTACATCGCTGACACGGTAAAAGCAATCTACAACGCGAAATACACCACTCGCAAAGGGTATGGTCAGATCCGTCGTGTGAACATTAACGCGGCACCGATGTCGATCGAAGATCTTCACATGCTTAACGAAATCGGAATCGGAACCTATCAGGTGTTCCAGGAAACCTACCACCACAAAACGTACGACGAAGTTCATCCAAAAGGAACCGTAAAAGGCGACTACCGCTGGAGACTCTACGCGATGCACCGCGCTATGGATGCGGGCGTTCAGGATGTTGGTATCGGTGCACTTTTCGGACTCACCGAATGGAAATTCGAAGTGATGTCGCTGCTGCTTCACTCTCGTGAACTGGAAGATCGTTTCGGCGTTGGTCCTCACACGATTTCGTTCCCCCGTCTCGAACCGGCTGATAACGCTCCGGGCCTCGAAGACACCAAAGATTTCCACCTTACCGACGATGAGTTCAAACACGCGGTTCTCTGTATCCGCCTCTCGGTTCCGTACACCGGAATGATTCTCACGGCTCGTGAAAACGCAGAACTTCGCGACAAAATTATCTCTTTGGGAATCACTCAAACTGATGCTTCGACCCGAATCGGTCTTGGTGCGTATGCAGAAACTGAACAGGGTGATGATCAGGAAGCGAAACGTCAGCAGTTTATCGTTGGTGATACGCGTTCGCTCGATGAAGTGGTTCAGATGCTTGCGAAAAAAGGATTTATCACCTCGTTCTGTACGGCGGGGTATCGCTGTGGACGTACAGGTCAGAAGATTCTCGATGCTCTTAAGTCTGGTCACGAAGGAAAATTCTGTAAGCTCAACGCGATTATCACCTACCGCGAATGGCTCGACGATTTCGCTTCGCCGGAAACAATCGCTCTGGCAGAACCGATTATCCGTCGCGAGATTCAGGAAGTGAAAGACACGAATCCGAAAATGTTCGATGCCCTGATGAAGTATTATGGTAAGACCGAACAGGGTGAGCGTGACCTGTACTTTTAGAAAATGGTGTGTGTAGAGGCGCCCCTTGTGGGTGCCCTGAATAACCAAAATCGTAAAATCGGGCAGGCACAAGGCCTGCCCCTACAGAATCATGTGTCGGAGAAAAATATGGATTGGAAAACCGCTGAACCGGACGAGATTGTCTGCCACTGCAGGGGAATTACGAAAGCAAAAATCGTCGAATTAATCCTTTCGGGAACTTCCACAATCGGATCGATCGAACGGGTGACCGAAGCGGGAACTGGCTGTGGTGGCTGTCGTTCGAAAATTTTGCGAATAATTGAAATCTACACCGCCCCGATTACTCCGGAACCGCGTGCTCCGGGAACGGGATGTTGTTCGTAAGGGCAACCCCCTGTGGTTGCCCGAAATT
>JAIFMU010000087.1 GCA_020048285.1 bacterium | reverse complement strand
TGAACGAGATCTGATAGTTCGACGTGAGAAATGCGCCGTTGTCCGCAAGTGCAAGTGTTCCCTGAGTTATCGCATAGGTGTTCACGGTTTCGCCGGCCGCGCGAGTCAAAGAGCCGGAAAATCCTGCGGTCTGACCGTTTTCTTCACCGGAATGAGTGTACGTATACGACACCGGATCAGACGCACCAAAGATCTTGGTCTGTCCGGCGGTGGGAGCAACGGTGATAGTCGCTTTGCTAATATTCCCCGAAAGAGTCGGTTGAGTTAACGAATAATTCCCCGCATTCCCTCCTCCAAGTGCATAGCCCGAAGTAGAGATGGGTTTGCCGTCCCCTACATTTGCCGATGCAAACGTAAATGTCGGTGTTCCTTCCAGGGTTACAACATCACCAGTTTCAATGCCACTCAATGTAGCAGTTCCACTTGCAGTAGCTACAGTGGTGCCATTGTATACCTTGTTGTTTCCCGTCAGCCCCGTTATGGTCAATGCTTTAGCCGTAATATTGGCAGTAGTAGTGGGAGATCCGCTCAAATCAACAGTATAATATGCAGCATGAGCACCTGACAACGTTACACTTGCGAGGCTTACTGTTTTACCAGTTCCCACTCCCGCGGTAGCAAAGGAACCGGTCGCTCCTGAAATAGTAACTGTCTGTCCTACCGCAACACCGACCAATCCAAGACTCGCATAACTTGAGACTGTTGCATTTACAGACTTATCGTATGTTTTGTTTGAAGCCGTAAAGCTACCATTAAAAGCAAGAGCTTTTGTCACTATTAAATCTACGGAATTCGCATTTACCACAATAGAGTAGCTATACCCAGCAGGAGCTGTTCCAATGGTCATCGTTTGATTGCTTATTGAACCTGCGACCGTCATTATTCTATATGAACCCGGAGCAAAGCCACTACCTTGGGTGATATTCAATACACCATTTACAACAGCACTGCCTGTTACGGCAATCGTATCACTTGAAGTTCCAATGTCAGCGGCATAAATACTCGAATTGTCAAGAGATAGAGTAGGCATAGTAAATTTACCAGCACCTCCACTTCCTGGAGAAATTGTCGCCGAAGCAGCGACAGTAACTCCCCCACCAACTGAACCAGTTCCGCCTAACGTTCCCCCATTTACTGCCACACTCGTTACGGAATCGTTAGCTCCATTGAGTTCGAGTGTTCCCGCTGAAATAGTCACCGAATTATTAAAATTATTCGTTCCATTTAACTTCCATGTTCCAGATCCACTTTTATAAAGTCGTTTTGAACCAACGTCACCGTTCATGGTAATATTTCCGCCAAATACACCCGTACCAGCCCCCAAAAGGTTTATATAGCGAGCCCCCGTTGGCGAAGTAACCACTGAACCTAATGTTAGGGTTCCCGATTCAGATGAAAAAGTATAGTACGTACCTCCAGTAGTAAGAGTTATATCGCCAGCAAGTGTATTGTTTCCACTGACATTGCGAATGTGAGCAGAATCCTGATTTGCAGAGGTATTACATCCTATAGTAATTGGCTCATTCGCAAATGTTATACCCCCTACCAACTCAAGAGTTGCAAGTGAATCATTCCCCCAAATGTAGGTATTACCTGCAACTGAGCCGAGAGCATTAGCATTACTAATTCGTACAATCCCTTTGGAAAGGATTGTTGACGCCGTATAAGTATTGTTCCCACCAATTATTAATTTGCCTACTCCATACTTAGTAAGATCACTTCCCGTTCCACTTATTACACCACTGAGCGTCATCGTATCGCTGGTTACGGTTATAGTCGAAATGCTGTCCACAGAGATTGTTCCACTCAAGGTATTGTTACCGGAACTGTTTAACAATGCCCCTCCAGAAGAGTAGCCTGGTCCTTTTATACTGATCGGTTCAGCAGACGAAATTCCTCCGCTGAAAGCAAGTGTACCTCCGTTGAGAACCGAAGTCCCATTTCCTGTAGTACCAAGAGCGTTGGCATGACTGGCCGTAAGTGTTCCCGCAGAAACAGTGGTTGTACCCGAGTAGGTATTATTCCCCGAAAGAGTAAGTGCTCCGGTTTCAACTTTACTAAGAGTAAAACCGCCACTAACAACATTGTTTAGGGTCAACGAAGATCCACCAACCGCTCCAATCGAAGATGCACTTCCCAACGTGATCGGTCCGGGGAATGTATTTGTTCCCGCTGTATTGCGAAATGATCCGGTACTGGAAATCCCTGTTCCATTTAACGTAAGAGGTTCTGCAGCGCTTGTTATACCTCCCGCAATCTGCAAGACCGCTCCATCCGAAACAGTCGTTCCGCTCCCAGTATTGCCCAGTGCATTCACATGACCAACTACTAACGATCCGGCAGAAACGGTCGTGGTTCCGTTATAAGTATTATCTCCCGAAAGAGTAAGTGCTCCGGTTTGTACTTTAGACAAGTTTCCAGCTCCACTGATCACTCCACTCGCAGTGAGAGAAGTACCCGTTACGGCTCCGATTGCGGATGCGGTCAGAAGTGTTACCGGTCCAGTGAATGAATTAGTTCCACTTAAATTGCGAAGCGCGCCTAACCCTCCACCTGTTCCATTGAGAATTATCGGTTCCGCTGCCGTGGCTATACCGCCAGAAAGTTGGAGTACTGCACCTGATGACACATCTGTTCCACCGCCAATCCCTCCAAGCGAGTTGGCATTGGAAATGGTCATATACCCACCAGTGACATAGGTTATACCTGTATAACTGTTATTCGCAGAAAGCAATGCTGTGCCGCTGCCGCTTTTAATTACCCCGTATGCCCCACTTACTGCTCCGTCGATCTGAAGTGACCGGGTCGCCGCAACATTCCACGTTTGATTGTCACCCAAAGCCAAGGCATTTTCCATCTGAACATCTTGAGTGGCACTACTCATGTTTATCCCAGAACTACCAAGGGTAAGAGTGTTTCCAGAATAAATGCGGACCAATCCACCGGGATTCAATACTTTCATCCCTTTCCACGTAACATCGCCACCAAGATTCGTACTGTTCGCGGCGACAACAGCAGAATCCCACTGAACGGTATCTGTACTTACCGGTGCGACTCCTGCGATCCAGCTCGTTCCACTATTCAAATTATTAGTATTGTTTGCTTTTCTTTTGAGTGAAGTGTAATAGACGGTTACGGTTACATTACTAATCATCAGATAATAAGAGATGTGTACACCATCCAATGAAAGTACCAGTCCTTCATTTGTGCGAGTACCATTAGCAATGCTTTGAGCCCAAGAAACAAGCATCGCAGAAGTTGCGAACGTTTTAGCTCCCGCCCCATCGAGAGCTGAGGAAGTTGCCACTGAATCCCACATTGTCGCGGCATAGGTGTTATAGCCTGCAGAGGTGGAAAATGCCCCTTTGTTTTGAATGCAGACTTTAACCGCATTCCCCAAAGGGTAACTGTCACTATCTACGGTTAGCCCAATCTTAACACTGTCAATTGTTTCCCCCGAAAGAGAAGACAGATCTGGTTGAAAAAGAACCTCCCAACAATCTGAAGAGACAGCACTTCGCGCGAAACCTCCAAGTTTTCCACTTGCATTGTTATTACCATTCGATCCCCAAGTATCAAATGTCAAATTCCGCGAAGTAACAGTAGCGCTTAGTGATTCTGCAAAAGCGCGCGACTGATTTTGAAAAGCAAAAGCAGAGATACAAATAAAAAACAATACAAAAGGCCATTTTGTGATGTGGAAGTGAATCTCCGAGGAAAACCACCGAGCTATATGAACGGAAATATTTCGTAAGTTTACCATAAGAAACACCTTGTCTACCGCCGAAACGTATTTTATATCAAACACTCGACACACGACATCAATTGCGGTTCTAGTATGGTACTATTTTTACCCGACTCAGTCATTGGTTTTCTCTAATTTACCCCCTCTTTTATACAGTTTAATTGTGACTCACAGAACAACTCCAAAATGCGAATAATACAGCTACATCACAGTAGTCACAAAGCAAAAAGCGGAAGTTCAACACTCCCGCTAAAACAGAACAACACATGTAAATTCTAGGAATTGATTGTACACCGACTTAGCTTGACAATCGCTTTTTCAAGATCATTTTCCGGTGGGAAACAAGCGTTGTTTTCACACCGCCACAAGGTCGATTTATTATCCACTAACGCTTTTCCTTCGGAACCGGGAAGTTGATCGGCGATCATCAAAAATCGGTCGGGAATCCAGCAGTCGTTGATCCGGCGAACCAATGCGCCTTGTTCTGTTTGGTTTTCCACGGCGATTGTCAATTCTGCGGGCGAACTGATCAGGTTTTGCGCCACGTTCATCAATCCGCACATCGATTGCGAAGCCCGTTCCATCAAGCCAACGTTCTGTTCTACCAGATTTCGAGCGAGTTCGGAGTAGGAATCATTTTTGAGATAGACAGAAAGGCGATACATGAGTTCCGCAGTGGCACTTGTTCCCGAAGGAATCACACCGTCGAACTGCGACTCCTTGCGCACGATTAAATCAGTGTGATACTCCGCAGTGGTGAACAGTCGTCCCTCATCTTTTGAAAGGAAATCAACACGAATAATCTCGGCACATTTTTGCGCTTCGAAAATCCATTTCACATCAAGCGTGGCTTCGTAGAGTTTTAGCAGGCCGTTGGCAAAAAACGCGTAATCTTCGAGAAATCCCGCCTGTTGCACCACCCCTTCGCGATAGATTCTCATCAGCTTTCCCTCGACAATCATGGCCGATAAAATGAACTCCGCCGCGGTTTCAGCCTGAGTGCGATATTTTTCTCGACCGGTAACGCGATAGGCATCGGCGAACGCACCGATCATGAGTCCGTTCCAACTGGCGATGGCTTTTTCATCTCGCGAAGGACGAATTCGTTTCGCGCGCGCCACCTTAAGCTTTGCCAACGACTCAACGATTCCTTCGGGATAGCGGATCGATTCATCCACGAGAGTGTTCAGCCCGCGATGATACGGTTCGTGACTGGCAAAATTGCCGGTCTTGCGAATCCCGAAAAAGGAGATAAATGCATCCGCTTGATCACCAAGAATCTGATCGATCTCCGAAAGCTTCCAGAGATAGAACTTTCCTTCTTCACCTTCACTATCAGCATCTTCGGCGGAGTAAAACAGACCTTCTGGCGAAGTAAGTTGTTCTGAAACATAGGCGAGAACCGATTCGGCGATACGCAAATGGTCGCGATTGCCCCCCATCAGGAATGAATCGAGGTAGAGCGAAGCCAGTTGTGCGTTGTCGCAGAGCATTTTTTCAAAGTGAGGCAGAACCCATTTTTCATCGGTGGAGTAGCGATAAAACCCGCCGCCCACGTGGTCAAACAGCCCACCTCGCGCCATCGAATCAAGGGTAAATGTTACGGCGTTTTTAATTTTTTCATCACCGGTATTTCGATATTGGCGCATGAGAAATGCCAAAGGAAGTGATTGCGGGAATTTCGGTGCTCCGCCAAATCCGCCGTACTTGCTGTCGAAATCAGCGAGAAGATCTTTCACAGATGCAACAATTGCTTCATTCCACGACGAACCGGATTCGTATTTCCGAACCCGAACAACCCGTTCGGTAATTCCCTCGGCGGAACTAACAACTTCTCCGCGACGATTTTTCCACGCATCGGCAATCTGGGTGAGTATCGAGGTGAATCCTGTCCGACCGTGGCGGTTTTCCGGTGGAAAGTAGGTTCCGCCAAAAAAAGGTTTCAAATCCGGCGTAAGGAACACACTCATGGGCCAACCGCCCGATCCCGAAAGCATCAGAACTGCTTCCATGTAGAGTTCATCCAGATCTGGACGCTCTTCGCGATCTACTTTTATGCAGATATACTCTTTGTTGAGAAGTGACGCAACTTGTTCGTTTTCAAATGATTCGCGAGCCATAACGTGGCACCAGTGACAAGTCGAATAGCCGATCGACAAGAAAATGGGTCTCTGCTGAACCCGCGCCGTTTCGAGCGCTTCATCGCCCCAAGGAAACCAGTCAACGGGATTGTCAGCGTGTTGTAAAAGATAGGGACTTATTGATTGTGCTAGTCTATTCATCACAAAACCTCGCCGGTCGGGGTAGAGATAAATATACTCGTTTGGTAGAGAATTGTAAACAGCAAGGGGTAGACAGACAAAAAGGGATCACTCATCAGAGCAATCCCTTCAAAAGATAGGTATAGATTATAATCATTTAAAATTTAAAATTGACACCGAGCAGTGTGCGATCCCAGTCGACTTCGCCCCACACGCCGAACATATCAGTAAAGAAAAAACGCGCGCCTACGGCGGTGCCAAAGTTAAATCCAACATCACCATCTTTATCGGTTTGCTCCACCATGACGTCAAAATTCTCATCTTTATATGTTTTGTAGGTGTGGCTCCATTTCTGGAATGAAGGCCCTGTATGTGCGACCACATACGCATCGAGTTTATTCGCTGCGCTAACTTTTCCCTTCAGCGAAGGAATTCCAAAGGGGTGAAACGCGAACCGGAACTCGGGGGAAATGTAGGTGTAAGACCATTCATTGGTGAATCCCAAGATATCGAGATCGTCATGATCTACAGAAAATTTCATCTCCGCACCAAAAGAGAACATATCATTGATCGCTCCCATATCCCACGCCACCGCTGCACCGATGCCGCGGCCAAAATCGAGATTTGCCCCCACACCAATTGCGTGAGTACCCTTTTGAAATGCGAGATCTGCCGCTGAGATTGTTGCTGTTGCAGCCATAAGAGCAATAATCGCGTACCGTTTCATCATAGAAACACCTTTTAATAAATGAAAACCTCTGGTTATACTTTGGCTCAATTCTACGTAATTCAACCGAATAGTGCAACCATTTTTTCATAATCAGCCAATCTATCGATAGCGGTCAGCACAAACTATTTTGTAAAAAATTTCAGTTTCGGAGGAACCATGAATCGCAATGAGATGATTGAACAGCTAATTCGTACCGCTCTAGCCGAAGATCTCGATCAGGCAGGCGATATCACATCGAAGTCGATTTTTTCGGATAGCGACACTACCGAAGCGGTGATCCGAGCAAAAGAGGCGGGCGTACTTTCTGGAGCATCCCTCGTGATTCCCGTGTTCAGGGCCATTGATCCGCGCGTCACAATCAGTATGAAACGATCCGATGGCGACCGCGTTTCCAAAGGCGATGAAATCTGTCGAATCAACGGACCGATCATTGCGGTTCTCTCCGGCGAACGGTTGGCACTCAATTTCCTTCAGCACTTTTCCGGAATCGCCACGACAACAGCGAAACTGGTCGATCTGATTCGAGCGGTAACGAAACACACCCGCCTTCTCGACACGCGCAAGACCATTCCGGGACTGCGCATTCTCGAAAAAGAGGCAGTTGTTCACGGCGGCGGAACCAATCATCGAATCGGACTCTACGACATGATTATGGCCAAAGATACTCACGTCAAAGCTGCCGGTGGTCCAGACAAAGCGGTTCAACGAGCTCGCTCTTGGTGCCACTCGCACGGAACCGATGTCAAAATCGAAGTGGAAGTGGAAAATCTCGATCAGTTTGCCAAAGCAATTGCAGTTCGCCCCGACCGGATTATGCTGGACAACATGAACTGTGCCGACATGGCCAAAGCAGTGCAACTGCGCAATGCCGAAGCGCCGCTCGTGGAACTGGAAGCGAGCGGCAATGTCAATGAAACAACCATCGCAGCTATCGCTCAAACCGGCGTGGATTTTATCTCTGTGGGAGCAATCACTCACTCAGTGAAAGCCCTTGATATTCATTTGACACTTGTCTAATGTGATGAAGCGAAATCAAATGACCGACTAGACAAAAAATGGGTGACACTGCTACGTCACCCATTTTAGTTTAATCGATGTGTCGTTTTCCTTTATTCGATTCGAATCTTCTGCACCACGGAACTCTTCCCCGTCAAAATCTCTGCGATATAGATCCCCTTCGCAAGAGAAAAAACCGGCGTCGTCGATCCAATCACCGCAGAACTATACACCACTCGCCCACTCAAATCATAGAGACTCACTGAACTTCCCGCCGGAACGGATTGGGAAAGAGAAAGTGTTTTAGATGCATAGTTGAAAACTAAATTAAATTTTGGAGTAAACTTATTGAACTGAATATCCGTTTGATTAAACGGGCTATAAAAGTAAGTTTTACTTCTTTCTGTGACTTCTTTCAGAAGTTTGCTTTTACACCCCAGTGTACCAAAACTAAGTTTTGCAGATCCACCATAGGCAATACTTGAAATTGGCGTTGCCGGCTCGTAACTATTTTTGTTTACAGAGAGAACATTCCATTTCCCATCCCCTGTTTTTACACTCGTAGTATCAGAAATAATGTTTCCTATTGCATCAAAACTTCGACCATTTTTTCTAAAAGTTTTGTTGTCAGATGTTCTTATCTGGCCAATGTTATTTCCAAAACTGTCGTATGAATATACTATTAAAAGTTGGTTTTCCCACCCGGTATCATTGTAAAACTGTTCACGTTTCTCTGCAAGATAGCCCTGATTATCATAGGTGCTAATCTTTCTTCGATGGTTTTTCCACTCAATGCCTGACAAGGTGCTATACATCTGTGAAATTTCTCTTTTGTGTTCATCATAGGTTATTTCATATCTATCAGTTGTAAGATTCCATCCCTCTTTCATTTCCTGTATTAAATTGCCCGATTCATCGTAACTGTACCTTGTCGTGCTTTCAAGATCCCATTGAAAGCCAAAGCGGTAGACTTTTTTCGTTACCATTCTACCATTAACATCATACTCAAATGCCCTTTTCTGTTTTTCATAAACGCTTTGTCCCGATCTGTAAAAGCTTCGGTTTTCTATGAGATTACCATTTACATCATATACATAAGTGTTCACAGATGGATAATTTGAACTATTCCAATCCCCATAAACCCAGTAGCCATTGATCTGGGAAAATATTGTATCGGAAATAAGATTTCCCATTGAATCATATGTACAGAGCGTTTTCCAAGGTTTCGCATTAACTCCATACTCAAAATCTAAGACACTATCAAGTTTTTCCCGATATACACCACTTCGTTCATTTGAAAGTGAACCATTCACCGACGCCAGTAAATCTCCTTCGCGGCTGTCCATACTCTGCCCGAACGCCGTCGCCACCAAAATTGTCACGATTCCAATCATCTTTTTCATATTAACTCCTACTATTGATTCATTTCCGCCCAAAGATACCATTGTCACACTGCAATTGCAATTCCCGCACCACAATTCCGTTCCACCGCACCACAATTCCGTTCCACCGCACCACAATTCCTTTCCCACGCTTGACAATTCGATTCGAAAGGGGAAAATTGCAAGATGTATATTTTGTTCACTCACAATCAATTTCAGAATTGATTAAACGATTTAAAAATGAAAAATATCCATTCCTTCAAAGGAGCTTCCATGGGTAAAACCATAGTAGAAAAGATTTTTGAATCCCATTTGCGGGATGAACCGTTTGTTGGTACACACGTGCTGAATCTCGATGCGGTTCTGTGCCACGAAATCACCACGCCGATCGCCATTGCCGATCTGGAGTGGCGCAAAAAAGACCGCGTGTTCGATAACACCAAAATCAAAGCGGTGATCGACCACGTAACTCCTGCTAAAGATACAAACTCGGCGATTCAGGGCAAAGTTCTTCGCGAATGGGCTCACCGCCACGACATCAAAGATTTCTTTGACATCGGTGCCAACGGCGTATGTCACGCGATTTTCCCAGAAAAAGGGTACATCCGTCCTGGATACACGGTGATCATGGGCGATTCTCATACCTGTACTCACGGAGCATTCGGAGCATTCGCGTGTGGCGTTGGAACTACCGACCTCGAAGTGGGAATTCTCAAGGGCGTTTGTGCATTCCGTGCACCCAAAACGATTCGCATAAATCTCAATGGGAAGCCGCAAAACCGCGTCTATTCAAAGGATGTGATGCTGACGATCATCAAAGAACTCACCGTGAACGGCGCAACCGACCACGTAATCGAGTTCCGTGGAACATTGATCGATGGCTACACCATGGATGAACGTATGACGCTCTGTAATATGGCGATCGAAGCGGGCGGAACTTCCGGGCTCTGTATGCCCGACATGACCACCGCTGAGTTTTTATGGGAGTTCATCAAGGATGACTACGCCACCAAAGAAGATGCCGTGGCGGACTACAAAAAATGGTGGTCTGACGAAGATGCAACCTACTCTCGCGTGATCGATATCGATGTTGCGGCAATCGAACCGGTAGCGACGTTTGGTTACAAACCGGATCAGGTGAAATCAGTTCGCGAACTGGAAGGCAAAATCGATCAGATCTATATCGGATCCTGTACCAATGGTCGTTTGTCAGACCTTCGCATTGCCGCTGAAGTTACCAAAGGGCACAAACTTGCCTTTGGTGTTCGTGGGATTATCGCTCCGGCAACGCCAAAAATTTACCGCGATGCCATGAAAGAGGGAATACTCGACATCTTCCTTGATGCGGGATATCTCGTTTCAAACCCAACCTGTGGAGCCTGTCTCGGAATGAGTAATGGAGTGCTTGCTCCTGACGAAGTAGCGGCTTCGACTACCAACCGCAATTTCAACGGTCGTATGGGTAAAGGCGGAATGGTGCATCTCATGAGTCCTGCAACTGCAGCGGCATGCGGAATCACCGGGAAACTCACTGATCCACGGGACATTAAGTAGGGATGCCCCTTGTGGGTATCCGGATGTAGGGATGCCCCTTGTGGGTATCCGAGATGTACCGTAAACGATGTACTCGTTTCATCGGGTAGCCACAAGGGCTACCCCTACAAGATTGATGAACAATAAAATCCTACGGCGGTGGAAACAACGCCATGAAAAGGAGAATAGATATGAAACAATTCGGCGGTCCGGTTCTTTTTCTGGACAGATCAGATATCAATACCGATGAAATTATTCCTGCAAAGTATCTGACGGTTTCGACCAAAGATGCACTTAAACCGTACCTTCTTGAAGATCTCAAGATGGAAGGTTTTGACCTTAACTCTGCGGAGTTCAAAAATGCAAAAGTGATCGTAACTCGTGAAAACTTCGGATGCGGATCTTCACGCGAACACGCGCCGTGGGCTCTCGAAGTGAACGACATTTACGTGGTTTTGGCTGAAGGTTACGCTCGTATTTTCCGTCAGAATATGTTCAACTGCGGCATGCTTGCGGTAGAACTCTCCAAAGAAGAGATTGAAGAGTTGTTCGAGATTTCGGGCAAAGGGCCAATCGAATGTTCCGTAGATCATGCGAAAAAATCGATGATCTTCACCTGTGCTGGCGAAGTTGTGTATGAACTTGAATATTTTATCTCTGAGTTTGATGATGCACTGGTGAATGCCGGTGGTTGGGTTGAATTCGCAGATAAAAACTATTAAGATTTCAGTTCTCTGAAAACGAAAAAGGGAAGTTTGTACTTCCCTTTTTTTGTCTATTTTCCGCGAAACTTACTCTGAGAATATTTCTGCGAGCGTATCTTTAAAATCTTTGACATAGTCTGTATCGTGAAGTTGCAGGGGTTTTTCAACATATCCTTTTGCCCCAGAATTGATACATTCCAGCATTTCATAGGTTCGAACAGCCGAGACCATCATAATTCTTGCATCGGGAAATTCCGGTATGAGTTGTTCAACCACATCAAGCCCACTAATGCCACCCATGACGATGTCTAACGAAAGTAGATCAGGGCGGTGTAGACGATAGAGTTCTAGAGCTTCTTCACCGGATTCTCCTGTAGCGACAATTTCAAAACCCATCTCGTCGCGATAAAATTGAACGAGCTGTTTCACAATGAATTTGGAATCGTCAACAATAACAACGCGCTTAGTTTCCATGTGACTCCTCCGCTGAAATCGTATGTTGAATCACATATCCCATATAGAGTTCACCTTCTCCAACTTTAACCGTTCCTTGTATTCCCCAGAGGAAAGATACAAAAGGGGTACCACCACTGTAAAGGATTGGAACTGCTTGAATTTGCTTTCCAAAAATATCAGAATAGATTTCGTTATCATCGAGTATTGCGCAATAGCTATTGACAAACTCCCCGAGAACATCAGCGAGGTATTCCATGTCAACATCAGAATCATCAACGAGTTGTGACAACGATTGATCCGATACCCCCGCCAGTATAAGCGACTTAAATTCGCTATTCGCACTTCCCATTGTGGCCAAATGGGTAAAATCGCCATTGAGATGTTCAACAACTCGCCACGGTTCAGAAACCACGGCAATCTTGCCCAACATTCTTTTTACGCAAAGTACTGCGGCGTTTTCAAATACGGGAACGATCTCTTCAAGTTGTGATTTCAGACTTTCAAAATGTTTCATACAGCAACCTCCGTGTACTACCGTAACTAATTCTATCATAGAGAACTAAGAATGCCAAATAATTATTTCAGTTTTTGTGAATCACCCCGTAGTACTATCAACTTCCCAAAGATATCTAGCGCAAAAACTATTCTGTAACTATTTTATTACGAAACAGTTACCCACCGGAAAAACCAAGCTACGACACAGCAGAAAAGGATACAAATGAGGAAAATTGTGATTCTTATTATAGCCTTCATAGTGCCTCTCGTTGCTACCCCCTTGGCAATTCCATCAGAAATCACAACGATAGCATCGTTTCTCTTGAAACAAGAGTATCCCGAAGCTCGTGCTTTTCTCAAGAAAGCTCGCCTCCCCAAAGTTGACTCACTCTTTGGTTCAGTCCTTATCGAAAATGCAGAAATGATTGATTACGAATCATATGCTGTAAAAGGTCGATCATTTTTGATTCTATGCGATTCTGCCAAAGCGGCGATTCAAAAAGAACCGGAATTTAAACGTCCAACACTTCAGCATTACTACTTAGGTACAATCGAAGGCGCTGCAGCGGTCACTCGTGGAAAACGCAACGATTTTGCAGGCGCACTCACTTCGAGCAATGTTTCCAAAAAATATTTTGATCTCACTGTAACCGCCGATTCGACGTGTGGCCCCGCTCAATTTAGCATAGCTCTTCGCGAGTTCTATTCGGCGACGGTAACGTCAAAAGTGGGATTGGGAAAATCAAAACTCAGCTCAACCGCCGCGCGTATGAAAACGTTTGCCACCGATGAATCCCCCCTGACCGAATCACTTCAGCCGTCGCTCTTTTGGGTCTATATCGATACAAAACAGTATCCCGAAGCTGAGGCACTAGCACGCAATTTCCTCAAAAACAACAGCGGGAACACGATCATGCTCCGCGGATTGGTAAAAGTCCTTACACTTCAGGAAAAATTCGCCGAATCTGAACAAGAGGGGAAAAAACTGATGACTATTTCACAGCAGCGCACTCCACAGAACTGGTCAGATTACTACTCCGGCGGCGTGGCTGTTGTGACGGCGATGATCAAACTGGGACGACAGAAGGAAGCATCTCACGCAGCAACTCGCCTTCTGGCTCTGAAACACGATACAAATACTCTCAAACTAGAGTGGGTGCGAAAACATCGGAAAAAATTGGCAGAACTAAAAACAACCGCCGATTCAAAACAATAATTTCACTTCACATTTACACTATTCAATAGTAGCATATCGATAACAGTACATGAAAGGGGTTATCATGAAAGGTAAAACAATTACAACAATCGTTGTAGCCACAGCTTCAGTTGTAGGGTTTGTGACCGCACTTATTCTCAAGTTCAAGAAAAAAGTGGTCAATATTACCCGAAGTGCAGGAAAGACCTGCTAATATTTTAAACGCTATTTATTTCAGCCATTGACTTATCAAAGGAGATCAACATGGCACGTTTTAATCGTATCGCATCAATCGCAGTAATGACTATGGCAGCTTTCGCGCTTGTCGGATGTGGTGGCAACAAGACCGTAAAAAAAGATTACGGTGAAATGAAAGAAGCCGAAGGAATCTATCCTCGTGAAATCGAAAAGCTCCTTGGTGATCGCGATTATAAAGCGGCAATCAAAGATGTTGGTATGGGAACTCACACCGACAAAATCATGGCTCTCAAAAAAGCTCGTATGGATGCGGATGTAAAAATCGCACGCCAGTTCGAACAGGAAGTGTCATCACTGCGCAAAAGCTATGTTGAAATGGTAAATGACAAAAGCCTCGACCATCAGAGTGAAGTAAACGAAACATTTACGCTGATCAAACTCCGTGGCGCTGAAGTTGTCAAAGAACTTGTCACAGAAGGCAAAGATGGCTATCAGGCGTATGTTATGACAATCGTAACAGCAGAACGGATGAAACAGCTCGCCGATGAACAGGCAAATGCACTCACTGAGTTCAAAGCAACTCAGGCGTACAAAGACCTGGAAGCTCGCGTTGCAGAAGAAAAAGCTGCTCGTGCGGCTACTGCAGCAGGAATGGCTCAGTAACTCTCGCCACAATCCTGTATATTTAAGCCGATACACCCCGTATCGGCTTTTCTTTTTTTAAAGGAGTTCCTCATGACCTATTTCGACCGCGACCACGAACTGCGCGAAAGTGCCCTATCTTGTATATTTTCAGCGTTCGATCAAGCAGTAAAAATCACCCTAAACAACCCATGTAACGTGGAACTGCAAAGTGGCAAAACGGCAACGATACTCGCCGTCCAACGCGTCGATGATGAGTCGGTTCTATTTCTCACCGACACGGGCGAACTCTCGCCCATGCGCATTGAGACAAATGCACTAATGTCATTGGCGGACAACCACATTTTAACCAGTGCTTTTTCGAAAGGGTAATTTTTTCATATTACCGCTTTAAATATTGTCAATCGAGTGGTACAATTCCTTTGAACATAAGCAAATGGGGGAATTATGTCACTTCATATTGGAAAAAGTATCACCGTTGATGATTATCTGAAACAATTTATCCGCGAAGGCGTTTCAGATATTCACCTTAAAGTTCACCGCCCGCCACTAGTTCGCATCAACGGATCACTCCGCGAAATGGACTACCCACCACTCACCGAAGAGGACACCACTGAGATTGCGCGTCATCTATTGCGCGAAGACCAATGGTTTCAATTCAAAAAAACCAATGAGATCGATACATCGTACTCGATTCCCGGTGTGACGCGACTTCGGCTGAATATTTTCCGCCAGAGAAATACGATTGCCATCGCCATTCGCCTGCTCTCCTTTGAAATTCCCACATTCGAATCGCTCGGCCTTCCCGAAGCGGTAAAATCGCTCGCTCACTTCTACCGCGGATTAATTCTCGTCACCGGAGCCACCGGAAGCGGAAAATCATCGACGATGGCGGCGATTATCAATGAAATCAACCGCACGAAAGAGTGCCATATTATCACCATTGAAGATCCGATTGAGTTTCTTCACCGTGATATAAAAAGTGCAATCAATCAGCGAGAAATCGGCCTGGACACCACTAGTTTCAACTCGGCTTTTCAATCCTCACTCAGACAGGATCCGGATGTAATACTCGTAGGAGAATTGCGCGATCCCGACACCATGTCGATCGCCCTTCGCGCGGCAGAAACAGGACATCTCGTCCTTTCAACACTGCATACCACCGATGCCAAAGAGACAATCGGACGATTTATCGATGCCTTCCCCGCCGAAATGAATCAACAAATTCGCGTGTTGCTTGCAGCGAATCTCCGCGGCGTGATTTCCCAGCGTCTGCTCGACTCAATTGATCACTCCGGTCGAGTACTCACTACCGAAGTGCTTCTCAACACCGCCGCAATACAAGAGTGTATTCTCGACCCCAACCGCACCAGCGAAATCAAAGAACTCATTGAAAAAGGCGAAAGCTACGGCATGCACTCCTTCGACCAGTCGCTCATGTCACTGTTCCGCGAAGGACGCATTTCCGAAGAAGAAGCACTCAACTACGCCACTTCTCAGAACGATTTCTTGGTAAAACTACGACTCACAAGCTAAGACACCGAAATGTATTCACAATGAAAACGGAATGACCATGACAACCACAGAGATTAAACAAACATCGATTTCAATTGTAATTCTCAGCGATAATCACACCGCTGCAGAACATCTCGAAACGGAACTGTCCCGCATCGACCACTCTATTTCATGGAATATTACCCTCGCCGATTTCACTGCGGTGCATTCGGTGCACGCCGATTTTGTGCTCATGGAAATTACCAACAACAGCAATATCATGTTTTTCATTCAGGCCACAGACTATCTCAAAAACGAAGCACAAATCCCTCACGTCATCACCATCGTCGAAGGGCGTGAAGCGATCAACGAAGTGACAAAACTGGCGGCTCTTTTTTATTCCGACGAGTTTCTCTACGCCCCCTATGGTATCGAAGAGCTTTCGAAAATCATTAAAACCCACGCCGTTTCACTCATAATCGCCAATCAATTAAATGCCGGGGCTTCACCCGACAGCGAACGGCGAGTCACTCTCGGCCAACTTCTCGTTGAAAATGGCATTATCACCAATGATCAACTGATGCGCGCCCTTGATCATCAGAAAAAAAACAGCGGCCTTCTCGGCGACATTCTCGTAGAGCTTCAGATTATCGACGAAGAGCAAAAAGTGCACTTTCTCGGCAGTCAGATGAACATTCCCGTGGCGACGCCACGCCAGTACGCATCGGCAGACATGAATGTTGTTGCTCTGATTCCCGAACTCATTGCGCGACAACACACCTGTCTCGCCATCAAGAAAAAAGAGGATGTCGTTTCAGTGGTCATGACCGATGCTCAAAACCTTCCTCTTCTCGATACACTGCGCGACACGGTGGGATTTCAGATCCGTCCCTACCTGGGAACCGTCAAGGATATTACTACCTCTATCGAACGATACTACAACGACATTTCATCGCAAAAAGATGCGTCGATGCTCATGGGAGAAATGGACGAATCAATGGAGTTTGTCAAAGAGGAAGAGGGCAACGTCAACCTGGACGACATGAAGACCCAGGGCGCGGAAGTGGGAATCGTCAAGCTGGTGAACATTCTCGTGGGGAATGCGGTACGCGACAAGGCATCGGATATTCACATAGAACCGATGGACAAGGAGTTGATCATTCGCTATCGCATCGATGGCGATCTGCGCAAAGTCATGTCCCCGCCGAAAAAATCTCACGCCGCGATTATTACTCGCCTGAAAATCCTTTCAAACCTCGACATCGCCGAACGCCGACTTCCGCAGGATGGGCGCATGATCGTTAAATTCGGCAACCGCGAAGTAGACATACGCGTATCAATTCTTCCCACCATCTTTGGTGAAAAAGCAGTACTGCGGGTACTCGACAAAGAGGCGTTTGAAAAGAGTATGCTGAACTTGGGATTCACCGGCTATGAAGAGAAAATTTTTGACAGCCAAATCCGCAAACCCTATGGCATGATCATCGTCACCGGCCCCACGGGAAGTGGTAAATCGACCACGCTCTACAGTGCAGTTCAAGCGATTCGATCGGTGAAAAAAAATATTATCACCGTGGAAGACCCCGTTGAATTTCACATGGATAAGGTGACACAGGTTCACGTGAATACGCGCATCGGGCTCACTTTTGCTTCGGCGCTGAGATCGATTCTCCGCCAAGATCCAGACGTGATTCTCATTGGGGAGATCCGCGACGCCGAAACAGCAGATATTGCAATTAAAATGGCACTCACGGGACACCTTGTGTTTTCCACACTTCACACGAACGATGCAGCCAGTTCGATCGCTCGATTTGTCGATATTGGCATTCCACCCCTTCTTTTGGGATCGTCGCTCAATCTGATCGTGGCCCAACGACTCCTGCGCACAATTTGCACAAACTGTCGATCCACCTACGAAGCGGAACCGGAACTGCTACAATCACTCAACATGGACCCCGCCACTCCCCGAACATTCTACCGTGGCGAAGGGTGTGTTGTGTGCAACGGCACTGGCTACAAAGGGCGAAAAGGGATTTTTGAAATGCTTCCCGTGAGTCGTGAAATTCGCACCATGATCCTTCGAAATGCCACGACGGTTCAAATTCAGGATCAGGCAGAAAAAGAGGGGATGCGAACACTTCGCCAATCCGCGATCGAACTGGCATTGGCGGGATTCACCACCGTGGAAGAGGTCCTCGCGGCGACAATGGAGATATAAACGACACAACGATTCAACGATTCAACGATTCAACGGGCGATGGAAACACTGCCCGTTTTCGTTTCCGCTATACGTAGAGTCCCCTGCTACCGCGTAGTAGAGCACGCGGTGTTCACAGAGTGCAAAAACACCGAGCCGCAAGGCACGCGGTGTTCACAGAGTCACCTGCTACCGCGTAGCAGAGCACGCGGTGTTCACAGAGTGCAAAAACACCGAGCCGTAAGGCACGCGGTGTTCACAGAGTGCAAAAGCAGGCAACGCGACGAACGTAACGTGCAAAAACAGCCAATCCGACAAGATTGTTTTGCGGGCTAATAGCGACACTCTTGATATACCATCCGCGGTTCGACAACGTCAGACGGGCGAGGATCGGCGAGCTGGTCGAACCGCTCTCCTTCGACAGGCTCAGGGGTCGAAATAGTACAAATATTTCGCACCGGAGCAATATCTCTTGAAATTTATACAAAAACAGGGGTATACTGTGGTCGAATCAAAAATCATCACTGCTGGGGGGCAACGCGATGGCACAATTTGCATACAAAGCTCGAACCGATGAAGATCGCGTCATAACGGGCCGGATTGAAGCGCGCGGTGTCAGCGAAGTATTTGACCAACTGGCATCAAAAAACCTCTCCCCGATCCTCGTGGAAGAACTCAACTTTGACGGATCCGTCAAGGGCGAATCGTTTCTCTCAAAATTCAGTCGATCCATGAAAGCATCCACAGGAAAAGTCCACTACAAACAAGTGGTGTTCTTTACTCGTCAGCTTGCCACCATGATTTCTGGCGGGGTGAATCTCACCCGAGCACTCGATCAACTGGCTCGCAACGAATCAGCCAATTTCCGTTCCATAATAACTCGCGTGAATGACGACATTTCAATCGGCATGACCTTTTCCGATGCCTTGGCAAAACATCCGCAGGCGTTTAATACCATGTTTGTTTCTGTGGTTCGCAGTGGTGAAGCCACCGGTGCGCTCGACACGGTGCTCGATGAATTGGCAGATTATATGGAAAGCCATGAAGTGCTCAAAGGAAAAGTTAGATCAGCCATGATGTATCCCGGATTCATATCGGTTTTTATCACACTGATTATTATTGCGATCATGTGGAAACTGGTGCCGGTCTTTCAGGATATGTACGCCGGGATGGGGGGAAAACTTCCTCTGCCGACACAGATTCTCATCTCAATTTCTGCGGTAATTCAAAAGTACATAGTTCTCGTCTTTGGAGCGCTGATCGGCTCTGTTTTCTTGTTCAAGTATCTTCTGACCGTAGAAAAATTTCGCCGTGGATTTGATGAATACATTCTCAAGATGCCCGTTTTTGGAGATATTCTCACGAAAAACATTCTTTCCGTATTTTGCAGAACCATGGCACTTCTCATGGGGGCGGGAACGCCTATGCTCGAAGCGATACGAATCAGTTCTGCCGTGACAGGAAATATGTTCTACGGCGATAAACTAGAAACCGTCTACGATCAACTGCACCAAGGAGAGATGTTCTCTGCTTCGCTCGAAAAAGCAGAAGTTTTCCCCCCGCTGATTGTTCAGATGGTCGCCACCGGTGAAGAGAGTGGAAAAACCGACAATTTACTTCGCAAAGCCGCACAGTTTTATGAACGGGAAATTAAAAATACCGTTGATGCTATTTCGTCTATTATCGAGCCTGTGCTCATTATCGTTATCGGATCTCTGGTGGGGAGTATTCTTATTGCTCTCTACATGCCGATTTTCCAGATGGGTAAGCTGTTAAAATAGAGTGTACTAAATTGGAACCAGGCCGAGTGGTCGGGATTCCGCAATATGTTTTTTTCTGAAGGAGGATGCTATGAAACAGCATCAGAAGAACAAAGGGTTCACCCTTGTAGAAGTAATTGTAGTAGCAGTGATCGTGGCAATCCTTGCGGCAGTGGCAATTCCACTGTACACCGGATATGTGAATGATTCACGTGTATCATTGGCAAACAGTACAGCTGGTTCAGTGGCATCGTTTCTAGCGGCAGAACGAAATACCGGCGGAACTCCTACGGGTTACACCTCAGGTGGCGGTACAATCGCTGCGGGAGCAACTGTCGGATCTGGCACAAAAGCAGTAACAATTCCTGCAAAAGTTACAGTCGTAACGACAGGAACAATGGCGGCAGGTGGAACAGTTAAAGCTTCACATTCAGATGGGCCAGCGTCAACAGATGCTGCGTACGTTTCATACAGCTACTAATCAAAAAGTCCAAAACCCACAGGGGAATGTTCCTCGGTGGGTTTCACATTATCAAAGGAACAGGTATGGATATTCGCAACTACTAAAAGTGGTACAACAGACACAAAGTAATTATTTAAACGAGTTATAAAGTAGGAAGCCCATGAACAACAGGAACATAAACGGATTTACACTGGTGGAAGTAATCGTGACAGCGGTTATTGTAGCTGTGCTCGCCGGTGTAGCCGTTCCTGTCTATCTCGGGTATGTCAACGACACTCGCCAGGATGCTGTCGAAGGAATTGCAGAAACCGCAGCGGCTTCGGCCAATTCTGTGTGGAGAAAAACCGCAAAGGCGAATATAGTTCTTTCAGATTTGAATTTAACATATAGTAATCCTCCTTACACTGTGACAATCAACAATACCAATGGAACTGTTATTGTTGTGGCCACTACAGGTCAACGCGACACTGTTGCGTTCAAATGAGGCTGACCATGAAACCACACGCAAATAATTCTGGATTCACTATAATAGAAGTGCTTATCGCCTCGGTAATACTGATGATCGCTGTCGCCGGCGTTACCGGAGCAATGCGCACTTCACGAAATCTCCAGATGGATGACCTTCTTCGTCGCCAAGCGCGGGGACATCTGCAATCAATTCTTGAAACAAAAGTTAACTATTCAATAGGAAATAGCGATACGCTCGCGTCAACCTTTGACACAACGGTATCTATTGCACATCTCGGAGGATCAATCAATTCGGCACTCAATCTTACCGGAACACCACAGTCAAGAACGGTCGATGGCGTCGCAATCCGCACAAAACAATACTCAGCGACAATTACGTGGAGTGATCCGTGGAGCGGATCTTCTCAATCTCTATCTCTCACCAAAGTAATTGCGGCACTCCAATGAAACAGTCAAACAGCGGTTTCACTCTGGTGGAGATGATCGTCATGGCGATCCTTACAACGGTCATGGCCGGAGCGGGAATCACGATTTTTCTAACCTACACGCAGGAGTCACGACAACTGGCTTCGCATATGCAGCTTCAGCAGCAATTCGAAACAGTGGCGGAACAAGTTGCCCTTCGGGTTCGCAATGGTGACAATCTGGTTGCGGGAACGACCACTCTTCCCGGGGGAAGAGTCAAAAGTGTGCGTATTTTAAAGAACAGCGTGCAAACCTATGAAATTTCAATAGGTCATCCCGACCAGTCAGACTCGGCGATTCTGTACGAAGATCTCTCTTCGGCAGGAAATGCACCGACACCTCTTCTTATTGGAAATCAGCAAGTACGCGTGGTCTCAAATCAGTTATTACTTCCAAACTCGAAAAATTTCACCATGACCCTTCGACTTGCCACCGGAAGTGACACGATTCCTTCCAGAACGGAGCGGTTCAGATGCAGAAACTAAAAAACAATCGCGGTTCAGTGCTGGTAGGAGTTGTTGCATTTACGGCAATTCTTGCAATCGTCGTGTTGAGCACGATCGGGCTGGTTCGAAATATGCAAAATAATGAAGATGCCGCATTCAATGAAGCAAAACTCAGTGGAGCAGTAGAATCAGGATTGATACTCGGCGCAGCATTGGTGAACAAGCAGAACAGCTACGCCACGGCAAACAACAACCTTTTTGCCTCGGCTCCAGTGTCAGTAAACGGCATAACGGTAACCGTTCGATCAGCTCCCAGTGGAACTGATACGGCCTTGATTACTGCCACCGCCGCGAAAGTTGGTGGTGCATACAGCAAAACAATTTCCATGAGACTCGTAAAAGGAGCAGGCTCTGTTTCTAACAACATATTTAGCACTCATGCCATGTATGCCGGTGACAACATTGCGATTCAAGGTGGAAATAACGACCCATCAGTTACTGCTCAAAACAAATATGTATACGGCAAAAGTGGTATTTCGATTACAGGGAACCCGCCTATTTCTGCACTCAAATGGGTCTCAGAAGGAACAGTCAGTTCAAATAAGTTGGGTGCGAGTGTAAAAGAGAGTTTTACGACAAATAAAATTGGATTTCCCAATATTGACCTTACGAGTATGATAAGTGGTGCTACTACAATCGCCTCACTCGCATCGCTCCCAATTCCGGGAACAACATCTAGTGTCTATTACATTGATGCGGATGTCGTGAATATTTCAGCAGCAAGTTTCATGTTTGCCGGAACCCTCATAGTACGCGGAACGGTAAACATCTCTGCGGGGTCGTTTAGTTTAGGATCTGGCCAAGGTAAATTTGGGTTGATTAGTGTAAATGGCGATATAAATGTAACCGCTAATGGCAATAACAATGGCCCCGCACGTGTCATTAACGGTGCCGTTTACGCAAAAAATGGAAGCTTCAATGCTGGTCCCATACAAGTAAATGGGCAGATATTTGTAAAAAACAACATGACATTTACCAATCACACATCTTTCACATACGCTGTAATGAATCAATCGGTTATAAATGGAATTACCCTCGTCGGCTCCACTGGAACGCCGTCGATCGTCACAAACTCATGGAACGAAGCAAACAACTAATGATACAGAAAGGGGGAGAGTATGAAAAACAGTATACACGCATACGCAGGGATTGATTTTGATACGCGATCACTGCGTGCAGTAAAACTCACTCCGCACAAAAATTCGGATGGTCACCTGTGGCAGATGGAACAGTGTGAACTCCACGGTGATTATACTAAAGAGCCAGAGCTCTCGAAAGCGTTGAACGAAATGGTACATACCTTAGGAATCAAACGATTGCCCACGGGAACCACGATTTGGGGTAAGCAGGCATTTGTCACCGAAATGAGTGTCAAACGCGGTGCCGAACAAGAAGTTCGCACGGCAGTTCAGTTTGAACTTCGCAAGAGTGTTCCCTTTGATTTAACCACGGCCGTGCTTGAATTTCATGAAATTGGGCAGGCTGATTCAAACTCTGAGATGATCGATATTGCCGTTGGAGCTCTCGCTCAGCAACTGTTTAAACAGCATATTCACACACTGGAAACAGCAGACATTAAACCAGAACTGATCGATCTGCTTCCATTTTCCATCTGCACCGCTGCACAAGAACAGTGTCTTGAAACCGAAGAGCGCGGCGCATCGGTGATTCTTCATGTGGGCAGCGAAGTGAGTACGCTTATCCTTAGCGATATGGAGGTTCCGGGAAGCTTGTATCACCGCAGTATCTATTTCAGTGCTGATGATATTTTTGGAAAAACGGAACTGGGCGAAGAAGAGGTGAGTCGCCGACTCATGTCACTGGTGGAAGAGATTTCGCGGACGCTTCAGTTCTATCGAAAAAACTACACTTCTCCAATTATAGGAACTCTTCATTTATGTGGGGTCTATACAGATCAAGAGCTGTTGGCATCCACGTTAGCTCATACTGAACTAATGGTTCAACACGTGCTACTTCCATCAGTAATTCAGACAAATCTCTCCGATATGCAACAAGGAACGTTTGCAATACCGTGTACCCTTGCACTGCGCACAGCAGAAGGAGGAATCCATGGCTGAAAAAATACAGAGTAAACGCTATCATTTCAATCTGATAGCTAAAACCCGCTTGGCTGAGCGAAAAGAACAGAAAAACCATTCCATAACCCGAACTGTTGGATCGGTTTCATTGGGTATTCTCCTTCTGACGGCACTGTTTTATCTGTGGCGAGTGATCTCTATGCAGATGATTATCAATGACGAAAAATGTAAAATCGCCGAACTTGAACGGGAATTTCAGACCTATCAGGCAACCAATATTGTTGTTTCAAAAGCGGATATTGAACTGCTTGACAAGTTGCAGTCAAATAGAATTTTTTGGACGAAACACCTCGAAGCAATGGCGAAATATCTTCCCGAAGCTTACTGGATAAATCGTTTCGGATATAAAAATCAAACCTTTGATGTATACGGATTCGGTGGGATCACCAGTCAGCAGGAACAGTTGATAACCTTAGACAAATATCTAAACACCCTTCGAACAGAACCTGTTATGAAAAATGTCTTTTCGCAGATTTACTTCAACTCCGTTGCAAGATCTGATGATGCATCAAATCAACAGGTAACCTTTTTCTTTAGTGCTGTAAAGCAAGGAGGTCAACATGCACCTCAGTAATATAGCGATAACCGCCATTGTTGTTATTGGTCTTGGTACAGTTGCCACAGATCGCTTCGTTGTGCAGAAAATGCAGGCAGAGTACAAGGAGCTTGAAAAAGAGCGCTTGGATATAACAAACCGGCTTGCCACGGCAAAGATTGTGCAGGAAAATCTCAATCATGTGAATGATCTGATGACTAAGAACATGGTCAGCGCCGGTGAAAACAGTGCAGAAAATCATGAATCAGAGCTGTTTAAATTCATTACCGAGTCGGTGAACAACCTGAAAATAAAATTGGTGGCAACGCGGCCGATTCGCCCCGTAACCGAAGGTGAACTCACGACGTATGGGTATGAACTCGAATTTGAAGCGGACTTTTTCAAACTGGGAGAACTCTGTGCGCAATTTGAAAACAGCCGTCGTATCATTTCCATTGAAGAGTTCGATGTGATTCAACTCAATGATGTTACCACATCGGCAGGGACACAAAATGTTCGCGTCACCATGAAAATTCACAGTTATCTCATTCATCGCAAAGCGAGTTAAAGGTGGGCACCATGAAAAACAGTTTTATAATTTCATTTATAGCGATCCTGCTTGCGGTGGTTCTCGTGGTGAGAATTGTTTCTAATGAACAAAAATTCACTGCAGAAGTAAAGAGAAGTACCTCTGTATCTGCGGGCTATGACACAGAGTTTATCAATCTTGTGAATCGCCTAGAAAAAGAACTCGCCCTTCGCGCTCAATTTGGGTTTAAGGGGAAAAAAGACCCCCTTACCGGAAAGCGGCGTGAAATCGCAGAACCTGCCACTGTCGCGCCAATGAAGATCGCTTCGATCGCAGTCACTCCCCAAGGTTCATCACCTACTAAACCGGTGGAAAAACCAGTTCAAAAGGTTATCGCGCCGACAGTTCGCGTGACAGCAATCATTTTTGATGACAGTAAAAACAGTTACACCGCCATGATTATGGAAGGCGACCGCTCATTGGTACTCGAAGTGGGTGATGCCTTTGGACGGGGAAAAGTGACAGCGATAACCAATGGAGCCGTCACCGTCACCGATGGTCAAAACAATTACACCTACGATCTGCGCGGACAAGTTAAAGTATCGCCAATCGGTCAAATCTAACTACAGGGGAAAACCATGAAAGCCATGAAATTATATCTAAAATCCACGATCTTACTTGCCACCGCGGGGATCATTGCTGCTCAAGACCAACAACCGGCAACACAGGTTCCGACGACGCCGGTTGCACAAGTGTCACAAGCGGTCAAAAGCCCAAGTTCAATTGTTTCTAGCGAGGCAAATCCTCGTCTGAAATCACCGATTTCGCTCACGGCAAAGGACGCGAACTTATCTGAAGTACTGCGAATTCTCTCTGATCGATCAGGCATGAATTTCGTCGCCGGAGAAGGGGTAAACGCAGCGAAAATCAGTATCATTCTCAATGCCACGCCCCTTGATGAAGCGATCAACCTTCTCGTACGAGCGGCAGGACTCTCCTATGAAGTAATCGGAAACTCGGTGCTTATTGCAAAACCAGAAAATCTCAAAGAGGAAACAGGGCTCGCTTCGTATGTGGTGGAACTGAAATACGCCAAGGCCGATGAAGTCGCGCTCATGCTGTCCGATCTGACGAAAACCATAAAAATCGACAAAGGGGGAAATCGCCTGATCTGTTTCACCAGCCCACGCGTAATTCTCGAGATTGATCGCATTATAAAATCGGTAGACAAACCTCATACGCTGGTCCTTCTCGAAACGCGTTTGACCGAAGTATCTGTTGATAAGCAGAAAAAGTACGGTATCAACTGGACGAGTCTCTCCCCAATCACCGGAGGCGTGACAAATAATGAAGGCCCCATCAATGATATGCTCAAAAGCAGCAATTGGGTTCAACTGCCGATGGATTTCAAACTCACTATGGATATGATGATCTCCAATGGCGATGCAGAAATCCTCATGGATTCCAAGCTGACCACAACCAACAATCGCATGGCTAGTCTCCACATCGGCGAAGTTGTTCCCTATGTGATCCAGTCATATAACACAGGTTCAACCGGGGCAAGTCAGGAAGTGAAAAAAGAGGAAGTAGGGGTTATTGTAAAAATGACTCCTCATGTCAACAGTGATGGCCAGATCACGCTGGAACTTGAGCCACAAGTTTCAAATATTGTGGAATGGAAAGGGGTCAACCAAGACCTTCCCCTTGTTCGTGTCCGCAAAACGAATACAACAGTGCGAGTTCAGGATGGACAGAAAGTCTTTATTGCTGGCTTAATATCAAAAGAGTATAGTGTTGGACACAGAAAGCTCCCACTTTTGGGCTCGATTCCCATTTTAAAATATCTTTTCACCAACGTGAACAGACACAACAAGCAGACCAATCTGATCGTTGAAGTAACGCCTCATATCATATCTGATCCGGTTGAGATAGAAGAACTGCTCAATAGTCAAAGTGGATGGGATTCTAAAAAACTGCAGGAAGATTTTGATAAACGCAGTAAGAACAAACGAGTAAAGTCAGAAAAGAAATAGTCTTTCACAAAGGGGGATACAGTGGTGCCCCCCTCTCGTTCGAGCATTTTGAAAAGAGGTTACCCATGTTTGATACAGATAAAAAAAGTGCATCAATTGTCGATTTTTTGAAAGGCCTGGTAGATCAAAAAGGGACAGATCTGATAATCTGCGTGGGAAAACCACCCCAGATTCGCGTGAGTGGCAAATTGCAGTCACTTGATTTTCCTCCATTGAGCGGTGAAGAAGCAAAACAGTTTTGCTATCAAATCATGACGGAAAAGCAGCAAAAAGATCTCGAAACTAACTGGGAAGTAGATTTCTCATTTGGTGTACCCCAACTGTCTCGTTTCCGAGGAAATGTATTTGTTCAGCGCGGATCGGTATCAGGCGCTTTTCGACGTATCCCTCATGAAATTATGACGTTTGAGGAGTTGGGACTTCCGCAAACGGTGCAGAATTTTTCAACACTTCCCAACGGACTTGTACTGGTGACCGGTCAAACAGGAAGTGGGAAATCTACCACACTTGCGGCAATGATCGACCGGATCAATGAAACGCGGCACGCCCATATTATTTCTATCGAAGATCCTATCGAGTATCTTCACAAGCACAAAAATTCCACAGTGGAACAACGTGAAGTTGCGATAGATACGAAAACATTCGACCGCGCACTCAAGAGCATTCTCCGCCAAGACCCGGACGTAGTTCTCATCGGGGAAATGCGCGACACCGAATCGATTCAGGCTGCGCTGACCATTGCCGAAACAGGACATCTCTGCTTTGCCACATTGCACACCAGTTCCTGTGCACAGACTCTCTCTCGAATCGTCGATGTATTCAGCGGTGATAAGCAACAACAAATTCTCACCCAACTTTCGTTGACACTCAAAGGAGTCTTGTCGCAAACACTGATTCCTAGAATCGGCGGCGGACTGCAACTGGCTCTGGAAATAATGGTGGCCACACCGGCAATTCGCGCGTTGATTCGTGAAAATAAAATTCACAATATCGACACACAGATCCAGTTGGGGTCGAAGTTTGGCATGCACACTATGAATCAGTCACTCGTAGAATTAGTGAAAAGCGGATTAATCACCGAAGAAGATGGTATCAATGCGAGTTCTGACCATGATGATTTCCGAAAATGCATGTACTACTGAATAGGTAGTGGCGGTTCTCTGATATCTTCAGGGAACCGCTTTTTATTGCACCGACGCTACTTGTTGACGCACCGCTTCGGCGATCACCGATTCATCCGATTCTGAAGAAAAGCCCAATTCACCCAGTGTCACCGGATTGCCAAAGACCAGTTCTGGGCGATTATTCCAACCAGAAAAGAGTTGCATTTTCCCACCCTTGGGCCATTTTTTTGCCGCGTTGATTACCCGAACCGGGACCACTGCCACATTTGATTCGCGCATGAGAATCCCCACGCCAGCTCGAAAATCGTGTATCTCACCATCGACAGATCGCGTGCCTTCGGGGAAAATGATAATGTTTTTACCCGCATTTAAGGCGGCATATGACTTTTGCAACGGTGTAATAATATCGCCATCCCGTTCAACCGGAACGATATTTATTCCCGCCTGTAGCCGTTTTACAAAAAATGCTCGCGTCAATTCCACTTTCACCATGGCGTAAGTTCTCTTGCGAATCTTCCCTGGAAGTGCGGCATAAAGCCAGATGCCATCAAACAACGACTGATGATTTGCTGCAAAAATCACCGGACGATCTGCGGGAATGCGATCAATTCCGCGAATTCGAAATCCCCACGCCAAGGACGAAAGCGCTTTTATTGCTGCCAAACAGATCGTAATAATCGTCCCTTTTCGATCATTGAACAAACAGGGAGAATCTTTGCACGCCTCGTCGAGAATCTCTTTCATAGATTTAGCATGGCCCGAGGCACCCGATTGATTGACTAATTGCACAAAATCTTCTAGTTCAACTAATCCCGCCAGCGCTTTCTGATCAACAGCCACTCCGATTTGCGATTCGATCATAGCCGCTAGATCGAGCATTCTCAGAGAATCCAATCCAAAATCTTTCAGAAGTTCCCGATCGGGCGTCATTTCCGCGAGTGTCAGTTTGCATGGCGCAATCTCCTGAACACACCGGCAAATATGGCGATAGCGGTCGCTCTCCATCAACAGTTTCTGCACCGCCGTGAGCGGCACCGGTTCGGGAATATGTTCACCAGACTTAATCTGAGCATACAGTTTTGGTAGCACATGCTTTTTAATTTTTTTCGTCGATGTACGCGGCAGTGGATGATCTGAAATCGCATAACTTCCCACGCGCTTATAGTCCGGTCGCCCCTGCCCAAGAACAACCATTTCACGATGAATTTTTTCGTGAATCTCTTCGCGCGAGCCACTTCGTCCCGTCGAAACGGGCACGATCACCGCCGAAACAGCAGTTCTACCTTTTTCAGCAAGCGCAAACACGCCGATCTCTTCGATGAGCGATGATGATTCGTAATAGTGTTCCAACTCATCAGGATAGACATTTTTCCCCGAATCGAGTACGATCACATCCTTAAGTCGGCCCGACAGAAAAAGCATTCCACGATAGTCAATCCGCCCGCGGTCGCCGGTTCTGAACCACCCATCCGCGGTGAACACTTTCGCCGTGGATTCCGGATCGTCCAAATACCCCTGAAACACCGAATCCCCACGAAAGAGTACTTCACCCCATCCGAGTTTATCTGGATTGTCGATTTTCATTTCGTTTTTGCCGATTACTTTTCCTACTGATCCCTGCACCTGAAGTGTCACTGGGCAGAGTGTGATCGGCCCCATCGTTTCCGTAAGTCCATACCCTTCTACAATGTCAAATCCCAGTGCTTGATAGGCGGCAAAACTTTTCGGATCCAGGGATGCCCCGCCAGAGACGATCAGCCGGAATTTTCCGCCGAACTTTTCGTGTACCGAACGGAACAGTGTGCGCTGAACTTCGCGCCCGCCAATCGGTTTGATCGCGCCGGAAAGGTTCATTAATGCGCCAAAGATATTTTTCACAACCGCACCCTTTTCCGAAGCACCGCGCTTGATACTTTCGAGAATCAGCGTGAGCATTTGGGGCACCGCAGGAAGAGCAGTCACCTTGAGGTCGTTCATGGCGGCGGTGATCAGCGGCCCGCGAATTTCCGGAATACAGACCACGTCAATTCCCGACAAAAGTGCACCGGCAATGGTCGATGCAAAACCAAAGACATGGTAGAGCGGCAGTACAGCTAGAACGCGGTCGGTCGAAGTTGCGCCCATCATTGCAACGGCGTACTCCGCGGTGGGGCAGAAATTTTTCTGAAGCAGCACCGCTCCCTTGGATCGGCCAGTGGTTCCCGACGTGAACAGAATCGCAATTGGATCTTCGGGATGAAATGTCCGATCAAATACCGACCGATCCGCCGATCCCTGCTGAATAAACGAGTCCCATGGAAGGGCATCGTAGGCTGAAGGGATTGAGCCGGTGAGCACCACCACCGTTTTCAGGAAAGTATGTTCTTTTTTCAAGCGATCAAAAAGCGGAAGATAGGCGGCGTCGCAGAACACCGCCGTCGCTTTGGTGCGCGTAAGAATTTCAACGATTTCATCAACCGGAAGATTGGGATCGGTGGGTACCACGCAGTTGCCTCCAAAAGCAATGGCGTGCCAGGCTATAATCCACTCGGGCGTATTGGCCCCGATAACTACGGCATTGCTATCCCGCGTAAATCCGTTTTTCGCCAATGCATCGGCACACTGATTAATCGAGTGAAGGAATTGGTCATACGTCCAACTCTGATAGGTTTCACCTCGCCGTATCCAGAGTGCAGGATTTGGCCCATATCGTTTCACCGCCCGTTCTACCAAATCGCTGTATATTCGAATCGCCATGGTTTCCCCTTTTCTGAATTGCAAATATACAAGAAGTATCAGAAAAAAGAGATTTCAAGTACAGATGCTCCTCCCATCATAGATGTGGTGTAAATTAAATGTACACATTCGGTTCCTGAGCTTGTCGAAGGGATCCGTGGATATAGGCGGTTCGACGAGCTCACCGACCATATCGCAAGAGACATCTATTTCACACCGAAGCAATAACAGTAGGAAAACGACATTCTGTAACGATGTAACGACATTCTGTCGCAAAGCAACGATAAATTATCCTAATAACTCAATACATTATCCATAGAAAAAATCATAATATCCTTTAGATAAATAAAACTAACGTTAAAAGATATAGAATTTCGACAAAAAAAGACCCGCCGTTACCAGCAGGTCTTTGAAATTTTATGGATTAATCGCTTTGTATATTAATCGATTCGATTTTCCAAATAGTCCGCGATTCCCACGAGTTGAACAGCTTTGTCGCCGAGGAACGCCACACACTCTTTTGCTTTCGCCGTCAGTTCGTGAGCGTACCGTTTTGACTCTTCGAGAGAAGTGAGCGCCGGCCAGGTTGCTTTGCCGCGTTCAAGATCAGAACCGGCATCTTTACCAAGAACTTCTGTGGTCGAAGTGATATCGAGAATATCATCTATCACCTGGAACGCCAGTCCGATCGCCATACCGTACTCTTCGAGTTTCGCGATTGTCTCATCATCGGCGTTAGCCAACTGCGCACCAATCACAATCGAAGCACGCATGAGAGCCGCGGTTTTATTGTCATGAATATATTTAACGGTTTCCAAGGTCACCGGTTTGCCTTCCGATTCGATATCAACAACCTGACCACCGATCATGCCGCTGGTGCCAAGAGCTTTCGACATCTCTTCAATGATTTTCAAATTTCCGGTACGAGCCAGAACTTCGTAGGCAAAAATACAGAGCGCATCGCCGCCGAGAACCGCAAGTCCTTCGTTGAACGCTTTGTGAGCGGTCGGTTTGCCACGGCGAAAATCATCGTCGTCCATGCACGGAAGGTCATCGTGAATCAGTGAGAATGTGTGAAGCATTTCCACTGCCGCACCGGCGTAGCGAGCATCGCGATTGCCGAATTCACCGCCACACGCTTCGTTTGCTGCAAGGATTAGAGCTGGGCGAATGCGTTTACCACCGGCGAACATAGTGTAGCGCATCAGTTCGTGGATCGAACCGGGACGATCGTTGGCGGTGGGAAGCAGTTCGTCGAGCGTGGCATCAACGGTTACACGACACTTTTCAAGATACTCTTTCAGACTGCTCATAACGATTCTCCTCCAACCAGCGATTCCATTGTTATTCCAAGATTTTTTTCTATAAATTGACCGTCCGACCCTTCGAACAGTTTGGTGATCCGGCCTTCCGCCCGACCGAGTGCTCCGCGGCACTCCTGCACTGCTTTGACACCTTTTTCAAACTGATCCACCGCTTCATCGAGAGGAAGATCCGTTTCAAGAGCGGATATTACCGTTTCCAGTTCGGTCAGTGCTTCTTCGAAAGATACTTTTTTCCGTGACATCTATGCCTCGCCAAATAGGTTCAAATGTAAAAAAGTGTAATGATACTATGCTAAAAAAGAATTGGATCGATTCGCGCCAAAACTTCATCTAAAAATTCCTGCGAAACCGTACCGATTCGTTTTGCATTACGCGCTGCAAAATCCAGTGATTTCAGCTGTTCACTCATGACAAATCCTGTAAGTCCTGTTTCAGCAGGAACAGCCACATGGAAATGAGAACTGCGATTTTTATTCGTGATTGGACAAACGATGACAAAATTTGTAGTACGGCCAAAAAGTGAATTACTAACAACTAATGCCGGTCGTCTACCTTGCTGTTCATGCCCTGACTGAGGATCAAAATCAATTGTTATGAGATCGCCTTTCTTGGGAATATAGTGTAGTTTCACCACACTTCACCACCAACAGGTTTCCCGAAATCAACTTCTTTAATTTCACCTTTAGGATAATCTTTTACAAGATCTTCAAGCTTATACCGTCCTCGAACACCCTGTTTCACAGGAAAAATCAGAAGGCCATCTTTCGTTTGGCGAATATCAACGGTGTCACCAACCGAGAGATGAGCTTCAGAAAGAATCGATTTATTCAGCCGAATCCCCTGACTATTCCCCCACTTTTGGATTACTGCTTCCATGAAATTTCTCCTTGAAAATGTATACACATAATATATACATTTTCATTTTTCTTGAGTTCTGTTTTTCTTACCACTTTTTCCACGGATCATTACCAATCCGTTTTTCTGCCGACCAGATCATTGTATCGAGACGTAGAAGAGTAATACAGATTCTAAGCCCATTCGAAAGCAATGCGTCATCTGAAAAGTGAAATGGTTCCAGAAAACCAATGCAGTTCAGTTTCGTTTCTGGCAAAAACGTATCCACCGCTTCATTTGTTTTTCATTTTCCTGATCGGTCGCTCTCCGTACAACGCGGAAACTAATCTGATCAAATGAGTAAAAACAGGGATATGCTGTTCTCTCAGAACAACGCGTTCGCCCCCAGATTTTGCCAATCGATCTACCACCTTTGTCATTTCGTAGAACCCGTTCGACATATGCAGTATCGACACCTTTGATACCCACGACCGGATCTTTCACCGGCTGCGGCTTATATGGAGTTGCTTCATCGAGCATCCATTCCGCGGTATTATCGTTCATGTCATAGAATCCCCACTGATTCGGGCGTCTGCTTTTCACAACATGATTAGAATGTTCAAGGTATTCACAGTTTCGACTATTGACATAGTGCCGTGCGGGCAGAGAGTCATTGCCCCAGGGATAATCGGTTGTTGCTCCGGCACGACAAGTGAACTCCCACTCCGCTTCCGTTGGAAGACGATACCCATTTACATCAATCTTTACCTCATAGTCAAGAATTTTCCCGCCGGCGGTGCGTCTGTAAATGTATGCAGTATCCTTCCCTTCTGACTTACTCCGTTCATTACAGTATAAAAGAGCTTCACTCCAAGTAATATTCCCTACCGGCGTTTTCGGATTGTATCGATGCCAATTCTTCCGTTTCCCCATTAGCCGGTCATACTCTCGTATTGTGACTTCCGATTCATCCATAAAAAAGGGTGAAACGGTCACCTCGTGAACCGGAGCTTCGGGGAAATTACTTTGGACTGTATCAACATGCTTCGAATCTCCCATGGTAAATGTCCCCCCGCCGAGATAAATCTGATCGTAGTCCTTAACCGGAAGAAAATAGCATAGTCGATCATATCCGTATTTCCCCGCACACATGAGTATCAGAACAAATGGCGTGAACAAGTAGGCTGAAGCAATCTTGACCAAAAGAGTATTCGGTTTCCTTCGGATCAAAGCGATTAATACCACCACCACCGAGATAATCCAGATAATCGAAAGTACTAACACTATCGGTACTATAATCAACAGAAGAATCGGAATGATCCCTAAACCTTGGTAGCCCATGTTTTCTCCTGATCAGTAACACTTTCTTTCCCAACCACATTAGCTTTCACGATTCCATCTTTCAACCGAACCGAAATATTGTCGAACAGATCGATCTGATCCACGGAACTGACCTGTTTCCCTTTGGCGTTAGAAACGACTCCATATCCGCGAGCCAACAGAGTGAGCGGACTGAGATTATTCAGTTGTGCACAGCTGTTGGCAACCTGTTGGCGTGCTGTTGATAATGTGTTCGAAATATTTTTGAATGTAAGTGATTCAGCGGAATCAACGGCAATCCGACTATCCACAACTCTGTTGATAACCTGCTGGAAGAGATACGATCGTTTCGCCCGCCGATAGCGACGGAACGGTTCCGCGATTCTTCCCATGGCGAGAATCTTAAACCGCCGTTCCAACTCCTCGATTCGGCTTTTGTCACCAATGTGAGTTGACACGACAATCTCCGCCGCCGCCGAAGGAGTCGCGGCCCGAAGATCCGCCGCGAAGTCACAAAGACTCACATCGATTTCATGCCCAACCGCAGAGATCACCGGAATTTTCGATCCCGCCACGGCCCGAACCACCGACTCATCGTTGAAACAGTAGAGATCTTCCGCCGATCCGCCACCTCGCCCAAAGATTATCAAATCAACATTGCCGTAGCGATTCACCTGATCCAAAGCTTTTACCAACGTGGGAACCGCATCATCGCCCTGAACTTTCGCCTGAACCAAAACTAGATCGATCTGCGGTGCGTTGCGGCTCACCACATTGCAGATATCGTAGAACGCCGCTCCCGTTTCGGCGGTGATCACGGCGACGCGGTTCACCCGCTGCGGAATCGGACGTTTACGCGATTCATCGAACAGACCTTCATCGAACAGTTTCTGTTTGAGCTGTTCCAGTTTCAACAGTCGATCACCATCACCGGAACGCATTATCTTACGAATATCGAGTTGATAGTAGCCGCCCCGCTCGTAGACTTTCACGGTAGCGATCACCTGAACGCGGTCGCCTTCGCGAATGTCACGAGGAAGTTCGGTGGCGTAACTTTTCCACAGAACAGCGGGAATCTGACTCGAACTGTCGATCAGTGTAAGATAGACATGACCGGAACTGTGTCGTTTCAGCCCGGAAATCTCCGCTTCGACCCAGACAATGGCGTTCTCGCCGGCGATAATTTCGGCGATCGTGCGATTCAGGCCGGAGACGGTGTATGGTGCATCGGCTTCACTTGGTGGTACAAGACGCATATTGTTCTCCATATTAATTCCAAACTGCTTCGGAGTTCCGATCGCAGTGATTTTATGTCATTTTTGCGGAATGCTATTTTTTAAGATTTCCAAAGGCGGTGGTATATCGTACCGTAACACTCTTTTTACCCGTGTAGCAGAGTTCTCTTTTTCTCTTCTCAATTTCCTTGGAATGTGTTATTGTTTTGGTTGATTTCTCATCAACATAGGTGTCTGTCAATCCGCTCATAAGCGTATAATAAAATTGAAAAGCGATTTCTTTGGACGGTATATCATGGTAAATAACCGAAACTCCCCGTGTATCGGTTAAAATTTCTATAGAACCGCCATAGCCGTGAGAAATGGTATTATTAGTGACAGAATAAATACTGTCAAAGATCCCGATTTGAATAGCTTTCTGTGTATTTAAATCTGATGTCCAGTCAACTCCATAACTCTCTGAAATTTTGTTAAGAAGTTTCCCTTTTTTTCTCAGTTCATCAGAGAGAAGGGTGTGGGAGGCAGTCTCGTAACTGTACTTACCGCCAATAAATACAGCCAAAATAACAGCAATTATTACATTGACTCGATTCGATGATTTTTTAGATGTTAATGTGATGGTAACTTTTTGATACACAAACGCTAGAAGATATGCAAGGACTGCGGACTCAATAAGGATTTTCGCAAAAAAAATCAAAAAAATGATCAGATACCCGACACCTTCATCATCTTTGATCAGAATCAGCAGCGTAACCACAGTCCAGCACGCAAATACCGATATAACGAGATTTCTGACATACCTGCCAATATTTTCAAAGTAAGACAGGGAAAAGAAAAAAAAGAGCGGTGTCAAAATCAGCAGTGAATGTTCAAGGAAAAAATTTCCAGGGATTAGAAAAGAACAGAGAGGTGTGAGTGAGAAGATAACAATAAATAATACATCAATCTTAGAAATCGAATTTTTGAAAACATTTTTGAGAAACATATTCTGCAGCTCTTTTCTTTAAACACTATTCTTATTCCCAACAGATTTGATTCGACCTAAAATAGCTCCCCACTTCGGGGCTGAATTTCATTTGGTCGTTCAATCGTCTTCCATCGGTGCGGTAAACTGGTACCGCCGATAAATCGGTTCTATTTTCACTGCCCGCTTAGTTTCATCGTCCAATTCGATAAACACCCCGTTGAACATCGGATCCTCTTTCGACTGAACGAACTTTACCGGTTCGCCGGTGAGAATGCGATAGATGATCGGTTCGTGAGTCATGCCGATTGCGGAATACTCCGGGCCAGTCATGCCCGCATCGGTGATAAACGCCGTTCCCCCGGGAAAGATTCTCGCGTCATTGGTCTGAACATGGGTGTGCGTTCCACAGACCGCCCCGACCCGACCATCGAGATAGTGAGCCATACAAACTTTTTCGCTGGTAGCTTCGGCATGAAAATCCACAAAGAGATGGGTGCATTCTGGCATGGTATTGAGAATCTCATCCACTTCCTTGAACGGACAACGAATCTTTCCTTCGATAAAGACTTTTCCCATGAGATTGACAATTCCCACAGTTCGCCCATCGTCGAGAGTAAACACTGTTGACCCTTTCCCCCGTTTCACACAGCTAAAGTTAGCCGGTCGAAGAACGATCTCTTTCGTCTTTGGATCTTCGAACACTTCCGGCTGGGCAAAGGAGTGATTCCCACCGGTAAGAACATTCACGCCGTAGTGTTTCATTTTTTTCACGTAGTTGACTGTAATCCCGCGACCACCGGCGACATTCTCCCCGTTGGCGATCACGAGATCAACTTCAAACTCGGCTTTTATTTCAGGAAGATGTTCCGCCAGAACCCGACGGCCCGCATCGCCGAACACATCTCCTATAAACAGTATTTTCATGTTTTAATTTCCAATTCATTTATTTCCCACTTGGGGGATTCCATTTCCTACTTCGGGGATTCCATTTCCTACTTCGGGGATTCAATTTCCAAATGCAACTATGCTTCTATCAAAAAAGCCCAACGCAAATATTCTCTGCATTGGGCTTTATACTTGTCACTTGAAGCTTTCGGCTTGAAGCTTTTCTTATTTCGCGTATTCCGTATGACGAATTTCGCGGATCGTGGTGATCTTGATCGTTCCCGGATATTCCATTTCCGCTTCGATCTTTTTCGCCACCTG
>JAIFMU010000084.1 GCA_020048285.1 bacterium | reverse complement strand
AAGAATAAGCCTTTGCATAACTGGACATCACACGGGTGCGATGCTTATGGATATAGTGCTTTGGATGTTCGGGACAGTGAGTTTGAGGGTGGGAATTATGGAAAAAATTTACCAACAAGCGCGGATGGCGCGTATGATGAATTTAGGGGTGTAGGATGAGTAATAGTACAGCTAACGCAAGTGCCGCAAGTTTTAGAAACGGAGTTAATAAGCTTGAATATGATAAATTTGCAGCTCAGGGTGCAAACCTTGCTTCTACTGATTTGATGGGTTTGAATGCGCGTGAGGAATATGCAACGATAACGACAGATAAAAAAAGCGGTGCTAAAATTTATAATGCCGAAAAAGATTTTATGTCAATGAGCCAGGACACGCTTGATAAGATGATGAGTATGTTCTCGATGAGAAAGAAAGAAGTTGATACAAAAAGAGCGATGCCAGGACTATCACAGACGATGGCATCCAATCAATTGAATATAGGATAAACGATGGATAAAGTAGCAATTGTTGTACGTCGATATAATAAGCTGAAGGGTGCCAGAGCGAATTGGGATGCTCACTGGAAGGAAGTTGCTGATTACGTTATTCCGAAGAAGGATGACATCTATACGAAGCAACGGAATGTCGGTGGGGAGAAGAAGGGGAATGTGAAGGTATTCGATGCTACGGCAATACATGCTAACGAGCTTCTAGCTTCAGCATTGCATGGAATGCTAACGAATCCATCGGTGCAGTGGTTTGAGTTGTCGATGGGAGATGAAGAGCTTGATGGTGATTATGATGTGAAGTTGTGGTTACAGAATACAGCGGTGCAGATCCATCAGGTGCTTAACAACTCGAATTTTCAGACTGAGATCCATGAGGTGTACTTGGATCTTGGGAGTTTTGGTACAGCCATCCTAAGGGTGGAAGAAGATGACGAGCTAGATGTTGTATTCAACTCTCGACCTATCAATGAATCATATCTTGAGGAGAGCGCAAACGGGCTTGTGAACGGTATCTTCAGAGAATATGTGCTAACAGGCAGGCAGCTGCTTGAAGAGTTCCCAGACGCTGAATTAAGCGCGCATGAGATGAACCAATTGCGTGGGGATCTGGATAAGGAACATGATATTTTACATGCGGTATTTAAACGGCAAGATAGTGAAATCGGTGGTGATGTTGGACCGAAAGGCATGAAGTATGCTTCTTTCCATATTTTGTTGGGAATGAAGTTATTATTGAAAGAATCTGGGTTTGAGGAGTTTCCATATATCACTCCACGGTGGACTAAGATCAGTGGTGAGATCTATGGAAGATCGCCAGCAATGAAAGCATTATCTGATATTAAAATGACGAATACGATGATGCAGACGATAATTCGGGCAGCGCAGAAGGTAACTGACCCTCCATTACAGGTTCCTGATGATGGGATGGTGTTGCCAATACGAACTACACCGGGTGGGACTAACTACTATCGAGCAGGGACGAAGGACAGGATTGAGCCGCTTCTTACAGGCGCAAGGCCAGATATTGGGGTGCAGTTGCTTGAGCTGATTCAGAAGCGGATTCGAGATGCATTTTTCATTGATCAGTTGCAGTTGAATGATGGCCCACAGATGACAGCTACTGAGGTTTTGCAGAGGACAGAGGAGAAATTGAGGTTGTTAGGGCCTATATTGGGGCGTCAGCACTATGAGCTGCTAAAGCCGTTGGTTAACCGTGTTTATTCGATATTGTTACGGCGTGGGAAGATTAAGCCGGCACCTGAGAAGATCCAAGGTAGATCATTCGAGGTTCGATATTCATCTATGATAGCTAGGGCACAGAGAAGTTCAGAAGCTGAGAACTTAAACAGGATCATGGGGATTTTGGCACCGATTGCACAATTTGATCCAGCGGTGGTAGATAATGTTGACAGTGATAGGATGCTAAAGTATGTTGCAAGCATATATAATGTTCCACAAGTGATTTTTAGACGTGATGAAGAGAAGAAACAATTGCGTGAACAGCGTCAACAGGCAATACAGAAACAGCAAGCAGAACAGAGCGCATTGAATCAAACTCAAGCAATGCAGCAAGCAGCAGGGGCAATGAATGACACAAAACAAAAAAGCTTATAAGCAGATTGATCTAATTGCTGATTATAAAGCTATTTTTGAAGATGAGAAAGGTCAGAGGGTGCTGTTTGATTTGATGAAGAAGTGCCATTTTATGCATACATCATTCCAGGGTGACATTAATGACTGCATTTTTCGTGAAGGCGAAAGGAATGTGGTCAACTATATTTTAATGATGTTGAAGCAAGATCCAGTCAATTTAAAAATGTTTATAGATAAAAACGAAGAAGAGGAATTAAATTATGTTTAAATGGATACTAAGTTTTTTTGTCTTTTCACTTGGAATTATTGATGAGCCACCTATGGCCACGGGTGGGGGAGAACCATCAACACCTCCAGTAAACCCACTTTTAGACGTGGAATTTCCAGAGGGAATTGATGAGAATTTGAAGCGTGAACCTTCTTTAAAGTTGTTTGTGAAGGATAAAAAATTTAACTATCCTGAGATTTTAAAGTCCTACGTTAATGCTCAGAAATTAATTGGACGTGATAAGGTAGTTTTGCCAGGTAAAAATGCTACTGACGAAGATTGGAATAACTTTTATACAAAAGTTGGTCGTCCTGAGATTGATAAATATGAAGTTAATTTAAAAGAAGGACAAGAAGTTGATGAGACTTTCCTTAAAAAATATAAGGAAGTTTCACATAAATCAGGGTTGCTTCCGAAGCAGGCCGAACAGCTTTTTCATTGGTATCATGATGAGGTTGAGAGTGTTCAAAAGGCAATGTTAGATGAGAAAACTAAGGGTGCCGAAGCTGAGTTATTTAATCTTAAAAAAGAGTGGGGCGTTGGTTTTGACAAGGAAGTAGACCTTGCTAAACGGGCATTACGCCAATTTGCGGATGACGATGAAATTGCCACATTGAAAGAGTCAGGATTAACGTCAAATGTTAAATTTGTTAAACTTTTAAACAAGATTGGGAAGAGTATAAAAGAGGATTCATTCAAGCATGAATCTGTTGGTAATTTTGGAATCACCAAAGAAGATGCTAGTCGAAAAATTATGGATATGTATTCTGATAAGTCAGGGCCATATCTGAATAAATCGCATCCAGGTCACAGGCAAGCTTTGCAAGAGATGCTTAAATTGAATGAATCTTTGTATAGTTGACATGGATTTTTTTATTAGATAAAATAAACGCATTAAGTAAAATAAGGTAATTTAATCTTATTGAATCAATAGACCGTAACAGGCAATCTATTAAATTTGATTTATTAACATAACACTTTAATAGGAGTTGAAAATGTCTGTCCAAATTACAGAAGCATTCGTTAAGCAGTATTCTGCAAACGTGTTTCATTTATCACAACAAAAAGGTTCTAAACTTCGTCCATTAGTACGAAATGAGTCACAACAATCTAAAGCGTCTTTTTGGGATCGCATCGGTGCTGTTGTTGCTCAGAAAAAAGTATCACGTCATGCTGATACCCCTAAAATGGACACTCCACATTCACGTCGTCGAGTAACTCTTTCCGACTATGAATATGCTGATTTGGTTGATAACGAAGATAAAATTCGTATGTTGATTAGTCCTGAGAGTGAATACGCTGTTGCCGCTATGTGGGCATTAGGGCGTGCAATGGATGATGAAATCATTGCTGCTGCTCTTGGAACTGCTTATGCTGGTGAAGAAGGTTCAACTGCTGTTGTTCTTCCTACTACTCAAAAAGTAGCTGCTCATGATGGAACCACTACTACTGGTGTAAACTTGAACGTAAGAACTTTACGAAAAGTTAAAGAAAAATTTGATGCTAATGATGTTGATGAATCAATCTCTCGTCATTTTGCAATTGGTTCTTCTCAATTACAATCTTTGCTTGGACAAACTGAAGTAACCAACAGTGACTATGCTGCTGTTAAAGCGTTGGTTATGGGTGAAGTAAACACTTTCATGGGATTTAATTTTGTACGAACAGAGAGACTTCCTCGTTCTGCTGCTAACGTAACTTACACAGTTACCAATGGTTTGACTGGCGCAGGAACAGGAACCATTACCGCTGCAAATTCTCGTCGATGTATTGCTTGGGCACAAGATGGTATTATTCTTTCAGTTGGCGAAGATATTAAAGCTCGTATTTCTGAAAGAGATGATAAATCTTACTCTATGCAAGTTTATGCTTGTATGGGTGTAGGTTCAGCTAGAATTGAAGAAGAAAAAGTTGTTGAAGTAATTTGTTCTGAATAATTAAATTTTGCCTGGTGAAGACCAGGCATTTATGGAGGAATATATGTCCGATTTATACACTACTGAATACAACAATTCATACATTGTTGAACCTTCAGTAAAAAACGATGTTACTAAATTGCATGGTCGAGTGCGGTTAATTAAAGCTGATATCACTTTCGCTGCTGAGTTAGCTGTGAATGACGTTATCAAAATCTGTAAGTTGCCTAAGGGTGCAAGATTGATTGATGCCCGAGTGGTTGCTCCTGTTGATGCTGCTTCAGGAATTTATAACATTGGTTGGGAAGCCAACGGTGATATTGTTGCTGATCCAGATGGGATCTTTGTGGGTGCAAGTTCACTTGATTTCGGTGCCGCTGCTGTTGATGCTCAAATTAGTGGAGCTATCGCTGGTTTTGGTAAGAAATTTGAAGCTGAAACAGTAATCTCAGCTGTTGTTACTGAAGTTTCTACTAACGCCACTAGCAATACTCACCAGTTTTGTTTGTTTTATTTGGTTGATTAATTAGATAAGGCATAGGTAAGAATTTACCTATGCTTTTTATTTTGGAGTAGTTATGGCGGCAACTGAACTAGAAATTTGTAATGCTGCACTTTCTAGGCTGGGTGCCCCTGCCATTACTTCGCTTTCAGACGCAGATAAAAAATCACAGACCTGTTCTTTAATGTATCCTAGAACTAGGGATAATTTACTTCGTTCTCATCCTTGGAATTTTGCTCTAAAGCGTGTTGAGTTGCTTCCTTATGTTGGAACAGTCAACTATGGAACAGATGTAATTACGACAACGGTTGCACCAGCGACAGGGACAAAAATTTCATTCTATTCGAGTTCAAATGGCGTACCTAGCCCACTTCAAACCGGAGTGGTTTATTACGCGATAAACTTAAATGCGACTACTTTCAAAGTAGCATTAACATACGCAGATTCTTTGGTTCCTACGCCTATCGATTTAGTTGATGATTGGGTGGTGACTAGTTTTTATTTTGGATTAGTCCCAGCGTTTGGTTATAGTATGCAGTTTCCATTACCAACAGATTATCTTAGGGTGGTTAAACTTGATCCTAGCGATATTGAATATAAAATTGAGGGCAGTTATCTATTATGCAATGATTCTTCTGTTAACATGCTTTATGTATCGAAGATCACTGATGTTACAAAATATGAAGCTATGTTTGATCATTTGCTGAGTGTAATGTTAGCGCATGAAATGAGTTATAGTCTTGTTCAGTCAGTCAATTTAAAAAATACATTGGCACAAGAAGTTCAAATTTTACTTAGAGATGTTAGATCAGCAGATGCTCAAGAGGGTACTCCAGATGATTTTGATTTTAACACTTGGCTGGAGGCACGGTATTGAGCAAGTATGTTCATTCGCAAACAAATTTTACAAAAGGTGAAATTGCTCAGTCATTTTTAGGCAATTCAGCAAGCGAAGAATACAATTCAAGTGTTTCATTACTTTCTAATTTTATTCCACGTCATGATGGCAGTATTTATAAACGTCCAGGCACTGTTTACCGTGGGGAACATATAAAATCCACTGCTAGTTTTATGATTCCATTTATTTCATCTGATGAAAAACAATGGATTATTTCAATTATACCTGATGGTAAAGCGTGGAGTAATCCAACTACAGGCCCAATTTATTTTTGCAATGTCTCAACAGGTGGATATTTAACAGCTACAAAAGTCGATTACTACTATAGTACAATCAGTGGAATAAAAGCTATAAGTTCATTATTAGATGTTAATGGATTTCATTATGCTATTTCTAATGATGTTATAATCATTACACATAACAGTGGAATGATGGAGCCTATTTTAATTAAATATGTCAGAGATGTTTATGGTTACAGTTTCATTTGGACATATTGGAACAGAATAAGTTCACTTAGTAATATATTATCATTGGGTGCTTTTTCGACACCATTATATACTTCATATTTAGATCGAAATGTTTCTTCTAAAACAATGACTGTTACAGCAGTAGGTGCAATTGCTGTTACTTGTAGTGCTGCTTTTTTCACTGGGTCGATGGTAGGATCATTGCTTCGTATTTCTAATGGGTCAGTTGAAGGTGTGTTTAGGATAGATGATCTTCCTACTCGTCAGACTGCTACATTTACCGATGCGACTGATTTATTTTCAGTTGCAGCAGCATCTTCAACAGGTGTTGGGATTGTATTCCATGGGATAGCGAGAATCCCAGAACCATTACAGATTGGAAAAATTTATTATTGTATAAAAATATCAGCGACTGATTTTAAAGTTGCATCTACCTATGACAATGCTATAGCTGGAACTTTTTTAACATTAACAACACCAGCTGATGGAGTAAATACTATATATGTCACACCTGAAACTCCAGGCACTGTTGCTAATGGAACTACTTTAGTAGGGATGCCAGGAGCATTGACAACTGATAATTGGACATTGAGCGCATTCGGTGATTTTCAGGGGTGGCCTAAGACGTGTTCATTTTTTGAAAATCGTTTGTTTTTTGGTGGTACATTCCTTCAGCCTGATACAATTTTTGCTTCATTGATTGGAAACCTTGCACATTTTATGCAACGACGTCTTGATCAAGATTATCAAGCTGAAGATGTTGAGAAAGCTGGAACACCAATTACAGGAAGTGATTTAAATTATAAAGGGTATTTAAAAGAAACAGATGCATTTAGTTTTACTCTTTCAACTAATGAAAGCGGTGGGATACGTTGGCTATGCGGTGGAAAAAGTTTATTTTGTGGGACGGATACTAGTGAAATTGTAATCGGTGCAATTAATTCCATAATCAGTGCAACGAATATTAAAGTTCAAACGTATAGCAGTTTTGGAAGCACTCAAACTCAAGCGATAAAATTTGATCAGTCTTTATTTTATATTCCACGCACAGGTGATAAAATACATGATTTTATTTTCATCGACACCAACGGTGCATTTGTTTCTGTAAATTTGAACGCTCAAAATAAAGATATTTTATATAATAATTACACCTATACAGGAACGGTGAATCGTCAGAATGTGAAATATACACAAATGGCGTATGATGCAGGAAGGTCAGTCATTTGGGTGCTGACATCAACATATCAGTTGGTTGGGATTTCATACAATCGCCAGTTTAATTTAATTGCGTGGCATCGTCATACTATTGGGGGAACAAATGTTAAAGTTCATAGTATTTGTACTCTCAAGTCTTTATCGAAAAACATTGATGATGTTTTTCTGGTAGTTGAAAGAACCGTTGCAGGAGTAACTAAGTTTTTCTATGAGTCAATAGATGCATCTTTTGAAGAAGATTATACGCACTATAAGACGATGAATTACGTGGATTGTTCAGCAACAGGATTGGTTAACAACGGCGGGATAGGATTAAATAAAGCAAATGGTTTTACTCACTTAATTGGTCAGACTGGTGCAACATGCACAGCAAGAGGAAGGAAGCATCCTAACGTAACAGTCGCAGCGGCTGGGGTGGTTACACTAGACAAAAATTATGTTGCTAGTGATTTAGTTACAGTAGGATATTCCTATGACGCAAAAATCGAACTAAATCCAATCCAGGCAGGTGGTGATTTTGGTGTGAGTACAGGAACACTTCATAGAACTGATAGGATCACAGTAAGATTATATAAAACTCTTAGTTTTAAATACAGTCCAACTAATTCTACTTATATCGATATGTTCACAGCAGATACGAGTACAACTGCAACAAGTGATTTATCATTGTTCACAGGAGAGCAGACCGAATATATTGAAAACGATCATGAGACTTACAATAAATTATATTTTAAACATGATTTACCTTTCCCATGCAATGTTTTGAGCATCACTCAAAGAGGGATATCACATGGAGGTTAATTTAAAATATTTGGAAGAATCAGATATTGATACATTTCCATGTAAATTCAGGTATGAAACATTTAAGTCAGATATGCGCTACAGTATTGCTTGTGAGAATCGTGATGTTATGCTGGTAAAATTAGATGATAAACCATTGATGATTATGGGTGTGAACTATTTGCAACCAGGCATGGGTGATTTATGGTTGATTGCTGCGGAAAATAGTGACTTGTTCCCTATACAATTTGTAAAAATTACAAAAACAATAATTGATGGATGTTTATTCGCTGAGAGAAAGATGCGCAGATTACAATTCTATGTGAAGAATACTTGGAAACAGGGGCATAAGTGGGCAAAGATCCTTGGGTTTTATCAAGAAGGAATTGCACAGGCATACGGTGCAGATTTTGAAGATTACGCATGTTATGCAAAAGTCAGGGGTATAATGTGGGCGTAGAAACAGCAGCAGCGGTTGCAATCGGTGGTACGGCCCTTAAAGTTTATGGTGACTACCAGTCAGCCCAGGCACAGGCAGAAGCTGCAAAGAAAAATGCTGAATCTAAAAGAATCATGGCATTTGATGTTCTAAAGCGTGCCGATTACAACATCAACGAAACACAGAAACAGGGTGAATTATTTTCAGCACAGCAAATTGGTGCGTATGTTAAATCAGGCGTAGAGTTAGAAGGTTCAGTCCTTCTTGCTTTGGAAGATACTGCCTATAAAGTTTCTCAGAATATGATAAACCAACAACGTGAAGCAGATTCAAAAGCTAAAGCATTATTCATGGGTGCCGATATCGATACACAACTTTCAGGAGATATTGGAAGAGCTGCAATTTATCAAGGGATTGGTACGACAATGAGTGCAGCAGGTTCTGTTGCGGGGAATTTTACTAGCAAATCAGCTGCTCCACCAGAACCAGATACAAAAGATAAGGGAAAATAATATGCCAATAGTACCAATAATGAATGGACCTCAAAAAGAAGCTGTTGGAACACAATTACCGAATGTTGAAATAAGACACGCTGGACTTGTTGCTTCAGCGTTAGCAGGCTTGGGTGGTGAAGCTGCTCAGATTGGTGTTGATTTATATAAAAAACGTACCAAAGAAGATTTGATCCAAGCAGTAACTCAAAGCTCTTATGATTATGGAAGAGAGCTTAACCAACAAGATATTGCGCTTAAACAAAAATATAATGGTACTGATTTCAAAGGTTACGCTCAAGAGTATGATCAAATGCTCAGCACAACTAAACAAAAATATTTAGATAATTTAGATAGTGATGCCAAGAAAAATTATTTCAGTAGTTCAGCTAATTCTATGATTGCTGAAAAGTTAATTCATGCTGATAACTTTGAAAATGAGGCACGTCGCAATTATTATGTAGGTAAAACGGATGAACGTATAGCTAACTTGGGTGGTGATGGCGATTATATCAAAGCTAACCGTGATTTAAAAGATGAAGATTTATTAATCAATAATTCAGAAATTTATGACAATAAGACTCGCGCAGCTTTGCAAGAGAAAATGTCAAATGCAGCGTATGAAACAGTAAAATCCATTATTATAATGAAAAACAATAAGGCAGCGTTGGCATTATTGGATGGGAAAGATCCTAAAAATTCTGATGAGATTTTAAAACGCCTTACACCATTTCAACAAACTCAGCTACGGGTGGCAGCTGTCCAAAGTGAAATGCAGATGAAGAATGAGTTTTTCAATTCAGCTTTGAACAATATGCGTGAGGCTGAAATTGGAGTTACTTCAGGTCAGATGAAGTATAATGATCCAGTGATCCAAGCGGTTGAAAAACAAATAGAATTGTTCCCAGCGGAGCAACAAAGAGAGTTGAAACGTAGATTTGCTGGAATGAAAGCAGTTGCACAGATGCAAGATACTTTTGCATTGTTGCCTCTATGGCAACGTGATGTGCAGTCAATTGCAAATGCCCAAGCTGAACATTTTAAGGTAAAAGATCCATTAGAAGCTGTGGCATTAAAGGGTGCAGTTTCTGAAAAATTAAATGCACTTAACTCTAATTTACAGGCGGAGTTTAACAAAGATCCAGTCGGTTATTTGGCAAGACGTGATCAATCATTATCCGATCTTTCAGTGGCAGTTATTCAAGGAGATCAAAAAGTATATCAACAATATAAAGCAAAATTAGATGGATTCTATGACCAATGGGGGATAGAAAAGCAGAGCAGAAATTATATGAGTCCAGCGTTGAACAAAAAATATGGTGAAGGAATTAAAAATGCAATTGAACAAAAAGATGAAAATATTACACTCGATCTTTTTTCAGAATTAGAAGATATGACAGGGAAAGATTCTTTTGCAGCAATTAAAGAATTAGGACTTCCTGAAAATTATGCGGTTGTTGGAGAAATTAAAGATAAAGTTCTTCGTAAACATGCAATTCAAAATATCATGAATCCAGTTTCAGATGATCTATATAAAGAAAAAATAGGTGATCCTAAGTCGAAATATAGCACACTTATGGAAGATGATTTGTTTTCAATGTATTTAGCAGTTGGAAATGATCAGAAATCAAAAAGTAATGCAATGATAGTATTGGATACAGTTAACGAACACTATAAACGATTACGCTTGGATAAAATGAGTGATGAAAATGCTCAAAAAGAAGCGTGGAGAATGTTCAGTTCTACGTTTCAACCGATAAGTTCACCAAAAGCATCTGTAATGGTTCCAACGACAATAGCAAATACAGAGAATATTAAAAATTTTATGGAAGATTATGTTGGCACAAAAACAAATAAATTCACACAAGCCACACATCAGTGGGTATCTTCAGCTAATCGTGATGGTATGATGTTATTACAGCCTTCACATGATAATCCTTCATACTTAGAACCCCTCAAGGATGCCAAAGGGGAACCAGTGATTTTCAAATTTGACGATATAAACAAAGTAAAATATCCACCTGGAAAATCCTGGCTTGATGATGAAGTTGATAAGAGAAGAAAAGAAATAATAAGAAATGAAAGTCAGTCTATTTTTGCACCTGGAAATTCATTTTAATAGGATGTATGGATGTTACAAGCTCCAACTGAACTAATATTTTCAGGCCCTGATGAAGGAGCGGAACCACAAACCACTACGAGTGAAGTGGTTGCAGCGTATGCACATCAAGCATATCGTCAAACAACGATTATGAGCATTGCACGTTCTAATGCAATTGAATCACAAAACAAAGAAGGACCATTACTTCAGCCTGATGAAATCAACAAGAAGTACAATATCAACGCAACTACGCCATTGACTGAGCGAGCTGCGATAGTCATCCAAGGTGAACAGGAAGAAGTTAATAGATTAAATACAATAATCGAGCAAGGGCCTAAATCATTCTGGGGTGGGACAGTGCCTGGATTCATGGGTGCAATTGCCGCTGGAATGGCAGATCCAGCAGATTTTGCTTTAGGCATTGGAGTGGGTTCAGCCGCGAAAGGATTAGCGGTAGGAGTAAAGGCAGCGAGAACAATGCAAACAAGTGCCGCTGTTGCGGAGAGTTTGAAATGGGCACAATTGGGTGCAAGTTCTAGCGTTGCTTTGACAGCTAAATCTGCTTTCGCTGCTGATGCTATTGGTAACATTATTTCAAATGCAACGACTGAAGCGTTTAACTACAATGCAACTAAGAAAGAACAGATGCAGATAGCTGCTGATGAGGTGTTTAGGAATGTCGTAGCTACGTCATTAATGTTCACTGGAATCATTCACGGTGCCGGATCAGTGTTAAATAAACTTTCCCGTATTAACAGCAATGTTGTTGAACATTTGAACAACACCGCAGAGTTAGCAGTTAAAGCAGATGCAAATGTTGCAACTATCCTTGAACGTCCAATAGCTGCTTTAGAAGCTGATAAAGTAATCGATGAACCATTTGCCACAGCTTTTCAAAATACATTTCCTGAGAAAACAGATGTACTACTAGATGACACGATTGACATTGTTGGAATCAGAGAAGAATTAAAGAAATATCCTAGCGTAACTCCTGCAAAGATGGATGAATTTATAGCGGCACTAAAAGATGAAGGGTTTGACATGCGTAAAACCTATCTTTTAGATGAGAACAGCAAACCAAAGTTAAGTGATGAAACTATTTCCTTAATGCAAAAAGATTTACAAGATCCTAAGAACAAGCTTTCTTACAACGCAGAAGCTGACCAAATAGTTAATTCAAAAGAACCAGCTTTAGAAATCACCACAACACCTGATACCTTATCAAAAGAAATAGCGGTGCTAAGTGACTATGATCAAGCATTTAACGATTTTGCAGAAAAAAATAATGGCGATTTCACAGAGTTCAGAACTGCTGATATTGAATATAAAAAAGTTGAGTTAGAAACAAAATCCTATGTTCGTTCATTGCGTGATTTTGCTACTTGCTTACTGAAGGCAGCAACATGAAAAATAAAGTTGATAATTGTGGTGAATTAATTAGGGTTAAATACAAGCTTGATCCTCAACAATACACAGTATTGCGTAAACAGATTTTAGAAACAATTGATGAAGCAGATCAAAGTGATAGTACGATTGATGAAATAATCAATAAGGTAACTGACCGAAAACTGATTGATATTCAACAGACAAAAAAACAAAATTTACTAAATAAGAAAAAATTCTTAGAGGTTTCCGAGTATCTCAAACAAGAAGGTTTTAAAGGAGATATGATTGCAGCAGTTCGTTCATTGATTGAACCAAGTGTTAAACACGATTATAAAGGCATTGGATCTTTGTGGTATGGTAAGAAAGTTTATCAATCAAGAATGCAGCAAATAATTGATTCAGTTGCAAATAAACATAATGCAATGGAAAGATTAACTTCTGGAGAAATGAGCAAAGATCTACATGAAATCGTCATTGATGGAAAACGTGATGGTTATGATACTGCAACTTTAGCAGTTGGCGATGCTATTAAAAAACTGAATGATGAAGTTCATGCGCAAAAGAAAAAATTAGGAGTAGAATTAGGGTATATTGAAAATTATTTAGATAAACAAAGTCATAATGCTGAAACAATGTTTGAAATGGGTGAAGCACCATGGACTGCATGGGCAAAAAAGACTTTTAACTTTAAGAAAATGGGATTCTACACACAAGAAGGTATTGATGACTATCTAACTAACTTCTATCATGGTCGAATTAGAGAGTTAGGTCAATTGCGTGGTACAAAAATTGCTTCTGATGAAATGAAACAGATTGAAAAAACTAAATTCGCTGAACGTATGGGACGAAGTAGAAATGTTGTATTTGAAGATGGCGCAGCTGCGTATGAATATTCTAAAGCAATGAATCCTGATGGAAATTTATATAAGAACATAATCAGTGGAATTGACAGAGATGCATCACAAATGGCAGCGATGGAAATATTTGGGCCTAACTTTAAAATGACGTTCAAAGAAATGCTTCGGGTGGCAAAAGCCGAAGATTTTTCTAAACAAATTCCAGGGACAAAATTTGATTCAAAATTTGACCAACAAACCAAAAATCTTGAAACTTTATTTAAAGTTGCATCTGAAGGTGAATTTCAAGGAAAAATGAATTGGATTGCTAGGGGTGGGAATGCGCTACGACAGCTCGCAAATATGTCTAAACTATCAAATGCCCTTGTAACAACGCTTACAGATTTATCATTTAGTTCAGGAGTTATTTCTCCACTAACAGGAAAGAATTATTATCATGAACTTGGACTTGTCACGAAAGATTCATTCAAATTTTTCACTTCAACAGAAGCAAGATTAAAGGGTGCTGACTTTCTTGGTGTGTTTGCAAATGAAGTAAACGTGTTAACACAGAATACTAGATTTGGTGAATATGGACAAATGCATGACTGGTTAAGTAGAGGGCATGATTTTATCATGCGTCTTACAGGTCTTTCACGGCAAGCTGTTTCAATGAAAATAGCTGAAGCTGGGAGGCTAGCAGAAAGTCTTGCTGATAATGTAAATATTGAGTTCAAAGATCACCCTGCACGGAAGTCTCTTTTAAAATTTGGCATTGATGAAAAAGAATGGAAGTTAATGCAAAGTGCAGTTGCTGAAAATGAGGATGGAAGAAAATATATCACGCCACATTCAATTATGGATATTCCAGATGAAGGATTTAAACTTGCGACTGCTGATGAAATAAACGCTGCAAAATTAAAACTTTCAAACAATCTTCGTGAATGGCTGACATTTTATTCAGAACGTGGTTCTCCTACGGCTGGGGTAAATCAGTTTGCCTTCAGAAACGCTTTTGATCGAAACTCTGCGCACGGACAAGTGTTCAGCATGTTATTTCAGTTTAAATCATTTATGTGGTCGGCGTTTGATACCATGAATGTCGTCGCTAGATCAGGTGACACAAAAGTAGATCGTTATAAAAACGTAGCTAACACAGTCTTTGCCAGCACAATCTTGGGTGCAGTTGCGATGAGTGCCCGTGATTTATTACTAAACAAAGTACCTGAAGTATATAAACTAATTGAACAGACATCAAAATCAGGAATGAGTGATAAGGACAATCAGCTTGCATGGCGTAAATACGCTATGAAATCATTTCTTCAGGGTGGTACAGGTGGGATTTATGCAGATTTTCTGTTTGATGATCATGCTAAAAGTTATATTAGTCTTTCCGGGAAAGTTGCAGGGCCTGTTATAGGTGGAATGGGTGATGATTTTGTTAGTTTTATTTCTGGGATATATTATACAGACTGGGAGAAGGACGACGCAAGAAAAAAATTCTATCGAGATACATTAGTTGCTTTGGAAAAAAATTCTCCAACGATACCATTCACAAAAGCTATTATTAACCAGAACGTGTTTGACTCTGTACATAGTTTCTTTAATACTCAAAGAAAGCCGAGAGAACAATCACTTTTTGACAGAGTGGTTGGAACTGATTAAACTAAACAAATATCACTAAGAAACCCTAAAGGAGTTGAGGATGTCAGGAATAGAAGGCTATTCATTTGTTGGAAAGCGTGAAGACTTCAACAATGCCAGCGTAAAACCACAAAAATATTTTGCAACAATAGGTAGACTTGGAACCAACAAAGCTGCGCTAGATACTATGGCATACGGTGCATTTATCGTCACAAATGCAGCGATTATTGAAGCAACTTCTACCGATTCTATTCTTAAAATCACGAACCATGATGCCAAAGTTGGTGATATCGTTCGGGTTAAAACATCAGCTAATGGGATCAAAGAATTAGATATTGTAGTCATTGAAACTACGGCCAACACTATAACCCTTGATGGGGTGGCGTCTGCCAGCTTTGCTGCTGGTGATACAGTAGATATTTTACGCCCAATTCCTCAGAGATTTGAAGCAGATGGAAGCGTGATTTCAGCGTTCACCGTCCACAAAGTAGAGGGTGGGATTGATTCAATTGTTACCATCCTAGACGACAAAGACGATCCAACTAATACTGTCCCGCTTCCTGTTAGGATTGTTGGACTTTCCGGCGATATCAACTTCACCGCTGGATCAGTTGATATAACTTTATCACATACGGGTGCCGATCCAAGTTCAGTTCGAATCGGTGACGGAACCGAGCTATTGGCCATCAATGCTTCAAACGAAGCAACCGTGCATGATGCTTCTGTTTTAGCTGAAATGGTTACATTAAACGCAGCTGTTTCGACAGAGACAACATTAGCGGCAATGTCCGCTAAGCTAGGGACTCTTGGACAGAAGAACATGGCAGGATCTACGCCAGTTGTTATAGCGTCAGATCAAGCCGGTTTCCCTATCACCAATATTTCAGGAACAGTTAGCCTACCTACGGGTGCATCGACCGCAGCTCTTCAGACATCAGGTAACGCTTCGTTAACCACCCTGGCGGCGGTGGATTATGCTACGCAAACGACACTAGCGGCGTTGAACGGGAAGTTCTCTTCACTTGGACAGAAGGCAACAGTCAACTCTGCGCCAGTAGTTCTTTCAACGGAACAAGAAGCGATACTCTCAGCAATCAAAACAGCGGTGGAGTTGATCGACAGTACAGTCAATGGAAACAGTCAACTAGACGTTAAACTAGCTGATCTAAACGGTGCCGCTACCGAAGTGACTCTTGCCGCTGCTAATGCGAAACTTCCATCGGCTTTAGGGCAACAGAACTCCGCTGGAAGTTTGTCGGTAGTCATAGCAAACGATCATCAAACAATCGTTAAGAATCTAAATGTTCTGACATTCCATCAGGTGAAATTCGCTGTAACAAACGTCACTGATTCAGCATATTTGGAAGTCATAGCAGATATTGGCGCAACAGCAGGCAAGAAACTACATATTTTCTACGCCGGAGGCGAGCCGTTATACCTCGCCACGGGTGCAGCTGCTTCAGAAACAAATAGAATGATTGTATGGCCTGGAATGGATAGAGAGATAGATTTAGAACTAGTGGCAAATGCACGCATATCTTTAAAGGCGGTAAATGCAAGTACAACAGTTTCTAGTGGTAGCTTTATTGTTAATTTATTGGGGTAAGCATGAAACGTAAAATAACCGCATTTCTTATTTTAACTTGTCTCTCCATAACAGCATACGCCAGCGTGGTTTATTATGGACCAGGCAGAGCTGTGTTTCTTGAAAACATCATCCAATTTGCCAATTTTCTTGAGCTAGAAGCCATATCAACAAAAAAGCTGCGAGTCGGCGGTGAGGTTATTGCACACAACTTCCAGGGTGCAAACATCAGAAAGAACTATATACCAATTGGAGCTTTTGAACTGACAGGTGAAAACTTTACCTCCTACGTTGACGCCGCTGGAATTGTACCTGTAGATGGTACTGGTGGGACAAGTACATTTCTAACGTGTGATCGATCAGCAGTTACGCCACTGGAAGGTAATGGCTCGCTCCTCATCTCCAAGTTTAATAGCGCATTGGGCGGTCAGGGGCATGGATGCTCTTATACATTCACGCTAGATTCAGCTAGTTTGAACCAGAACCTGGTTATTTCATTCGACTATTTATGGGCAGATGCTGATAGTTCAAACGGTGATTTTGCTGTGTTTCTCTATGACGTTGATAATGCCACGCTGGTAACTCCTTCAACTACTGCACTAAGTGAAAGCTCCACAGTCATAAATTACTCATCATCCTTTGCTGTTACGACTGGGGTAAATTATCGCTTTATCATCCATCAAACATTATCCAGAGCTGGAATCTTTGATTTAAAAATTGATAACCTCTTCATTGGAAAGCAATCTAAATTAGAGGGTGTAAACGTATCTTCAAGTGGGATTCCTAGCAATTATGTTCTTTCATCAAACGGTGCAGGAGCCGCTACCTGGTCAGTACCACCGCTGGTGTATTCAACTACTGATGAATATTTTGGCGTAAGTACCGCTGCTCAGACAGTCATTGATCTTGGCTATGACGTATCTATGTCCAACAAAGCAAACTTTCAGCTCTTCATCGATGGCGTTTTGTTTAATGAGGGTGCTACATACGATTATGAATTTACCAGCATATCGGGTGGGTTAAGCTCTGAAGTCACGTTAAACTCATCAATCCCCGCTGCGTTAACCATCCGTGGTTTGTACCACGGTGCTTATGGAACTAGTTTATCTAATCCAATGACTGCTGAAGGGGACATGATCTATGGGATTCCGACAGGAGTCCCTGCACGCTTGCCAATTGGAACCGAAGGTCATGTACTCACTGTCTCCGGAGGCGTGCCTGCTTGGACAGCATCAGGCGCAGGTTTGTTCAATCCAATGACCACCGCTGAAGATATTATCAAGGGTGGCGTTGCTGGAGTTCCTAACCGCTTAGCGGTTGGTAGCAATGGACAAGTTTTAACTGTTAACGGTTCGGGTGCAGTTGTTTGGGCAGATCCAGCGGCATCCTTCACAAATCCTATGACAACTGCGGAAGATATGATTGTCGGTGGCGTCGGTGGATTAGCTACACGTTTAGCTAAGGGAACTGATGGAAAAGTTCTACAAATGGCTGCGGGTGCTGTTTCTTGGCAGACTCCGGCAGCTGATGTCGGTTTTACTAACCCTCTTACCACCGCTGGAGATTTATTTGTAGGTGGCGTGGCCGGTGCGCCTGACAGACTTGGAATTGGTTCAGCTAACTCGATTTTAAAAAGTGATGGAAGTGCATCTTCATGGTCAAATGCAGTTCAAATTGATGGCAGTGGACTTGTTGGGGTGGGAACCGCACCCGTAGCTAGTACAGCTTTATCTGTTGCTGGCGCTGGGACAACTGTTCAACGGATCAGCTCGACTGCGGCAGCTGGAACGACTGAATTGCGAATGGGAGAAGAAGCGACTGGCGACCGTGCTGTTCACATCTACATGAAAAATGCGAACACTGGTGGACAATTCCAAATAGGCATTATCGGTGGCAGCTCCAATAATGCGCAATTGATTTATTCAGGAGGTGGAGCATTGGCGTTCAAAACTGTTAACGCTGCTGCTATTCAATTTTACACAAGTAACACGTTCCGAGGACAAATAAATGGCAGTGGATTTTTGGGGATGGGTGGAACTTCAGCAGTATATGGATCAGTCATTGACGCTAGAGTGAATACAAACCCAGCGATAGCCAATGGAGCTGGAACTTTTGCCATTCGATCTTGGACTGATATTGCCCAAGCAGCTGGGGTAGGTGGAGCGATTAGTTTAGGTGGTTCTATTACGGCAACTGCGCTGGGAACAACTTCATTTGGACAAATATCAGGACGCAAGGAAAATTCTACTTTGTCAGATGCTGCTGGATATTTATCTTTTTCAACAAACGCCACCGGTGGAACAATGGCGGAAAGAATGCGAATCAGCTCCGATGGAGTAGTGACCATTGCTAATCTAGCTGGTTCTGGTTCACGCGCAGTAAATGCAGATGCCAATGGGGTGCTATCTGCTGCTTCTGACTCTAGGTTAAAGCAAGAAGTTCCAGATGCTGAAATCCCTGGACTTGCAGAAATCCTTAAAATATTTCCAAAGGCCTATAAATGGTTATCAGATATTGATAGACGTGGAGAAAACGCAGCTGTTGAAATAGGTTTTTTTGCAGATCAAGTTGCTCCAATAATTCCTTCAGCCGCCCCGATGGGGAATGATGGGTATTATGGACTATATGATCGATCAATAACAGCTGCTTTAGTAAAAGCAGTGCAAGAGTTATCAGCTAAGAACAGCGCACTAGAAGCAAGAATTTTAACTTTAGAAAACAAGGGGGGCGTTCCATGACAATAAATTCATTTGAACAGATTCAGAAAATACCGACTATTGAGGCACATACTGTTGCAGCCGCACCCCATTTGCCTGCTTCTCTGGGTGCATTAGGCACGCTTCTTAGATCAAATGGAACAAGTGCAGCGTGGGATGCTTCTATTCACGTTGCAGCCGATGGAAAAGTGGGAATAGGGGAAACGAGTCCAAATCAAAAGCTCGTTGTTGGTGCGAATGGTTCCAATACAGCAGGCGTTATCGCTACTTTCAACGCTGAAAGTGTCGCCGTTTTAAATACACCAGGCGCGCTTGTAGTTGGATCTACTGATGCAATCGGCATAAATAAAGGGGGATCGCTTGGATTCACTGCTAATGGCACTATTGCAAACTATCCTACTGCCACGATTCATGGGAAAAGAGAAAATTCAACAGATGCAAATTATGCGGGATACTTAGCTTTCACTACATGTGATTCTGCTGGCACGCTTGATGAACGTATGCGTATAACATCCACTGGAAATCTTCGGGTCGGTGGATCAGGGAATAATACAAATGGAAAACTAGAAGTCAGAGGAAACAATACTGACACAGCTTTATATGTAACAAATGGATCGAATTCAAATTTCAGTGTGAACTTTGACTCAGCTGTAACAACCATAGGCAATGACTTTTATGGAAAATTAAAATTACAAACTTTAGGTTCTCCAGCACTAACGATAAATGAAAGTGGAGCAATTCTTTTACTTGAAGGTCAAAGTGGTTCATCTACTCGTCCAGCGGTTGGAGCAACTAGACTTTCAGGAGAGTTAAGTGGCGCTCCATCAAATGATGCCGCAGATGATGGATTTTTACGATTAAGCGCAGGTGGTGGATCTACTGTTGGACAAAAAGCGTATATAGATATTTCAGGATACTCAACCGTTGCTGACATGAACAACAATATAGTATTTGGAACCTTGGGTGCAGAAAAGATGCGCATTACCTCTGGTGGAAATGTCGGTATTGGCGGCACTCCATCCGCACAGCTAGATGTAATTGGCAGCAGTCCTGTGTTAAGATTAAGCGATACCGGAGTTTCTGGATTATATCACATATTAAATGGTATAAATGATACATCTTTGCTAATCAGTGCCGACGGGGGGAATGTATCGGCAAACTCTACCATAGAATTTAGGGTAGACAATACTGAGCGTATGCGAATTGGTTCAAACGGAAGTGTTGGGATTGGAGGAGCTGCTGCTGAATTATTCCAAGTAACAGGAAATACTGGTTCAGTTCAAGTTGATACAACAGGAACAAATATTAGATGGACTAGAAATGGAATTAATTATCTAGTAGCTCAAGGTGGTACTTCTGCAATTATTCAAGTAATTGCCGGAGCATATGGTGGAGTACAATTAAATAATACTGCTACTGCTTGGGCAGCAATTTCTGACATAAGAGCTAAAAAGAATATTCAACCACTTCAATATGGATTGAACGAAATTTTAGCAATTAATCCAGTAAGATTTGATTATATTAATGATGATTCTGAACAAAGTAAACGGATGGGATTTATTGCACAGGAATTACTACCAATAGTTAGCGAAGCAGTATGCGGCACAGGAGAAACACAATACTCTGTAATGTCTACAGAATTAATTCCCACTTTAGTCAAAGCAATCCAAGAACTTTCCGTTAAACTAGATGAAGCAAATGCAAAAATATTAGCATTAGAAGCATTGATGTCAATATAGTTGAGACTTTCCGACAATAATGTCCTATGCATGTAAGCATTTTTTAGAATTTTTTCTTTGGAGTATGATCACGATGCTAGGAAAAACAAAGGGGAATTGTTACAATTACGGTGGTGAAACTTGTCAAGCAAGGCCAGATGAAATGACGGATTTTGAAACATATTTAATAAATAGACTTGATGAGTTAGAGACTCAACTTTCTGACAAGATTGCTGAACTCGATAAAAAAGTCTCTTATATTTATGCATTTGCCACCGGAATATCATGCGTGGTAGGATTTCTCATGCATTTACTTAGTAATTTCAAAGGATGAAACTATGAAGAACATTTTGGACGCTCTGCTTGCAGTTATGGGTTTACTTATTCCACGATTAAAGAAAGAAGATTCAGTATCTGGAATCAAGGAAACAAAAGAGGCATTGGTTGCATTAAATGAAGTAAGTGTTTTTTGCGCGTACCAGTTCAAGAATGGGGTGCAGGCCGCAGATTTCAGTGCCCTTTATTCTGAAATTATCGCTAATCCTGATTTCAAAGCTAAAATGTTAGCCGCTTATGAAAACTACAATCTTATTCCTGTTGAAATAAAAGACCTGGATTTAGGCGAAGGTCTTGAGCTTGCTAAGCTACAAGTTGAATATGTTGAACAATTCATCGAAGCTTTTCAAAAGGCATAGCAATGGTAAGCTTTCTTGTTGATAAATTGATAAAATATGGAATTGATATTTTAGTCAAACTCATACTTAAATGGGTGGAAGATCAGCAGAAAAAAGAACCTAAAACAATTCAAAGCAACCAACCAGAAACAGTTGCACTTAAAAGTGGATGGGCAGATAAATGAAAAGAATAGATTATAACTTCACACGCAGACAGTTAATTTTAAGCATGTTCGTTGTTCTGTGTATTGTGTCACTTCTTGAGAAAGTTTTCGCAATTGAAGCAAATGATCTAAGCGAGCAGCAAAGCAAATTAGGAATAACTGGCACCCAGTTAGGGTTAAAGCGTGGGTTAGATGTCGCTATTCCTGGTGAATACAGAGATGCGTTTGGTCGTTTAAGGGTTTCTGAACAATTTCCTTTATTCTTTTCTTCCAATGTTTATTACAACACTGATTCAATGATCAGCTTACTCTCAGGGGTGGGAGCTACTCTCACCCACTTGCCTAATGAATCTGCTGTCAGTCTCCAGGTTGGCACAGCTAATGGCGAGCGAGCTGTGCGACAGTCTGCTATCTATGTTCCATATATTCCAGGCAAGTCACAGTTAGCGTTGGTTACTGGAGTGATAGGGGTGCCGAAGGCGAACAATGTTCGGCGTGTTGGGCTGTTTGATGATAAGAATGGTATTTTCTTCCAGGTTTCATCAACAGGAGTTTCGGTAGTTCGACGAACCTATACCTCGGGTGCCGTTGTTGATAATGCTGTGGCTCAGACATCTTGGAATATTGATAAACTAGACGGTACGGGTGCATTTAAGAAAACGATTGATTTTTCTAAAGCTCAGATTTTTGTAATCGATTTTCAATGGCTAGGAGTTGGTCGAGTCCGGGTGGGTTTAGATTTAGATGGTGAAGTGTATTATGTTCATGAATTTCTAAACGCAAACGCATTTACCACCGTGTATATGTCTCAAGCGACGCTTCCTGTGCGATATGAGAATCTGAACACCGGAATCACGGCATCATCTACAACGCTAAAAGAAATATGTTCAGCGGTGGTATCTGAGGGAAGCTATACACCACCCGTGGTTGAGTTTACTGCTAATAACGGTGCAACAACTGATGCTATTACAGCTCGCGAACTTGTATTCGCTGTTAGATTGAAGGCAGCTTTCGATGGGAAGGAAAACAGAAAATCATTGTTTTTAGAAGGATTTACTCCTCTTGCAACTGGTGCTGTTCTGGTTGATGTTGTAAAATGCCGAACTCCTTCAGCTATCACAGCGACCTGGGTTAGTGCAGGAGCCAGTTCATCCGTTGAGTACAGTGAAGATATTTCAGCCATAACATGCGCAACAAGCACCAATATCGAATCCTATTGGGTGGGATCAAATACACGAACAACTGCACCTTGCCAAGGTTGTTCGACATACAGCAATCCAAATAGATTAATTTCACAAAACATTGCTTCGGATAATTCAGATATTTTCTTATTCTATGCCACATCGTCAGCAGGAAGCATTAACGTCAGCAGTGTTGCACAGTGGCTTGAATATTTTTAATGGAAGGTAAAGAAAGTTCCACCCGATGCGCTGCTGAAATCTCCAATAAACGCACCCCTTAATGAAACGCCTTTCGATACAAGATAATTGATCATAAATTGCAAATGGTTTTTAGTTGGTTTGTAGTGCCCAGATTCATTACTCAGTGTCTGGATTCGTCCATGCTGGACAGCGAACCACCCAGCGGCAAGGATAGGTTGACCCATTGCCAGGGTGGTGTGATGGATTATTTTAGTTAGATTTACACTAGCAATTAGTTCACCTTCTAATGTAACAACATAAATAAGACCTCTGGCACCCGTGGATAGTTTCTCACCATTACTCAAAAGCAGACCTTCATCAGAAACTAGAATCAAATGCGCTAATTGCTCGGTTCGGGTGTAGTATCGGACGTTTAATTTTTGGTCACTAGCAGACATCAGATTGGTCAATGCTTGGGTGCAATCTAGCGCAAATATTTGGAAAGAGAAAAGAACTAAGGCCGCAAAACAGCTAAAATAAACACAATTATAATACAAAAAGGTATTATCCACTCCATATTTACATTTCCTTGATTGTTGTGAAAACTTCGTTCTCGTTTTCTGGGTAAATAAATGTCGCATATCCACCGGCATCATTGATTTTTCCTAGTATATATTTCTGCAATGGAGTCCTTCCAGTTGCTCGGGTGCTATCCGCTTTTGATCTTTTCACTTCCAAAGCGACAAATTTCCCTTTATAGCACCCCAGAATGTCGGGGTATCCGCGCAAGGACATCGCCTCTTTGCTGAAAAAGAAACCGCCGTCAAGTTCCTTTAACTTCTTCATCACTCGGTTTTTGAATTTGTTTTCTAAGATCATCATATTCAACTTCCAATTTCTTATATTTTTCGTCTAACTCGGCATAATTCTGCAACACTTTTGCCTGTTCGATCAAGAGAGATTCGTTATCTTCAACCACCCTTTCAATGGTTGGAAAGATTGCAGTAAACATAATCTTAACCGCTTCCAGTGAATTGCGTGCTTTGGTAAAATCAGTTGATTGAAGCAGTTTGTTAAACATGTCTTGTTTATCAACTATACGGTGGATATTGTTTGGTTTGTATAACATCAGTGACCCTCCTATTATTGAACATGTTTCCATGATCTATTCTTCTTTATATCTGAAATAGTAGCTGCATCGACTTTAAAACATTTCGCCAGCCACATACAGCTAAATGCTTTAGAATCATATCGTAGCATTTCTTTTATCAATGCCACTTTCTTGTTATTCAGTTTCGCTCCATAGTGCGTATCGCCTACGTTAGGGGACAGTCTATTTTTTATAGAATGTATAATATTATCAGCGCAGCTAACCCATTCAAGATTACATACGCAGTTATTCGCTTTATTCCCATCTTTATGATTTATTTGTGGATGGTTAAGTGGATTATTGATAAACGCTTTCCCAACTAATCTATGCACTAAACAACTTTTTTGCTTTTTGTCATAAAATAAAGAGCGCCGCAAATAACCTTTTTTGTGTGTATGAGGGCCTAATATACTATATTCTTTATTTTTCATTTCACTTATTCTCCCATGCGAACTTATCTGATATATCTTGTGGTATCCTTCAATGTTTTCCCATCTTTCTATACAGCTACACATCTACTATCCCTTAATGGGTTTCATGCCAATTAAGACCTATCTTTGCATTTGCCTCGATTGGTAGGTTAATATTGAAAAATTCGCCTGTATCTAGTGCAGCTTTCTCACAAATTTTAACTAATGCATCGGCATTAGATTCGTGACAACTTAGAACAATTTCATCATGACAGTGGATATGCTGCAAAACATCCATGTCGTCACAATATTCATGAATCAAACAAGTCCATTTTTTGGCGATAATGGCACCACCACCCTGGAGCAGGGTGTTCAGTGAATTGTATTCTGCCCTTGGGTGCAATTGCCGGCCATCGAATCCGAGTAAATAACCACGGGTGCGATAAGCGTTTTTCACATCTAACATCAGCTGATCAAGTCCTTCGGTTCTGGAGAGGAAATCTTCACGAAGCACTTTCCCAATCTTCTTCTTATCTTCCTGACTTCCAGTTGGATCAACGATACCACCCAAAAGCTCATTACCTGCGCCGTAGGCAAAGGCAAAGATGAATCGTTTTGCCTGATCACGGGTGGCAAGTCCTGCGGCCTTCTGGTTTGATGTGTGGATATCGCTTTCTAGTAGGATTTTGGCGTATCTCCCACCGTCATAGGCTGATAGATAGTGCGCCAGAACTCGCAGCTCTATGGCCTTTAAATCCGCGCCTACCAGAACCTTACCCACGGGTGCATGGAACAGCTCTCGGAACTCTTTAGTTTTGGGAATTTGCGCTATGTTTGGCGCGCTGTGCGTCGAGCGCCCCGTTCTAGCACCGTTGTGGTTGCATCTGCCATGGATATATCCATTGTTCACTTTGTTCAAAAGTGCGCCAGTTCCCTCGCCTAGTTGTGATATTGCCTTTGTTACGTCCAAATACTCACTAACTAGTTTAGCTTCTGGAAACGGCAGTTCTTGGAAGACATCAGCATTCAGGGTGGGATTCCCCTTCTCTGTATATTCCTTTGGTTGCCAGTTGTATTTTGTTTTAAAGTATTCGATCAACTGCACCCTGGAAGCTAGATTGATTGGTTCTTGGGTGATGGTTACGCTTGGGACTCCCACACGTCGTCCAAGTTTAGCGTTATCACGTTTGGGAACAATAACTTTCTTCGTTTCTCTGAGAGGGAAGACCACGTTGGCCGTAGCTTGCAAACCTTCTTTTTTTTCTTGGAGGGTTGCGAGAAGGATTTCAGCTTGTCTGAGATTGAAGGGGATTCCGTTTTCTTCTTGTTTTCTGATTTTTTGTGAGAACTCATTCTCTAAGTCTATTGCCTTTTTAGGGTAATTTAACTGTAAAAATTTCTCATATAATCTTACTAGAACCACGACATCTTGAGCACAATAGTCCTGCATTTCTTTGGACCACGTTTGAAAATCTGTATTCTGTCCAAGTTCACCTTTATGCACCCCGAGGCGATAACCCCATGCTGCTAAGCCATGTGAACCAGATAACTTGGGTGGTACTACTCCCTGCCTGGAAGCGTCTAAATCCCAAAGATGTGGGTACATTAGTCTGGACATTACAAGTGTGTCGTCTACTCGGTTCTTCGGCACCCAGCCTGGATAGACTTTCTGAATCGCTGGAATGTCGAAGCCAAAAGAGTTATGCGCTACAATGTGCGCAGATTCTAGTAGTTCTAAAGCTATTTCTATGGGTGGATACCCCTCCTGGTCAGCGAATGACATAGTTGTACTATTGTCAGAATCATGTAAACAGATGCAGTGTATTCTATCGAGAACGGGCAAGAGTCCATTTGTCTCAATATCAAATATTAATGGCATTTTACTCTTCTTGTTTAAGTGTTCTTCTGTACTCAAGCAGGGCATCAATGTACTTTCCAATTGTGCTATACCGAAGGCGTTTCGCTTCTGCTAATGCGAAATTCTTGTTCTTTGTCTTTACGCCTCGACAGTAAAAAGTACATGTTTGATCTTTTCTAGGAATTAATTTCAAGTCAGTTTTCAATTCATCTTCGTACATAAAAGCTCCATAAGGGTGGGTTGCCCCACCCTGGTTAGTTAGAATTGGTTAGATAGAGGTCGATCAACTACGGGTGCAGGTGCTTCCGATTCTAGATCAGAGTGATCTACTCGGACATTCCCACCCTGGATGGTTTTATAGAGTTCAAACGCTGAGTTTATTTCTAAGGGACTTGCAGCTTTGACGGGTGCAACGTCTAAAACCATGTACGTTCCCTGGTCATTTTTCTCTCGCTTCGCAGATAGTTCCATGATTACAGCGGGTGGCACTTGCCCAGATTGACGATTCCGAATGTACATCTGAGTGAAGAGCTTCTTTCCTGCACGCATGGAGGTTCTTCTAAAGCTGATCGTGTACGGCATAGGTAATCCAGCTTCAATATCCCCAGGCAAGAGGCAGTAGCATGTCATGGTATAGTCACGGCGACACAGCACCCCTTCCTCATCAGTGTATTCCCATTCCATACTCTCATTATCCCGAGTCACTGGGATCATTGTTTGGTACTTGAATCTGTCCCCGATTTTCTTAGAAAGCACCCAAGTCTTATCAATGTGGACAGGGATAAACTTGATGGGGGTGGTGAGATTGCCGAGTAAGGCACCCGATACTGAATCTCTGAAATCTCCGATTGATGCAGCTCCATCGGCAACAAACTGAGAAAGTCCTTGCATGACCAGGATTTTGGGAATCAGGATATCTTGCGAGCCAATCTCGGGAGAACCCCAATCCTCCACCCCTTGGGTGGCAACAGTTAAACTTGATTCTTGTTTCACAACTACTTCTTTTTTACTCATTTCTTATTCCTTTGTTACTATACCCGTTTACTACGGTTCAATCTTAATGTTTTTTCCACTGCGCCTTCTTCACACCCCGGCACCCTAAACTGGGGATTCTGCTCCAGTTCTTGCTTGTAATAGGCATTTAGGGTCATGAAGTTGACAGATACCATTGCCAGATAACGATCCTCACCCAGGGTGCGGAAATACTGGAGCATTTCTTTCTTTTTGTCTAAATCTGCGGGTACTTTGACGGTTAATTTCTCAGCAATTGAGACTTTTCCCACCCCGTCTAGGTTCCAATTCCGTTTACCTGCACGCTCTAATAGATCAATTAACTCAACTTTCCTAACTTCGCTAGTAGCGTGCTTTTCATCTGCAATATGTTTAGCTTCTTCATAAACACTACGTGCTTCTTCATAGTCACGCATAGCTTTGTCTAAAGCATCAACTGAAATTGCCTCATGGGTGGTTTCATTTTCCCACGCTTCGAGATTCACTGTTTGCATTTTTACTCCTTGTTATGTCCTTCAACACCGCGTTGAAGTCTGTCTTTTGTTCGTTGTTCTTGCCAAAAAAGGGCCTCTTGTAATTTTGTAATTGTTATAGAATTTTCCATACACGGATACCTCTTGTTTAAAGATTGCAACATGATAAGAGCTGTTTCAATAAGGGCGGTAAATTGGCACCCCTTACCGCCTTCACTTGCGGGTTCTGTCATCATCGTGAAAGAAATAGAATCAACGTCATGACGCACATAAATATGTTTGTGTGGGCGAACGTGATCCTCAAACCATTGCGCCAATTGTAATGGCATGATGCCATCACTATAGTCTTCACTAACTTTTTCTTTCAACTTCACAATATCTACAAGTTCATTTCCATCAATATGGGTGACGTTTACCAAACTTCCAATCATTTTTACTCCTTAAGTGAATGCAGAATACTATCTGCAAGATTAGTTTTAGACCTTAACGCTTCTGCAAGCGTTTCGTCAATAGTTTCTTTTGCAATTAAATCAATCTTTATAATTTTTTCATGGATCTCTGAACCACGCCTATAGTTTCTGGCCTTGCTTTGTTCCTCTTCTCCTAGTGAGAAGTTACGGCTATAGATAATGGAATAATCAGCTGCGATTAAATTAATGCCTATCCCACCGGCTCGGCGATTGCCTACTAGAACACGACAATTGTCATTTGTATTGAAGTCCACCATCGCCTCATGTTTAGCTTTAAGGTCTTGGGTGCCGTTAATGTAAACATGTTGCACTTTATTAGCTTCTAACATGTCACCGATCAACTTTGCATCAGCTTTGAATGTGTGCCAGATAATAACTTTGTGCTGAGAAATTAAATCTAATACAAGTTCTTCTAATACTTTAATGCGTGGGTTATCTTTGATAAAATGAACTGCACCCATTTCATCATTAACATGACCACAGACTATTTGTTGAAGCCGAAGAAGTTTCGTTAATGCCAGTTGTGCTACGACTACGCTCTGAGAATCCACCCAGGCAATATAGTCGCGCTTCATGTCTTTATATAAACGTGATTGTTCTGGCGATAGTTCAACATATCGGTTTTCTTCAACAAGGTCAGGTAAATATGGAAGAGCTGTTTTCTTACTCACCTGAGTGGATATTTTGTAAATTTTCTCAGTCAGTTCGGCAAATTTCTCCACCCGTGGACGCCAATCTGGGAATTTTTTAGCTCCAGTCCATGAAGCATTTTTATCGACCATATAAACATTTCGGAAGGTAAAAAAGTTTTTACCAAACAGGGTGCCACCGTCCAAGAATCTGTATTGCATGAAAATATCCTGCACGCTATTTAGAATAGCTGTGCCTGTCATGCCGAAAACTCTGCCATTCCTACGGCGAACATCATCAGCAATTACCACCGCACTCTTGGCAGTTGATGATTTATAGCTTTTAATCAAATGCATCTCATCGCCAATAAGAATCTCGGCGCCGAATCTCTGAATCTGTTCATATATCTTTGGGGTGCGAATGGCCTCCCAGTTTAAGATCATGATGCAATCTTTCTCTAGAAGATCCTCTATTTGTTCGATTCGTTTGGCACCCTTTTTATCAATGACATGAACATGATTCGCTACTTTGGAGAACTTAACAAATTCATCTCGCCAGTTCCATAAAGTTACCAAAGGTGAAAAAATAACTGTTTTCATAACACGTTGATTAAGATTATAGTGCCAGCGTAAGGCATGAATGACGGCGTAAGTCTTTCCCACCCCTGCATCCCACAATAGTCCAACGTGTGGAATTTTCGATGATAATTCCACAAGTTCTCTTTGATAAGGTGTCGGTTCTCCTAAATATTCCATAAAGAAATATTTAACTTTCGATTGACAGAATAGCAAGCAAAAAATTAATATTTTTTTCCTACCACTTTAAAAGGATTTAACATGATTCAGATTCTTGGACTCAGACAAATCTTCAATGCTAAAATCAACGCCTACAAATCAGTTCATTCATTCTTCGACAAGAAATGGCGTGCTAAATCGGTTCCTGATCTCTTTGCAAACCTTGAGATTATCATGGGAAAAATCCCACAAGAGGAACGATGGAACTTGTTCTATACCACCGCTGAATGCCATGAGGCCCCAGGGTGCAAGATGCTCACTCAGACAACTATTCCATTCGACATCGACAACATTGATCTGACCAGAATCGACGAGTACCACCCAATCATTCTAGGGGTGCTAGGTCTAAAATTTGAGGAAGTTGGAATCGTATGCTCTGGAAATGGTCTACAGTATCTAGTCGAGTCGGATATAACTATCACTGATAAAGATTACTTTAAAGCAACCATGTCCCAATATGCTCTTGTGTGTGAGCTGATAAACCACGCACTGGAATCTGAAAAATTGGATGGAAAAACGGACTCCAGCGTGTGGTCCCCAGCGCGTTTGATGCGTCTACCATATACAACAAACAAGAAAACACCTGACACGGGCTACCCAAACAAAAATATCGTGCGTGATGCTTTTTTAATCCAAAAAAACATCGTTGTCCAGAAAGATTACAGTCTCGAAACCATAACGAAGATACCCATCATTTCCAACACTGAAGAAATCTCCACCCAACAGCTGACTCGGTTCCCGGCACCCGATACGAAAGCAGTCCTTGAAGGGTGCGATTTCCTCAAACACTGCAAGAACCACCCTGAGCAGATTAGTGAGCCGGCGTGGTATGCCATGCTATCGATAACCGCCCGCTTAGATGACGGGGTGGAGTTATCCCACGCTCTGAGCGAAAAATCCCCTAACTACAACCATCGGGACACCGCTATCAAGATCAACTACGCCATAAAGAACGCAGGGCCTAGAACGTGTAAAAACATCGATACCTTATGGGAGGGGTGCCGTACCTGTCCACATTATCAAAAGGAAGTTTCTCCTATAACTATCCGCTCTGAGGACTACATTCGCACCCAGTCAACTGGGTTCTATAACGTCAAATTCAACGAAAAAACCGGACAAATCACCAAAACCACCCCTAACTACGATGATATGTGTAAGTTCTTCGGTCTTCATTACCAGTACATAACCGACGAAAACTCTCAAATCTATATCTTCAATGGCAAACACTGGGAAACTTTGCTAGATATCCACCCAAAACGCTTCGCTGAAGAACACTTCGACCCCAAACCAACCGAGGCAATTGCCAAGGAGTTTCTCGCCAAGATCCACCGGACAAACGGACGCTCCAATGATTTCTTCGAGACTTCCACCGCTATGCAGATAAACCTCCAGAACGGGGTGCTGGATCTGACTGGCCCGGTGGCGAAGATCCTTCCTCATTCTCCTGATCATGCTTTCCGTTACGTCACCGATTACGAGTACGATCCAACAGCTATTGCACCCAGATTCGATACATTCATGGAGCAAATAACCATGAATGACATCCACATCTCTCAGCTACTCATGGAGTTTATAGCCTACTCCCTAACTGACGTTGATTGCCTTGAGCAAAAGGCCCTTATCCTGCTCGGCGACGGTGCAAACGGAAAAAGCACCCTGCTTGATGTTGTCAAAGCTCTAGTCGGTCGCCAGGGGTACTCGATTCTGAATCTGTCCCAGTTCTCAGATTCGCAGCAAGCTGCTAGTCTACAGGGAAAGATGTTCAACCTCTCGGAAGAAACCCCTACTAACAGCTTTGTCGATTCATCCCACTTTAAAAATATCGTGTCCGGTGGAGAGGTAACGGTTAAAGTCGTATATAAACCACCCTTTGCCGTCCGAAACCGTGCCAAAATCATCGTTGCAGCCAATGAACTACCAAAGAATCATGACCAGACTTACGGAATGTGGCGCCGATTCATCATCGTTCCATTCAATGCACGCTTCTCTGGTAAGAACATGGACAAACAGCTCAAATACAAGCTTCTTGAGGAACTCCCAGGGGTGCTAAACATCATCATCGAGGCTTATTACAGATATCGCACCCAGAAAGGTTTTACCGAAGCTGCTCGTATGACTCAAGCTCTTAATGAGTATCGAAACGAAAGCTCGCTAGGTGATTTCTTCGATGGCCTATTCATCCAGTCAGGTAGCACTGATGCTTATGTTATTACAAATACACTTTACAAAATATATCTTGATCATTGCAAAGACACATATAACACATTTCCAGTTGGTGCTCGCCAGTTTGGACGACTGACGAGGACATACATTAGAGAAACCTTTGATGTAGATGTGGGGCCATCAACTCGTTCCATTAAAGGTAAAAACCACCGAGTCATCAACGGGTTCAAGCTCTGCACCCCCCAAGGTAGTGCGTTCTAGCCGTTGCGGTAGTTCTCTAGTGCCGCTACTAAGTTGTTAATAGCTAAGTGAATCTCATCTGTGCTTGCCACTTTCCGAAGCACGGGTGGGACATCCTTCGCAACTAGGCCTAATTCCTTCACGATATAATCAGACAAAAATTTAGAATATCTGTCCGGGTTTTTGAAGAAATCTTTAGCCTGACTTGTTGCCGTATTGCCGAAAACTGGCTCGATTAAAAGAGCATCTTTCTTGCCTGTACTATGCAAATTACCCCACCCTCTAGATTCTGGATTAAGGATTTTGGCACCCATGTCCTTACCATTCCGAAGCCCATACTTATATTCTTTCTCAAATGCGGCTGCCAACTTCTGTGCCGCTGCAATACCATTAACATAGGGCATACATAGAACCTCGGTCTGGGCACCCGTCACAGCATATTCGCTGGAATTGAAGTGAAGTTCTACTGAATAAGCGGGGTCGAAAACCTTAACTTCGGCACCCAAGTTGCTAATTCCGTGCAAGCGTAAAAACATTTTAGCATTACAATCGTACTCTACTAGATCCAGCAGTATTTTCTCTGCTACTGCCTTGTTGAAATCATACTCAGACACGTTCATAAAATTGACTGCACCCTTAGCGTTGGGTGAATGTCCTACGATAATCGCGATTCGTTTCATTCTTATATCTCCTGTTTAAATACGGGTAATAGTTTCTCAATTAATTCCACCGTTGGCATTTGCTTGCTAGTGAGCCTAATATATAGCGTCATGTTTAGATGCAATACGTTCCGGGTGGATTCTCTGTTTTTAAAATCCACCCTGGCGTTCTTTAGTTGCACAATCCGATTGAATAAGAACCTTTCAATCTTCGTAATCCGTCTTTTGTTTTCCATTTTTTCACTCCAAAATTATACGTTGTAAACAGTAACTAGTTTACATTCAAAAATAAATGCTGATTGTGGTTTCCTATAACCAAATTCTTCCCAGCTCTGCATTAAATAAATCGCTTCTTCTTCTGCCTTCGCAAGTTCATCGAAGCAGCCTGTGCTAATCGCTTCAACCAAATCAGGCACGCCAATTGCCACCCCATACTTAGCTTTTCCGTTCTCCCAATTCATAATCTAACCTCTCTCACTTCCCATTCTACGTTTATATTATCCAGCACCCGAAGCTGGTACACTCGTTCCAGTGCCATTTCATGCGCCTGAGTCTTGTCATATTCAAACCCAATAGTTTCACCATCCACAATTATTTCGTACATTCCACCCCTCCTAGTTTATCGATAATCCATTGCGGAAGATCGAAAGGCTTCTTCCTCTTCGTTTCTTCAGGACCTTCCCGAACCATGGCACCCTGAGCATCTGTTACCGTAATATGGCCATAGAGAAAATAATAGCTCGGTGTCTCGACGATTCTATCCACTCTGAGCTTGTATTGTTCACCCTCCACGCAGTACGTCTTTCGATAAGTCTGGTATGAATTCTCGATTCTGTAAACGTAATCCCACCCCTCGGGTGCCAAAACCAGATCTTTACGCCACGCTGTTCTCATCTTTGCTCCATCATATACGCCACCCCTTAGTTTCATTGTTACCTCCGAAAAAACAATAAACTCCCGTTGACGATATTGCAAGCGTTTTATTAAATAAATTAAAAAAAGTAATTCAGACCTCCACTGTCATAAAAAAATGATGGAGTTCTCGATACTGGTTCGCAGATTCCGAGATAGTTAAACATTAATTGTTTAAATAAATTAGTCTGATAAATAAATGTTGTTGAGACTAGAAGAGTCCAAAGAAAATTAGTTTACCGAGAACACGACAAACTAGCTAGAAATCATAAAGAACTACCCCACCCCCTATTGTTGTAAATATTACAGCGTTAATTAATTATTGCTTGCACTAAACGCACTGTCAACCCATTAATATCACTAGAGCTAAATGTTAGTATTTTGTGTCAATTGTAAGCTTTTCATCTGTAAAAACTGCTTGCAAAAATGTAAATGCCCGTGTAAGTAATCAGGCAAATCATTGAAAAAAGGATGCGAAAAATGCAAGCATATGAGATAAAAAGATTATTTAATGCAGCGTATTGTGCAAAAACCAACCTAACTAAAGTTATGAGGTATGGAAAATCAGGTGAATACTTATACGCATTAAGCATTTTGGAAGGTATCAACGCAAAGGAATATATTTATTGTGTGAATGTACTTAATTTAGATGGCAGTAAAACTCACCACCTTAATAGTTGTTTCCTTAATTCTTCCAGCGCAGAGCAATATATTAATAGTCTAAGAACATTGGCCGATGATGAAGAAGAATTTTAGGCGTGGTGAAAAAACTCCACCCATAGGGCTTTGATGGGACAGGTTTTAGAATGAAAATTTCCAAAAGCTCTTTAACAATTTTTCTACGGTTTGACCCACTGCAAAAATAAGTTGGCCCCTCCACTGTCATAGACATCCTATAAAAATTTCTGGGTATTGTCTATGGCTATGGCTATGACTATGGCTATGACTCTGACTCTGACTCTGACTCTGACTCTGACTATGCCTATATCAATAGCATTGTCTAGAAAAATTGTCGATTTTTCTGACACCTGACTATTATTCAGACGGCCCGAAAAATCAAGTTTTTTTTCTTATAAAGATGCGAAAAAAATCAATTAAATCAACATGTTGCATTAGATTAGTGGCGTTTTGGCCCTTGATCGGTGTCAAAATACTACGGTGGGGCCGTTTTACCACCCCCTTAAGTGATTGAATTTCGTTGATTGCGTTTTGGCATCGATGATGCATCATGTTTTTATGTAGATTGAATGAAAAACAGGAGTTTAAAAATGAAAATCTTAATATTGTTGATCTTAGTAAGCTTGAATTGCAATGCCGGAGATACCACCCCATCCGCTAGTTGTACAACGGATGCAGATTGTCGTGAAAAATTCGGATGCGGTGGGTACTCCGTACCATGCTACGGTGATGATGTACCCCTTGACGGTGGCAGTTATGTATCGTGTGAAGAAGAGGATGATGAGGATTGTGAATTTGTAGAAGCCGAGTAAAATTTACACGACGCATTGATTGAATTGATTATGCGTGTTATCTTTTAAAAATCAGATTGGGCGGCATGTCGCCACCCATTAAAATAAAATTGGAGATTAGTTATGAAAAATTGGAAAAATGTAGTTGTAGCTGGTGTAGTGGCCCTGACTGTAAACGTAGCATCTGCCATGGTATGCGTTAAGATCGGTGATGGCAAATCTTACCCTTTTGACAAAGAGGCCAAAGACCTAGTCGCGGCCCTTAAGCCAGCGACTAACTGCAGCGGCAAGCAGGTGATTTTAGGCGCTAAGATTATGGGCAAGACGATCGTTGAACGAGATGCCACCGCTCAAGAGGCCACCCAGGTTCGTGCGGAGATTGAAAAGCGTGCAAATGATCGTGTAAAAAACCGTCTACTTAAGAAAGGGTTGGTTAAATAGTAGTTTTTAAAAATTGAGTTCTACCACCCCTAGGGCCTCTCGAAATGAGGCCCTTTTTTTTAAGGAGTTTTAAAAATGAGGACTAAGATTTTATTTTTAATCGTCTTGATCATTTCGAATATAAGCGTTTATTTTTGGGCCTCTCACGACGTATATAAGGGCCATCGATCAAACAATTTCGAATTCAATGGCCTGTATGATCTGGCCATTACCACCCCCGAGTATAAGCGTCTGGCCGCGGGCGTTGATGAGGCCATAGCATGCATTGAAAGGAGTTCGATCGATCGATCAAGTACGTCTTATATTATGTCCAGTACTGCGGCCAAAACAATTAAGTATGTACTCACGAATGAGGCCTTATCGGTTTTAAAAATAAATCGATCGGTGATCATGGGTGTTTTAATGAACAGTACAGTTCCAGAGGAGATTGATTTAAGTCCGGCCAGCCACGAAATGTTCGAATGTTTATCGTATATCAACGATAACTTAGGCCATTACGCAGTGTGGTGATGTTGACAATATTGATTGCAGAATGTAGTTTAATTTTTTTAAAAACAGGAGTGAAAAATGAGTATTGAAAAAATTGACAAGTATTGTGATGAGCTTAATGCGAAATACAGAAAAAAATACGCAATCAGAATGATCACCTTGAGTTTTCTGTTAATTGCCACCGGATGGGGTGGGTATTATTTCGGAACTCAACACGTGAATGAAGACGTTTATTTCAAGCATTTCAACTATGAGTTGGGTTTTAAAGGCCGAATACTACCACCCGGATACCAAGTCAGTGAGGAGTTCGATGCTACATACTGGGGTAAGGATGGAAAGTTCCCTGATAACCAGTACCCGGCCTACATTCAGGCCTTGAAAGGTGGAAAGGTGATTTCCATAGGTAGTCCCCACCGGAGTTATTGCGCTTTCACTAAGTATGATGGTGGTGAATTTGGCCTCTCGATCGGTGTTGAGTCGAAATTTGAGGATACTCAACAGGAGTTATACATGATGGCCGATGGTGAATGGAGATGGCATAGCATCTCGGATGATTTTAAGACGTGGATTGATTGATTTTTAAAAAAATTCAGTACACCACCCATAGACCCGGCCTTGTGCCGGGTTTTTTTATTTTTTAAAAAATAAATTCGTGATGCTTGCACGCACGTTAACAGAATTCATGTGATATCTCATGTGCGTTTCATGTGATATCTCATGTGCGTGCTATGTGCGCTGCAAACGCGTCAGACCAGTGCGTCTAAATAAAAAGAACACTGCGTCTAAATAAAAATCTTATAACACGTTGGGTTGGCACATTTCGGCGCACATGAAGCGCACATGAAATATCACATGAAACGCACATGAATTCGCACATGAAACCGGGGACCGATTTTCAGTCTCACGGACCTTGAAACGCACATTAATTTAGTTATATTCTTATACTTGATTCTAAAAAGAGAGATTAAATAATATATATTTAGAGAAGAGTATATATATATAAGAGTATTTTCTAAATTGTTCAAATCCCCGATTTTCATGTGCGTTTGTGCGGCTGAAAATAAAATATTTTCAACTGCATGCGGTGGAGTCAACATCCGAGCCGAGCAACCAGCAGCGATCACCAGAGCCGAGCAGCGTGGTGGCCCTCTAATCGATCGTAGAGGCCATCCGGTGGGAGATATCGGGCCATTCAGCCTGGCAAATAAAAATCAAGCGATCTGGGCCGGGCAGTCTATGGCGTGGTACTGGCATGGCGGCATCGGCATCGGCATCGGCATCGGCATCGGCATCGGCATCGGCATCGGCATCGGCATCGGCATCGGCATCATGGTCAATGGCACTGTCTTAAGGCATCACTACTCTAGTCTATGGCACTGATACTGGCATAGACATTGATAATGCTATAGACATTGCCAATACCATTGCCAATAGCATAGGGGTACCCCCAAATTTTGCACCTTGGTTCTCTGTGAGCCGTCCCAGAAGCGCGCTAACAGCTACCAGACAAACAATACTTGACCGAAAGACTCAATTAAGGTCTCCACTATCATAAATAATAGTTGAAATATCATTAGGGGTGCCGTATAAAATCTTATGAATTTAACAAAATCGCAAGCAGAGCTAGATTTAGAGAAACGGATATACTACGAGACAATGCCGGGTGGTGAGATCATTGCCTATGACATGCTCTCAGGAAAGAAAATAGGGCATTCTAGAGGCTTACAAGAGCTAATGGGTGGTGACACCACCAGGTGGAGTTACCATCAGTCAATAGTGGACAGAATGTGCGATGTGATGGTTGACATGAATCTGACGTTGAATGAAATATGTAAACGGCCTGAGTTTCCCAAGCTTTCTACGATCATGCGGTGGAAGAGAATCTTTCCTGAGGTTCAGCAACGGCTGGATGAAGCTTTAGCGGTGCAAGCTGAAGGGTACTATCACAGAATTGTACAAGACGTGGAAGTTAATGGGCTAAACAGAGATGAACTGGCAGAGGAGAAGCTGAGGTTTGATAAATTGAAGTATCTGGCTGGGGTGGCAAATCCGTATAAGTACGGAAATCGTACTATTCATAGCGGTGATGCAGCGGCACCGGTGCAATTTATAATATCGACGGGAATTAATAGAGACAATAACCAGGGTGGGGACAATGACGAAGGAAAGAGTGTTGAACGAGAGGAACGAGTGGGTGCAATTGAGTACAGCGGAGAGGATTGATCCACTAGTCGAGTTGAAAGAGAAATTTGCGATGTTGCAAAAGAAATATAGCACTTCAATTGATGAGAGGGGTGCATTAGTTGACAGAATTAACACGTTAAAAAGAGAAAATTCAGAATTGCAAGCAGCGAATAGTAAATTATTGGCAGAAGCGCAAGCGAAAAGTAAGAAAAAATAATGGAAGTTAAGCATATATCGACGGGATATAAGCCACAATATTGGCAGGGTGCCACACATTCGGAAATGAAGCGGTTTAATGTGCTAGTGCTACATAGGCGAGCGGGAAAAACAGTCTTTAGCATTAATGAGATGATTGATAAAGGGCTGAGAAACAATTTAAAGAACCCTAAATATGCGTACATAGCTCCAACTTACAAGCAAGCGAGCATCATAGCGTGGGATTACTTGCTTGACTATACGAAGAACTTGCCAGGGGTGGATGTTCACAAGAAGGATTTAGAGGTTACGATCCAGAGGCCTCCGCCGTGGGATGATAAAATATCGTATAGATTGTTGGGATCTGATAACCCTGATAGTTTGCGGGGGATTTACTTAGATGGAGCGGTGGTAGATGAGTTTGCTCAATGTGATCCAATAATATGGGGACAGATTCTGAGGCCTGCGCTGTCTGATAGAAAGGGGTGGTGTACATTCATCGGGACTCCGCATGGGAAGAACCACTTCTATGATAGATATATGAAGGCGGTGGCAAATCCCAACTGGTTTGCTAAGATATTACGGGCAGATGAGAGTGGGATCATACCGAGAGCTGAGTTGGAAGAGATGCGTGCTGATATGACTGAGGATGAATACGAGCAGGAAATGCTTTGTAATTTTTCATCGGCAGCACCAGGGGTGTATTATGGTAAGATCATGGCGCAACTGCGGAGGGATGGCAGGGTGCGGTCGGTTCCGTATGATCCTAGCGTGCCGGTGGATACGTTTTGGGATTTGGGGATAGGAGACAGTACGGCGATATGGTTCAGACAGCGGGTGGGAATCAACTGGCATTATATCGACTATTATGAGAAGAGTGGCGAGGGTTTGGAGCATTTTGTTAAGGAATTGAGGGATAGGCCCTATGCTTATGGTCGGCATGTGGTTCCGCATGATGCCGCTGCGAGGGATTTAAGTACGGGGATGACACGGCAGGAATTTCTGCGTAAACTAGGACTTAGGGTGGAGATTCAGAAGCGGCAAGCGATTGATGATCGGGTGCAGGCGACGAGGGTTATCCTTCCGAAGAGCTATTTTGATGAGGTTAAATGTCAGCGTGGGGTATCGGCACTTGAGGATTACCAGAAAGAATGGGATTCTAAGCTGATGATGTATAAGAATAAGCCTTTGCATAACTGGACATCTCACGGGTGCGATG
>JAIFMU010000173.1 GCA_020048285.1 bacterium | reverse complement strand
CGGTCCAGCGAGAGGACCGCGCCCAACTTCATCGGTGCCGATAATGATCCCGTGAATTTCACGCATCTGCCGGTCGAATTCGTAGAGATCAGACATTATACGCTCCTGAAGATTAATCGCTTATGCCAACGGTAAAATACCATTTCCCCAATCAGTGTGCCGAAGCGGATTTGGTATCGGCGTTTACATTTCCGGTTAGATTTTAGTCGGAACCGGTTAGTAGTCATATCGGAAGCGGTTAGATTTAGGTCGGAACCGGTTCGAAGTCATTTCGGAAGCGGTTAGATTTAGGTCGGAACCGGTTAGTAGTAATATCGAAAGCGGTTAGATTTAGGTCGGAACCGGTTAGTAGTCATATTGAAAGCGGTTAGATTTAGGTCGGAACCGGTTAGTAGTCATATTGAAAGCGGTTAGATTTAGGTCGGAACCGGTTAACGATCGTATCGAAAGCGGTTAGGTTTTTGTCGGAACCGGTTAGATTTTTGTCGGAACCGGTTAGAATAAGGTTCGAAATGGTGAGTGATACTGTTCTAACCGATATAGTAATCATCAAAAGAGTTTATATGCGAACAGTCCCTCGAACAAGCCCGTTCTCGATGGAAATCTCTTTTCCCGCCAAGGCTTTAATAACTCGCCAATAGCTATCGTGTTCACACACAAGAACTCGGTCAGCGATCTCTTCGGGAGTATCTGATTCATACACCGGAACACTTGCTTGGTAGAGAATCGGGCCTTCGTCGTAGATTTCGGTCACCGCATGAATAGTCACACCGGAAATCTTAACGCCCGCAGCTTTTACGGCTGTATGAACGTTCATTCCGTACATGCCGTGGCCACCAAATAGCGGCAAAAGGGAAGGGTGGATATTGATCATGCGATCGCGGTAGGTTGCGGTCAATCGTGTCGGAAGCATTTTCATATATCCCGCAAGTACGATTAGATCAACCTGAGTTTCTTCAAGTTTAGCGAGAAGAACATCGGCGTATTCGTTTTCGGTTTCAAAATGTGAAGGGGAGATGTGGAGCGTAGGAATGTTCGCTTCCCGCGCACGGTCGAAGCATTTCGCCTTGCTGTTGTTTCCCACGAGAAGCGAAATTGTTATGGGAAGATCACCGGAGTGTACTCGATCTATAATCGCCTGAAAGTTCGAACCACTTCCGGACGCAAAAACTGCAATATTCATACTGTCCTATTTCTGAAGCCGTTCTACCTTAGTTACAGTTCCGTCTTTCATGTTGATTGTGTAACGGAAACCAGACCAGGTAATTTTACGTTTAAACATCGTGCGAATAGTGCCATAGGCTGCGGTGTAAAAAGAGACTGGCGAGGCGATAATAAATGATTTCCATCGACCTTTTTCACCAAATGCCGGAAAGAGCATGGTGAGTACAATTGCAAGTCCGGTTTGAATAAACCAGGCTATTCCACCGGAAAGGAAAAAGTTCTGCTGAAAAAAGATTGCGGCGATAGTTGCATATCCGAGAAGAACATAACTGCTGAGATAGGCCATCGCAGCTAGCTGGGCGCAGATCCATTCTGGACGTTGATGCGCTTTGAGATACATCACCTGACGTTCGAGCCAACGAACTGCGCCTCGCAGTGATTTGATCGTGTCGCTAGTGGGTGTGATGCAGTCATAAGCAAAGAGTGTCGTTTCGCCTTCGCGCTTGAGGATTTGCGATAAAGACATGTCATCCACAGAAGTGCGAAGCCACGTCTCTTTTACGTTGAGTCGTTCATAATCGGATTTGCGAATGGACATTGATCCACCCCAAAGTCCGGTATTTACCTTGTGAGCAGCGGTGACAAAAAACGAGTAGAGAATAAAATTCTGCAGTGAATGGGCAAGATCACCCATGTTGTTGTCGGTGGGGTAGAGCCATCTGAATCCGGTAACAGCCGTTGCTTTGTTTGAAAGGAGCGGAATGGTAATACTGTTGATCCAGTTGGGGAAAAGCTTGATGTCAGAATCGGCAAATATCAGAATTTCCGAATCGACAACGGTGTCAACTGCAGATACGAGGTTGAAATTTTTCTGTCCGCATGATTTGGTGATTCCTGCTACAACTAAACGACCATTCCTATATTCTGACAGTACTTTGCGAATCACTGGCACTGCAGAATCGGATTCGCTTTCAACGGTAATGACCACTTCGTAATTTGAGTAGTTTAACGAAAAAAACGAACGGATATTTGTTTCGAGCGTGTCGTTGAATCCTTTGCACGGAAGGATCACTGAGCAGCGAGGCGTTTCATTGGATAGTGCCAAGGCCGGTTTGTAACGACGTTTTTGGCGAAGGGCGTAGAGCGCAGTCCAAATTACAATCATCGGAACCGAAGCCGAGAGAATTGTGAGAGCTATAATTACAGGATGCATTTATCTGTTTCCAATATTCAAAGTTTATCGAATAAAATAGTTTTTCACCTGCTCTGACAGTATGATACAAAAAGGGAATGACATGATTTCCACTCGTAATGTTACGTAGATTTTTCATTTCTACCCAATTTAGCGCCGTCCCCATTGAATTGGCGACGGTGCAGTTTGAGTTATTGTTGTTGGTGAGGGAGTAAGTGGCCGCGATGGCATCTCTACCGTTGGTCGAGTAATAAGCTGCATAGGCTTTTCCACCATTGGTCGAGTTGTTTGATCTGTTGGTTTTTCAACGCTCGGACGAGTAAACGGTTGCGCTGATTTTTTTGCCGCCGGGGATTTGGATCCGCGATTATTATTATGGTTTTCCTGTTTATGGTGATTTGGAGTCTGCTTGGGAAGCGCTGCGCCAGAATTGCGAATCACTTCAACGGCGCGAACTTTCCGTTTCGGTTCCCAAATTGGATTCTCATCATCCTCATCTTCCAATACGATTCCAGCTAATCGCGCCGCTTTTTTAAGTGCTTCTTCGCGAGCTTCATCGATCTCTTTTAACACCGATTCAATATTGACCGACTTACCTGAAATAACGGGCTTCCCAGTGAGTTTTGTTTCGAGTGTGAGTGTTCCCGCTGAATAGTGTTGCCATATTTCAAGGCCGTAGTTGGTATCAATAAGTTGTGGAGCGTATCGTCCAAAAAAGTGGGCGAGATTGCGCACATCCCGTTCAAGGAAAAACTGAGCGTTATTATTTGATGTGGCATCAACAGATTGAGGGAAATCAATGATCACGGGGCCATTCCAGGTCATAACAATGTTAAACTCTGAAAGATCGGCGTGAACAATTCCTGCTAAGAGCATAAGCACCACTTCGCGCATAAGATACCCATGGCAGTAGATCGCTTCCTCTTCGTCGAATTCGATATCGCCTAACTGTGGCGCAACTTCGCCATCGGCATCGAGCAGGAGTTCCATGATCAAGACACCGCTAGAACAAATGTGGGGAACCGGAACGCGCACGCCGCCGTTGTGAAGGCGAAAAAGCGTGTCAACTTCGCTGTTTTGCCACTCTTCCTCTTCCATCTGTTTGCCGTATTTTGTGTGTTTTCCCATGGCTCGATTTGATCGACTATTTTTGGTGTGACGACCTTCTTGATAGAGCACCTGGTTATGGAAACTGCGATTTACTTTCTCTTTGTATATTTTTGCACACCGCACTTCATCCGATGCTACGACAACGTAGACATCAGCTTCTTTACCACTCCGCAGCGGTTTGATAACATGATCAATAATTCCATCTTCGAGAAGGGGTTGCAAGCGGGCAGGGGTCTTCATTATGAAAAAATCTCCTCTGAGCTTCCCTGAGAAAGCCGAATAAAATTGGAATTGCTGAAGTGTGGCAAGGAGAATGGCGGTGTCGTTGTTTTGTTGTTACGCAACGGGTTCGCTCGTGGCAAGTTCTGAAAGATCTTTCTGCGAAGACCACTCCATGAGAATCGCCATGATCGAGTGATTCAAAGAACAAAGCCGACTGATCCTTCTTTGGTAGAGGCGTGGACAACTGTTCCTTCGTTGAAATAGATAGTTCCTTGAAATGAGTCGTCAGTTACTTCGAGTGAACCGCTTTTTTTGCTCGTATCAATGAGTTGCAGAACATCTTCGATGGAAGAATCGGTGATCATTCCCGCTAAGTAAGTGTTTGTTTCGACTGATTCGTGAGCGCGGTGGTACGGTTTCCCATTGCCAGAAAGAATTTGTGAAAGAGCATTTCCCGTGGGAACAGCAGAGAACACGTGAATGGGTGTATTGCCGAAATCATTTTTGAATTGAGAAATTCCTGCCACATCAACATAGCAGAATACTACGGTGATCGAGTTTGCAAGTCTATATTGACCCAGGAGTTGTCTGAAATGGTCGACGATATCTGGGGCGATGCGCCAATCGACGAATATAAAATCAGGTTCAATTTCAGCCATAAGTCCCGGCAGTGTTGCCAGTGAACGTGTCCTGTCCAGTGCAATTCCAAAGCGAAGTAGAAATTTTTTCAAACTGAACCGGTGATGACCATAGTCGATGTCGAGTGAATCGAAACTGTTCATGAGCAGAATCGCAGAACGGAACTTTACACGGCGTAGTGCTTTGCGGCGAATTCCGGTCCAGTATGAAGCTCCGGCCACTGCGATAGAAACAATAATCGCAACTACCAATACCCACGGAAATGGTTTTGCTGGTGTATTTGATGTTGATGCGGCGGTGGTGTCTGTGGTGATGGCCTTAGCGGCTTCTTTGATAGTCGTGTCGATAGCCTGTGTCACCGGAGTTGTAACTTCTGGTATATCAGCAGAAGAGAGCGTGTCTATGATAGGAGTGAGCACGGTGTCTGCGGAAGTTCCTGTTATTGCTGCAGCGGTCTGGCCCACGAAAGCTGACGCGGTACCATCCTTGATTATCCAATAGCCCGGTACTGAGTCGAGAAGGAGAAACTCTTCGCCGGCTTTGACCGATCGACGAATTATCGGTGACGGTTCAAGGGAAGCAAAAATATTGGTGAAATGTGCTGTGATCCTGATTGTCACTGCTTTTGTAGGAGCAACATCTTCACTTTTTTTCTCCTGCGCTGCTTCAGATTTTGTGCTGTCCTTTTTTCCCAATGAAAAGAAAATAGCCGCATCAACCTGAGATATTGTTGCGAAAACGAGAAATACTATTGTTGCA
>JAIFMU010000001.1 GCA_020048285.1 bacterium | reverse complement strand
TACACCGGATTACACCGCGCTTGCTTCGATTAAGTGGGATTCCAAAAAAGCCGGAGTCCATCTTTCGACCGATATGAACTACGTGGGACCACAACTGCTGCGAGAAATTCGGTTTGATACAACAGTCATTCTTTCTGAACGGGAATCACCGGCCTATGCCATTTTCAATGCGCTCGCAGAAAAGCGTTTCGGCCCAATTACACTTTCGGCGTCGGTGCAAAACATAGGAAATTTCTTCCAAGCTCAAAAGGAACCGATTTTCCAATCGAAAGGGTGGTTCTACCAGACCACTTCGGTGTGGGGACCCATGAAAGGACGGACATTCTATGCGGGAATTCGCTATAATGGCGGACTCTCTATGAAACAAAAACACGACGAATCGGTTCCTCACGGTCACTAAATAACGTATAACGCAACCAATATCTACAATAAGGAGATCTGTATGATCAAAGGAATGTTGAAAACTGCGGCGATAGCAACTGCAGTAATGCTGTTCACCAGTTGTAAGGAAACCGAAGAGATTGTCGATGCCACTTCTGGAAATGGCATGGTGGAAATTTCAATTCTCGGTGAAGATATTCTATACAGCGACTTAAAAGCGAATGAAACAGTAAGTCAGTTCCTCGCCAACGCGGCCATCGACACTGCCTATATGTTGGTAAAAGATCCACAGGTTCACGCCGGAACCAAAGGTCGCCACGCGGGCCATATTCACGGCGAAGGTGTTGAAGGTGTTTTTGCGGTGGATCTTATGTCAAAAGGAACTACACGCACGCCGATTGTTCTCGGAACAGATTCAATTGTGAAACCGGGATCATACGAATACACGCCCTCCTTGGTACTTCCTCGTCCATCTGCAACGGACTGGGCAAAAGTTGTTGACAAAGGCGGCAAAACAGCACTTCAGACGGCTGGTGCAACATTCATCATGAAAGGTTCAATTACTGATCTCACGGGTAAAACCTATCGTTTTGAAGTGATCGAACCACTTGAAAATGAATATATTGCCATTCAGGAAATTCCGCTTACACCCGCAGAAGGTCAGATGCTTATTGTTGAAAATGGAAAAACACTCAAGGCTGAGTTCCATCCTCATATCGACCATGCATTAGAAGTGCTCGATGCGGCAGAATTTGATTTTGCAACACTCAGTGCCAATGGAACAAAGGCGATTGTTATTTCGCCGACGAGTAATGCCACTATGACCGATAAAAAAGGAACTATTCATCCGATTTACAGCGATATTATCGATCACCTGAAACTCGGTTCTCACTGGGATGTGAATGTAATCCCCTAGGTTGATTGGCTATTGCAGATAGTAACAAAAACACCCCCGATTCGCACGAATCGGGGGTATTTTACTTTTAGAACTGAAGTTTCGGTTCGTCGAAAAAGAGTTGCGCCGAATAGACCGTTCCGTTTCTTACCAGACCGGGAACCAGCGGAGCCAGCGCGCCGGGGATTACCGACTCCACCGCATTGGGTGCTTCCGGCCCACCGAGGTCCGTGCGAATCCACCCCGGATCCATGGCGGCAATTGTCACACCGGAATCATCGAGAGCTACGGCAAATTCGCTGGTCATTTTTCGAACCGCCCACTTGGCAGATCCGTACGATGCCATTTCAGGAACTCCCTCGATATCGGAAGTGACATTTACCACGACGCCGGATTTGCGTTCAATCATGGAAGGCAAAAAGGCGTTGCAAATCTGAACAGCAGAAAAGAGATTCACCTGAAACTGCTCTTTCCAGACGTCGATTGAGTTCGCAAAAGTATCGGTCCATTCGTTCTGAATCCCCGCATTGTTGAATATGAAATCCGGTGTGCCGATTTCATGTTTCACAAAATCAATAATTGCCTGAACGCCTGATTCGCTGTCAACCGGTGATCCGATCACATAGGTCTGAGCGCCGTAATACGCTGCTGCTGATTGAGTTTCTGTGCAATTTTCTGCCGTTCTGCCGTGAATCACAATGTCGCAACCCCGTTTCGCCAGTGCAATAGCGATCTGCTGACCAATTCCGCGGCTCGATCCGGTAATCAATGCCCATTTTCCGAGAAGTTCCATGTTCTATCCTTAGTAAACTGTTTCATTTTAATATACACAAGGGGTGATAGATGTACACAAATGTGATAGTGAACGCTATTTTTGTGCGAATTAATTTGAAAAAAAGAGCGATTTTTATATCATTTGGGCGTACTATGAGTAGGTTGAATCTATTTTCGTATTGTATTCACGTTTTGGCATCTGGATTGCTTTTGTGTATCAAACAAGGAGGCTCCTATGGATTGGAATAAACGAACTCTTACCGACAATGAAGAAAAATCGATACCTCTTTTTGACGGTCGTCCTGATCGCGAAAAGATTATTTCCTATGAAGATATGCTCAACTTAACCATTTTGCTCAACACTGAGACCGATTTCGACTCCTTGTTGGCAAAGTTGTAACTGAAACTCACTTCACACAGCACCATATTTCATTCATCACTGTGCCTTTCCTCTTTCTCCTTTGACCTTTTGCTCGATTCCTTGTATATTTCCGTCGTAATTCACGATCGGAGAAGCTCATGTACGAATATCTCGTTCAAAATTATCGCGATGTTGAAACGGAAATTGCCGCTGCGTGCAGTACCGCTGGTCGTTCCCGCGATTCGGTCAACCTCATTACGGTCACCAAGACCTATCCTGCGGAGTTGGTTCAGGCGGTGATCGATACGGGGCATGTACATCTCGGCGAAAATCGACCTCAGGAGATCATGGACAAGGCGCCGGTTCTCACCGGTGACCACACCTTTCATCTGATCGGACAACTTCAGACAAACAAAGTGCGCAAGGTGATTCCTTTGGTTCAATGGATTCATTCGGTGGATCGCGATTCACTGCTCGACAAGATCGACACGATTGCGGCAGAACTGAACAAGCCCGTGAACATACTCATTCAGGTGAACACTTCCGGCGAAGAGTCCAAGTCGGGTTGCACTCCTGAAGAAGCGGTGGCGCTTTGCCAACGAGCGGCGACAAAAGAGTTTGCTCGATTCTGTGGACTCATGACTATTGGCCCCGTCGAAGGCGGCGAAGAAGCGAACCAGAAAAGTTTCACCATGCTTCGCGAAATCGGCGAACAGGTGAAACATCTCGGCAAGGGCGAACGGTTCGAACTCTCCATGGGCATGAGCGGTGACTTTGCGCAGGCCATTGCTGAAGGTTCCACCATGATTCGCGTGGGATCGCGGATTGTCGGCGCTCGGAGTTACCCATGAGTTTTATTCTGTACAATATTTTACGGATTCTCGAATTGCTTCTTCTCGCGCGGATTATCATTTCCTGGGTTCAAAAAGACAATGCCAATGTGGTAACGCAGTGGATTTGTCGCGTTGTGGACACGGTTCTTCGCCCGATTCAGAAAATTCTTCCCACGGGGAACACGGGAATCGACTTTTCACCAATTATTCTTTTTATATTGATCGATCTCGTTAAACGGGCACTGTTCAGTACATTCTTTTAAACCATTTGGAGGCGTGCAGATGCACATTACCCCGCTTGAAATTAGAAAACATCCGTTCCGCACCGTTCTTCGCGGACTCGATCCTGATCAGGTGAACAGTTTTCTGCAGCAGATCGCCACAGAAGTGGAAGAACTGCGCAGTGAAAACAGTCAGTATGGTTCAAAAGTCAAAGAGTTGACCACCCATCTCGAACGGTACCGCCGTATCGAAGAGACGCTCAATGAGACACTGCTCACGGCGCAACGCGCCACCGATGATGCTCGTGCAAATGCCATGCGCGAAGCGGATCTGATTATCAAGGATGCACAGGTTCGCGCCGATCGCTACGAATTTGAAATGCGCGATCGCGTCCATCTCCTTCAGGCTGAACTGGCGCAACTGGAAAGCCAAAAAGAGGGATTCCTCATGCGCTATTCAACCCTGCTCAACGATCAGGTGAACTTCCTGAGCATTATGAGAAAAGTGGCTGGCACCGTCAACGACTAAGCGATCTATCTTTTGAGTATTCAAAACCGTTCTGAGCACGTTGCTTGGAACGGTTTTTTTGTTTGGAGTATTCCTGTAGCAAAGCGGAAGCATCGTCATAACACACTGTGGTTGCGCTACTCGGTGACGGTGTACTTTCAAAAAAGTGCACGGAACCACACTCTGGGGATAGTGCCATTATATAGTTTTGAAGTAATCGAATCTAACCGGCGACAGCCACATTTTTAAACAACAAAAGGAGTATTCCATGACACCTGCTGAAGAACAGGCGCTCACGGCGCTGATGCCAACCCTGCTTTCCCTCGACCCCAAAACGGTGAAATATCCCGACATTACTCCGGCGACCTACGTGCTGGAATCCAATGCCTTGATCGCGACCTACCTGAAACACACTGCTCGCTATGTGGCGCGCAACATCGATACGTCGATTCTTGCGAAAAAGCTTGAAACTGCCGCACAGGCCCTGTCGGCGGCGGAACAAAAAGCGGGTAAGGCACTGGCGAAAAAGGGTGAAGCGCAAGTGGTTTGGGATCAGAACAACGAAGATGCGCGGGAACTTCTCGACGAAGCGCTCAGTTGTCTCGACTATGTGATCCCCGATGATTGCGATACGCGCCGCGAACTGGAATCGATTATTGACGGTACGGGCAACGCCGATTTTATACTGGATTTGAGTAGAACCGCCGCGCTCTGCCGCGAATTTGTGGCTCAATTGGCCAAACGGGCGTTCACCGAACCGATGATCGAACAGTTGCAGGAGTTCTATGTGATGCTTTCCGAAGCGTATGGTGCCTACAGTTCCGACAAAAAGGATGTGACCCCGGAACTAAATATCCGCAATCGGGCGTTCACCTACTGCAAATCAATTGAAATGCAGATTAAGAAAGATGCGCGCCTCCTGTTCCGCAAAGAACCGGAAATGCTGGAGCAGTATCGGAGTGAATATATGCATCAAAGTTATCTGCGCTACAAAGCCCGTGAAGCCGCCAAGAAAGAGTTAGAAGCCAAAGGAGAAAACGCGTAGTTCTATAGAAATCGGAGGACTCTGCATGAGTCCTTCGACTAACGGACGGCGATTTTATCTAACGGACGGCGATTTTATCTAACGGACGACGATTTTATCTAACGGACGACGATTTTATCTAACGGACGACGATTTTATCTAACGGACGACGATTTTATCTAACGGACGACGATTTTTTCTAACGGACAGAGAAATGAGATCCTTTTTAGGGTGAGTAGTGCGCCAAGTGGTCAGTTTCGGCGTGAAAAGATGTAGTTTAGGGCGGGTAGTGTTGCTTGATATACAGGAAGTATTGATAGAACTAATCGGCCTAGGAAAGACAATGATTTCACAATAATCCATCATATCATTTTGAGTAACTTGGATATCTAGAATTGTACCCTTTAATTCGTACTGAATTTGTATCTGCATCAGGTAAAGAATCCCAATTGAATAGAATAGAGCTTGATGTTAACATGCTATCATGTATAACCTTTAGCTTTTGGGTGCGCGAATCACCTAGATAAAAACATGAGTCATAACCAAGTGGCAACTTCCCTAAATTATCGGTGATAGTCGTGTAATATTCATTTCTAATCGTAATAGTGCCAATGTCCTCAATAAATTCAGAGTCTTTAGCTCTGATGAAATAGTCAATGTCTGTATTACCAATAAATTGCTTTTTATAACGGAAGTCAAACAGTGAGACCATAAAAACGTCCTTGATATCATAAAAAGCGCAATTTTCGTAAAGCCAATTTGCGATGTACTCAATAGTGTCTTTGGGATGAACTATGATAACCCCGTTTGAAAGATGTTCAAGGCTATCACGAGACCAAATTATGGTCGAGTCTTTTGACAGTACCAGCCCTGTATCATTTCTGAGATTACCATTTTTGTATTCTTTGACCATGTAAAAAGTATTTGGCCAACTATGAAATGTTAGGTATTGGGGAAACCCTCTGGGCCAGGAGATACTATCCTTAATATGAGTTCCATTTTCATCAAAGACACATGTTGTGTCCTCATAGACAGGGGGGTGTGGAATTGTGCAAGTTGAATCACGATACAACCTTACAACAAAACTTGAATCTACTGTTGTTGGGATCTTTTCCGCGAAATTGTCGGGGTTTACAATTTCTGGCTTACAAGACGTTAATAGCCAAAAGAAAATTAGTATGGGTGTCAATTTATACATAAAGCGTCCTTTACATTTTAATACATGCTGAAATTGCGAGGCAATAACACTACAGTTTTTACAGTGGGTTATATTCAACAAGCCATCTATCATTTGGATGATAATGTTCACCCGAAACAATCCAAATTTTACCATTATCATCACTAACAACCGCGGTTATATTATTTGATGGGATACTAGATGTACGCTTGTCTAAAAGTATCCATTTCCTGCCGTCAAACCCTAATAGCCCTGCATAAGTACTAAACCAAACGCGGCCATCTTTGTCGTTAGTCATATCTGTAATGGAACCCTTTATTGGAGAATTTTGACTACTGTTGAATACAGTACTTTTGCCATCTGAGTGTAAGTATGTAGCAATGCCATGGGAGAAATTACCAAACCACATACCATCTTTTGTTGCAATGATTTTATCAATATCGTAGATAACTGGCAGATAGCCAATACTTGTATAGGTTGTCCAGATTGAAAGGTTCTTGTTATACGTGATAATGGATGAGCTCGATGCAAACCATATTGTATTTGTACTATCGACAGAAATAGATCTTACAGCTTGATCATCTGCCCATTCACTTGTAAATATACCAGTATTCGCATAGTTATAATTAAACCAGTTTAGACCATCATATCGAGCAATTCCCGCTCCTGTTCCGATCCATACGTCGCCGTCTCTATCTATCTCAATATCAGTTACCATATTGCTTTTAAGTAAATAGTCAGAACTGTCATACACATTCCACTGGCCATTATGAAAAGACGCAACACCTTGTGTGGTACCAAACCATGTAACATTTTCATTATTTGATCGAATGCATGAAATGGAATTACTTGGGATTGGAGAATTTGATGTGTCATAGCGCTCCCAAGTATTGTTTCTAAATACAACTACACCGGCTCCATTTCCTTCTGCAATCCATTTTTCCTGATTTGTGATATCAATATCTAAAATCGAGTTCCCAGTGAGGGCTGAATTGCATTTATTATATAGTATCCAAGAATTTTTGTCGATTTTGTATGGCGCTTTAAAAAATTTGTATCCTGACACCTTATCCCAAATATCAAAAGTAAGAGTATCATCAGAAATCTCGTATGAATGTTTATGGGATGTTTTTGAACTATCGTAGGTTATGTGCAATTGCCCATCTTTTATAGTCCAAATTCCCGTACTGGTATCAGGAATGAATGCATTTTTATAATATGGTGTACCAATTTCATAATTCTGTATAATTTCAAGATATTTATTATTGTTATTGAATGTAAGATTGATTAAAAATTTTTTATCATTTGATGCTTTATATGCAATCCAGCTTCCAGTAACTTCGATAGAATCTACCGCCTGGGAATATCTCTCCCATTCTACCGGCGGGAAACTCTCTACATATCGAACGTAGTACATGGTGTAATCTTTTAGAGTAATCTTTAATGTATCGTCTTTTAGTGAATATGGATATTTGCGAATTTCACCTGTTTTTATATGTTTGCCACTGGTGGGACTAAATACTATTATCGTATCACTTATATAGGCGCTATCATAGTCAGAAATGTGGACAGGAAAGTTGTTGTCATAAAATGTACTACAACTATTACTTGAAAAAGATCTAATGTTACAAATCGAATCATTAATTCCTATAATCGTTGTGTTGGTATTCCTGTCGACATGAACACTTCTCCAAACCCCTGCAATATCAGATTTTTTATGTGGTTCAAAAGTATTATTGCAAGATAAAACGAGATAGAAAATAGTGACCATTAGAATTTGTTTCAAATACATACTAATCCTTTTCTTTCAACTATTACGATGGTAAGAGTTACTAAAGATATATTCGTTCGTATAAATAGAAGTAGTTGACAAGAAAGTGATTGATAGGATTTTTGATTTCCGAACCGCTCGAAAATCGTGACCGCCGAAATTCTAGGAAAGCCCAATAATTCGAGATCAAAGATAGGTTTTGGGGAAGAAATCATGGCGAAGCAAAAACCGTTTGGTTCATCAATAATTCTTCTTTGCGAATTGAGTAAATTACCGAAATATTTTAGCTTTCGTGCAATGAATTTTTAAAGAAGTTCGGACGATAGAGTAGATTATCTCTTGACTAGTGTCTCCCCGCTAGTCATGCTCTCCCGTGAGTCTCCGGCTCACCAAACCAAAAACTGACTATATTTCAAGGGAGATGTTTAATCGCATCTCCTTTTCTTTTGTAGCGGTTCTCGTTGTATTTTGGAAGTATAGTCTGAGGAGGATGTATGAAACTAAATAGATCGGTCATTTCAGTCAGCAAGATGATTAAATCAAATGTTGAAGAAATTGCACATCTCAGTAAAAAGGATGCACTCCTTTATGTTTGGGATTTAACACAAGAAATTTATTCATTCACAGGAGGTTTTGATGCTCAATCAAGATTACAGAGAGATGTTGTCTCTCTTACTCGAAAACAAGGTTGAATTCCTTCTGATCGGTGCCTACGCACTTGCCGTTCACGGTTTTCCTCGTGCAACTGGTGATATCGATATTTTTGTAAAACCGGATGCGGAAAATGCTCAATTCATAATAAAAACACTTGAAGAATTTGGTGCTCCTCTTAGTGGCATTTCTGTTTTAGATTTTGAAAAACCCGGAATAATACTTCAAATTGGTGTAGCCCCTCGAAGAATTGATATCATTACAGAAATTGATGGTCTTACTTTTGAAGAGGCATCTGAAGGAAAAGAAATTGTAGAAATTGACGAATTAAAGATTCCTGTGATATCAAAGTTGAACCTCATTCGCAATAAACGAGCTACTGGTCGAGATAAAGATAAAATTGATGTAGAAAATCTGGAGCAGAATTAACTGGTTGGGTTGGTGATGGGGTAACCCGCATTACTCGTTCCCACACCACCAAATTGTTTTCAAGGAGATGCTTAATCGCATCTCCTTTTTACTGTCAAATCCGTTGGAAATACCATTTGCCGAGTAACCACGGAGTATCAAAAAAATGGCGTGATACGCTCCTTCTCAGATCATTCTCAAACTGATTGACATACTCTCAAGACGGGTGATTTCACGACATGGGATTTTCATCGTACAGACAACGCCTGCGTTGTCTCCGAAAGACAAGGCTGGCCTTGTCTCTACAAAAATGTCGTGGTATCAATCGTTATATGAGTAGACGCAAAAAGGCAGCCCGTCGGACTGCCTTTTGCATAGACTCATTTTTTTTCTTACTGATACTTTTTGACACTCCACGTGGAAAGTTTCTTCGCGATCTTTTCCACATTCCCCGTCGCTTCTACCAGAAGTGAATCGTTGGCGGCATTGCGAATTTCGATGTGGCGGTTGTGGCGAATACCTTCATAGTGATAGTGGATCGACACGGCCAGCGAGTCAAATTTGTCCAACTGCGGCGTGGGGAGAATGTAGGTCAGTTTCGCTTCGTTATCCTGATACCGCTTGTACGGTTCTTCGGGATTGATGCTGTTTTTGTGGATAATTTCAAAATTGTAGTTGAACTCCAGTTTGTTTACCGCTTGGTAGAACAACCCTTTGCCGTACTGGATATGTTTTATATCGTCCAGAGAATCGACCACGATCAGTGTGGTGTCGCTGTTTTTCAGATTTTTCACCCAGAGCGTTGATTTCCCCGGTTTCAGCGAACTGAGCTGTGGATCGTCATAGGTTACTTTTCCCTTCACCGAATCTTCGAGAACCACTTCACCCCAGGTGCGCACCTCTTTGCCGATAAATGACCAGTTGTTGATGCCGGTGATTTCAAATTTCGGATTTTGCAGATCGGTGGTGTTGTACGTCGCCGACAGTTCTGCCTGACGAACACCGGAAACGACCTTGCCTGTCTCTTCGGTGTCGATAAAATTGGTGAGATATTCGCTAAAGCGGAACTTCTCTGGATTTGCCGCGATAAGTGAAAGCCACTCTGCCGGAGTCGCCTCTTTAGAAATTCTCACCCACGTTTTAGCATTGGAATTGTAATATTCCGAGATGGTGGAATCAACGCCCGCTGTGGTCGCTCGCGTTCCTAATTTACCTGCAAATCCCTGTATTGAACCATTGAGAAGTTCGCGATTGTCGTTTGTCTTTGGCTCTTCCATGTTCTGCGCCATGGAAACATAGCCATCCAGTTCGTTCAATTTGGTCGAGTTAGAGCCGTTGGTCTGTTCCTCGGTGGTTGGATTTGTGCAACTCATCATAACTAGTGATGCGATTGCCGCTGTCATCATTCGTTTCATAAGGTTCCCCTTTCAAGAGAATTTCCGTTTCGATCAAATAGGTGGGTTTTACCCGAACCATCAGTTATAGAAAATGTTTTTTCATCAAATTGGCCGGTGAAAATCAGTGTCGTATCGTTTCGATTTGCACTCAGGGATACTGTTCCTTTCTGAAAAAGCGAACGATATCGGGTTGGCTGTTCGGGAACAATCGCCAGAGAAAGGGATGTTCCCTTGCGGAATGATCGCAGTGAAAGTGACATAATGAGATCATTTTCGAGATTTGCGGCGGTTCCCACGGCTATGCTTTTCATATCAATCGAATCGGGGACGTTCACAATCCGGCACAGCACCGTGTCCCCTTCGCTCGCCAATGAATCTCCGCTTGGTCGATACCAGTCTATTGATCCGCGGTTATACTGATAGGAAAAACGTTTCAGATCGAGATTCTCCCTGTCAACACCGCGATACCACCACACACCGCGGTTGATTCCGTATGATTGAATCTGGATACTCATAGGAGATACGAGAGGATTAAAGATCTTCCCATCGCCATCAGCATCGGATATGATAAGGGTGTCTATCCCCTTTGAACTATACTGAATCCGTTTCATCTTGTAAATCGAAGCGGTACTTTCCAGCGGTATGTAGTAGATTTCTCGGGCTGAATCGCCGTCTATAATTCTCATCGTATCAACAATGAGGGTATCACCGGAGATCGAAACTGCTCGGCTGCGATTTTTCAGAACCGGCCCAATCGAAGGTGAAAACGACTGCGGATTGTCGGCGAGATTTTCCCCGTTCAACGTTGTTGCAAGCTGTTCTGCAGAAATGGAAATCATGGATGGAAAGTCATCTCCGCCACCAGCGACAGATGGGGATTTCCCGCAGGAAAGTATGAGTAAGGGGAGGATAGCTATGAGTAGTTTCATCGTTTTGCTCCTGATTTCAGGTGAGGAAAACACTGTATGTTCAGTTGAATCAGCTCTGAAGCTGTTTCTGAATCATTTTCCACTAGTTTCCATAGTGTATCGCGAAACTGTTCAATATTCTCGCGAATTTTTGCGGCTGTAGATTCACTGACCGCCATGAGTTGTGAACTGACATGTCGTTGTTCGCGGGGAAGCTCTTCCAATGCTTTTTCTCCGAGGTGAATCCAGTCGCGGTGAAGTTGTTTCATCTGTCCCGTGAGCGACGGTTCTGGTTCGACAAAGCGGTCGGTGACCTGGTAGAGACCGTCGCTTGTTTGATCAACAATTCCCCATGCACAGAGATTGCGAATGATCCGTTTCAGGTCGCTAGTTGAAATTGTAATGCGGAGTTGTTTTGCGAGAGATTCGTAATCACCACGGAATGCGATTACCTGCAGAGCATTGCGAATGAGTGGGTAACGAAAATCGCTGTAGTAGTTGCCATCCACCTGAGCAAATCGAGAACGGTTCCGTTTCGCCTGAATCTGGCGATAGAGCAGAGCTTTTCCACTGGGCGATTTTTCATTTCCATAGGCTACCAGCAGATCAAAAAAACTTTTTTCTGCGGCGGTTAGTCCAAAGAATTGTGCCAGTTTTTCTGTAGCGCTGCTGCTGAGCAATCGCCGACCGGCAATGACATCGCCCATATATCCGGGATTAGAAAATCCCACCCGTTCGGCGAATTTGCGGCACGAAAACCACCGTTCTTTCTGAATGGCATCGTACCGTTCCTTTAGGTAGAGTCGATAATCGTCATAGATATACATGTTCATAGGGTGCTCCTGTTATTAGTAATCTACCTCGAAAAGTTTTGTTGTGCATTGTATTTTTTGTTTTGTGATTACGAATTTTTGTGTAAGTCAATGTTTTTAAATGATTTTAATTTTGTTGTATTTTTAATTTTGATTACACGGATGGGGCTCGTTTTCACCCTTGAGATCTGCTGCATGTAAAAAGACTTCACATTTTTAGTGCAGAAACGTACACTGAACAGGGTAATTATCGAGGAGTACTCTATGGCTATGACACAGATAGAACAGATACGGGCGCTGGATGAAACACTGCGCTGGTTTGAACGGGAATTGCAATGGGGAGTATCGCCGCGCGATCTTGAACACTTGGTTATTCGCATTGGGCGTATTTTCACGGCGATTAACTGTAACGGTCAACTCGTCAATGACCCTGATACGGCGGGATATTGCGTGGTGGGAAGCTATGGTGAACGATACCAAGTACAGTGTATTGTGGGCACGGAGATCTCCGGCGAAATAAACGTGACGCGAGAACAGCTCGAAAGTGCCGATAGGGTAGCGGTTCTCTTTTTTAATAGTGATGAACTGGAAATCGATTCGCTTCTCGATGCATCTGTGGAAGAGCTCGCAGAGTATGTAACTCACCATTTAGGTAATAAATTAATCATTCCTTTGGAGTCGCTTCTTCCTTCGCCGGAAGAGAAAGTCGACATACGTGTTGTGCGTTCTGTGATCTACAAAGATTACACTATCCGAGAATTGGAAAATGGCGATATGGAAGTCGATCTGTATGGAAATGCAGTTGTTCCGGCAAAGCAGGTTCTTCAAAAGATAGCAGTTGAACTTGATATTCAACTGTTTAACGGTATGGAGCGGTCATTGAATACGCGTCAGCTCGGAACGCAGGTGATACATGCGGTGGAGTTGAAAAACCAAAAAGTGTAGCCCCATGTTCGGTTATTTCAATACAAAAAGGCGCTTAATAGCGCCTTTTTATCTTTCTGCGATGTACTGTTCATTTGTTCTCAGTAAAGATCGAAGCGCCTTTGAAAAGTATGCCGTTCTGAGTTTTGACTATCACGCCATACCAGCCGTTTGCCAAAGAGGAGGGGACATGCCATTGGCTTTGGCCGGCAGGGATTTGCGCTGTGTGGATTAGTTTTCCTTGTGCAGAGAACAGTTTTATTTCTGCCGTTTCGCTGTTTGTTTTTGCAATCGAAATAGTCCTGCCTTGGAACTCTACTGGACTTCGGAAAAGTGTGGGTTTACGTGTTGCAATATCTGTTGGTTCGTAGAGTCGCAATGACGATTTTTTCAGAGTAATTGTACCGCTGCTGTAGCCGAGATTAATTGAAATCGTGAGATTTTGTTCATCTGCCACAGGTGTAATAAGTAGGTCTATTGTTTTGTCTGATACGGAAGATGCAACCGTCCCCGAAGCGGCAATCGAGCTGTAGTCTTTTCGCATAACACCTACTGAAACCTGCACGGCATCGGCTGAATTAAATGTGAGTGATAGTAGATATCGCTTCCCTTTTTCTAGCGTAACTCCAGACTGGAGGAGTTGTACATTGTAAAAATCGCTACCTACTTTACTCACGGAATGAACCGCTCCGTTAGGGGTAAATTGGCAAGTTGCAGTTGCGCCGTTGTATACGTTGTGAAACCATCCCGTTTTACTGGTGAATGTTCCATTCGTGAGTATTTCTTCGCCAAGCACTACAGACGAAGTGTCTTCAGTAAGTGTTTTTGTATCATTTGAAAGGAGTGTGTCCACGAGACCTGGGCGCCACGCCTGAGCAATCGGATCAAAGAGCCCAAACCCTTGACTGTATTCCCAATAGGCCCAAGGCAGTTTGTACGATTCAAAAAGACGAGAACAGTAATGTGTCCATCGAAGACGCGATTCTTGATCCGCCTTGGAGTATGAACCAAATTCACCGATAAAGACCGGGACCTTGTTCGCGGTACTCCACGCTGTGATCTCTTCGATGTCCACTTTAATCGCGTGCTTTTCGATCAAGTCGCCATGCCATTTTCTTCCAAGCCATGCATCGGAACCGGTGACCCACTCTGCTCCCTGATGAGAAAATTCAAAAGGAAGGTAGTAGTGAATCGTGGCGATAAGATTGGGGTCTTTGGGAAGTGTGAGGCTTTGCAGTCCCGAAATGCCACCCCAACCGGTGGTTCCGATCACTATCGGACGCGATGGATTTGTTGTTCGAATAGTGCTAATCAGCGACGGGACAAAACTGTTCCAACGATCAGAATCCATATTCGTATGTGGTTCGTTGACCG
>JAIFMU010000143.1 GCA_020048285.1 bacterium | reverse complement strand
AGTAGTCAAAAAGTCCAAGTTGCATCTGGCACCTCCATGGTATGAAAATACCTTATGCACAAGGAATTGTATTTTTAGAGATGCCCTTATGCCGGTGAGGAAGTCCGTTCAGAAAATCATTGAACAGATTCAAACCGCACCAGTCATGACTTGTTCCCGACAGATCACCGGTGAACAGAAACACATCGCCATCGGGAATGGCAAACTCAAACTTGTGAATCTGATTATGTGTGTCGGATATGCAAACTAACCGCATGGAATCTCCTGTGGAAAAGGCGATGGAATTTCCACCGCCTTGGGATTGTCAAAGTCTAAAAATACTTAGAGTGCCGGCTCATGTTTTTTGGTCGGGCTTTTAACACAAGTAGGTCCCGTTACAAGGTCCTTAAATGAAGAGAATGATTGTCCACACCATTTGCAAAAGTATTTCGTTTTTTCTGCACCTTCATAAAGTTCATGTTTTTTGCTCGGACTCTTAACGCAAGTTGGTCCATTTACAAGATCTTTAATTGAAGAGAATGATTGTCCACAGCATTTGCAGTAAAATTTCTGAGCCATTCCGGTTCCTTTGGTTAGAGATTAGTTATTAAATTTTGATTTTACATACTCTACAACATGAGGAAGAATATCTTCCTCTTTTTTCCCCTGTGGGTGGGGCACTACGATTGTCGGGATTACCAAACCATCTCCGAGATTGAAGTCAAATTTGCCGATATACAGAGGGCAATTTTCATCTGTGAAATTTTGGATGTAACCGAGTTTTGACCACTCTTTATCACCATCATAGAAAGAATCTAACCAGTCACCAGTGAGAAAAACCATCGCAGAAGGTTTTAACTCTCTGATTTCTTCTATCAGAAGGTCAGCACAAAGTTTTCTTTGTGCGTCTTTCATTGAGCCATTGATTCGCCCATCTTTTTCACACATCGCAACACGATAAAGATTCGCCCATGAAACTGAATTGAAAATTGAGCCATCATACTCTTTGTCAAAAACTTCTGAAGCTGTCTTTCCAACTGTTCTCCAAAATGGAGAAGTTGAATAGCTGTATGAACCATCAACAAGCCAATCAAGATGACCTTCTGTAACATCTGCCTCCATATAAGCATAAGGTAGGGATTTTAGTTCTTCCAATGAAGTCCCAATTCCGTTTGTTTCCCTACCAACAAAAAGAATATGCTTCTCTGGAAGGGTTGAGCCTTTGTGCGTAACGAACACACCACAATCACTACCATGGGTTGGTTTGAACTGCTCAATCAGTTGAGCATACAACCCTTTTACTTTTTCACTCATCACATACGACATCTTGATCCCTTTCATTGAGATTATAATTCTTTCTTGCAAACACTCTTTAATTGATCATATCCCTGATTTTCAAGAATTTCTCTCGCTTGAGAAAGTAAAACTCGAAGGTCTTTGGCAAAAGTGCCGTCACAGATCTTTAGAGCCCTGTCGTTGGAATCCCATCTACTTCTATATGGAAGCCATTGTGTAAATGATACCCAGTTGTACTCATTCGGCCATTTACATTTTTGTTCACCAAATACCATGTTGAACACTTCTTGGATCTTTTTCACCTGCTCATCCGACGGTTTTTGGTCCAAGTGGTGAAGAATACCATATTCCAGATCCCGCATATTTGATCCAGCAAACTGAAACTGGAAATAGAATGGCGATGATTCGTTGAGTCTAAATTCGATATCTGCATACTGTTGGTTCAAATCGGCTGGGACTTTTACAAAGAAACCAAATTCCTTGGCAACCATTTCGATCTGTTCCACAAACTTTTTCTGAACTGCGTCTCTCACGGCATTCTGAGATTCCAACAGTTTGAAAAATGCGGCGATATTCTCCGGCGATTTCATAATCTCTTCTGCAATTGCCATGTTTTCATCCTCATAAATTGAAGTGCCAGTAAGTTCCTTTATTGTGTCGATGTACTGAGTAATAATCTCTCGAACCGCCGGTTTAGTAGCCGATCTGTTCCGACACTCTTCAAGCCAGCGAATAGTGTTTTCCTTGTACGAGTTACAGGATACACACGCTTTAACAAATTCATTCCCGCCCGAAGCCTTATCGTTGACTGCATCTCCATACAGTGTTAGGTAGATAATTTCAAAATCACGCCCCGATTTTATCGCGTAATTATAGTAGCGAAGGAGCTGATTCGGCTGATAATGATATCGATTCGACCACCTGTTGTTTCAGTGGTTTCTCCAACTGATTTTTCTACTTCGACCGTAGCACCGATTGTATCAAATTCGAACTGTTTAGATGCAAACTCATTCAAAAACAGTTTTAGAAACAAATCATCCTGACCATGAGTACCCGCTGGATTAAGCAGTTCTGCAATCATACGGGAATGGGTCGTAACTTCATAGTGTACAATCAGAAGGATTTCAAAAATGTTAAACTCAACACCCGAATGCTTTCGCATTAATGAGTAGGTTTTCATAAGACTTGAAATACGATTGAGCAGATTTTCTTCTTGGGTCATTTCTACCTCTTTTGCTTATTGAGTTTTCTCAAATACTCTTCTAAAAACGGTTCAACCTGATCATCTTCCAGATTAAACAGATCAAATCCGACCTGCTGACTTGCATCAGAATCAACCTCAATCACTTTTCCGACGCCATTATGCAATTCGGAATACTCTTGTTGAAGGTTATAAATCAGCTGAAAGAAGCGAAGATCTGGGTTTTGAATCCAGATACTCAGGATCAGTTTCAAAATGCGTTCAACTCTTTCCGGATTTCTCATGCCTTTTCCTTGTGTTCCCAAACTGAGCTAAAAAATCTCATCAAGATCAAGATATAATTCCTCTACCGGAATATCGGAGTATCTACAAATCAATTCACCCCAAAATATAGGAACGCAATCAGTCCGACTGTTTCTACTCTTGCCAATCGCAATTTCCGCAAACTTTGAAGCCTCTTTGAAGCTCTCGTGATATTCATCCATATCATATGCTTCGCGATGCAGATACAAAACGGTATCAGCAAATTGCTCGATTACATAATCTCGTAGATAAATTCTCAGTGGTGCATATTTTTTTTTGTTCCGACGAGAAAGTTGAGATAATGCGACTACCGGAATTTCCAACTCTTTAGCGATCCCTTTTATTTCTCTGAGAACCATCTTGATCGCTTCTTTGGATAGTGCCCCTTCAATTAGCTGTATGCAATCGATAAAGACCACATCTAACTCTGTCTTACTTTTGACTGCAATGCATTCGGCTCGAATTTCGTCAGTGCTTAATCCGAACCTTTCGTTAATATGTAAAGGCATACTGTTCAGTTTATCACCGCTGGTACTAAGCCGTGCCAATTCATCACCAGTAAGGGATGTGTTGTCGCGTATTTTTGAATAAGGCACCTGTGCGTCGATCGACAACAACTTTTTTAGAATCTCTTTGGCTGTTGATTCAAGGGAGAAATAGAGAACACTCTTTTTAAATCGTTCAATCATATTCATTATTGATGAGAGTGCAAGTGTCGTTTTCCCCATTCCCGGCAGTGAAGCAAGAACGATAAGTTCACCCGCCCTGATTCCTCCAAGGTGGTAATCAAGCCTTTCAAATCCCGTAAAAACAGATGTTTCTTCAGGAGGGAGAGCTATATCCTCAAATGTTCCCATAATATATTCGCGTATCATTTTGGTATCGCCCATAGTATTTACCTTTCTCCCTGCTATTTCGATCCAGATGTTGATAGTATTGAACCGCTTTCATGTTACACTCAAAGTATCTTTAAGAATCCAACTCCATGTTGTACTTTCGTAGTATTTTAAAGCCATTGCATTTGCTTTTTCGTCATCCGCAAGCACCACCAACCCACGATGATATCCCTGAGCTGTCCATTTGTAGAGCCGACACGGTTCGCCGTAGGTAGTAAGTTCATGAATTCCATCAGGAAGAACCGGTCTTCCATGAACATTCTGGTCCGGTACTATAAATGCATTTGCTCTCTTGTTCAACACATCACCGAATTTATCTTTAAGAGAGAGCCAGAGAGTTCCTGCGAACCATACTCCGTAAAATTCAAGAGGAACCTCCTCACAGGCACCCTCATTTTCCCGTCTCATGTTACTCTTTTCATGCTTTTCAAAATCAATAATGCAAACGGCTTTCATATCTGTCCTTCCCCTTAGTATTGATGTTTTCAAGATAATCCTCCGTTGTTACATTTGATGTAACGATCAGTATGTATCTTAAACGAAACTGAAGTGGAGGCTCCTGTGAAACACAACAAACAGCGTTCTGATATCGATTCAACCAAAGCTCGTGCCCTTGAAATAATTGTTCTTCGAAAAGTCATGGAAGTAGGAAGTGACGGTATTACGTTGACCAATTTGATTCGATCAGAGGATGTTCAATATCACCGTGCAAATTTTCATAGTAACGACATCCGCGACACTTCGTTTCGAGCTACCGTTCGACGAACCTGTGAGTCCTTGGAGAACCGGGGAATTCTCGATATTGATGATACCTCCAAAGAGCATCTGTATCGTCTCCGTGACTCAAAGGAAGCCAAAGAAAAGATGCTTCTTATGATGAATCCTCAGATTGAACCGGAAATGATAGAATCGCTTCTCCTAGCTTCATCGCTCTTTGACTATTTCGAAAATACGGATCTTAAAAAGGGGCTTGATAACCTCAAAGAGTTCTGTTTCAAGCTGAAAAACATTGCCGGTGAAACCCATGACAACAGTTCACCGTTCCAGATTAAAACACGCGGAACCTATGACTACCAGAACAATCATGTAAATAACCATCTCGATGCTCTAATTTCTGCCTGCACCAGCAGAAGTTTGGTAACGATCACCTATGAAAGTCCGTGGCACGGTATACAAAAATTGCAAAAACTGGAACCTCATCGGCTGATTCTCTTTGACAACACCTTTTACCTTCTGGCATTCAATCCCGAGGTGGGGAAAGGATTTAGAATTTACAACCTGCTTCGAGTACGATCTGTCACCGATGGAAAAGAGAACTTTACTCCCCGTGATACTTCCGAATTTGACCAGCAACTCTCGGACTGTTTTGGCATTTTTATCCATGGTAACAAACAGGATGTGGCGATTCGGTTTTCTACTGACAATGGAGATAGTAATACTCTTGCAATTGTGAGCAGTCGCCAATGGCATCATTCGTCTCACTTTGATGAGCAAACAAATACACTTACCATGAGTGTTCTGGTCAATGAAGAACTTGCATCATGGATTCGAAGCTGGGGTAAAGCGGTTGTTTCAGTGGAACCGAAAGAGTTGGCGGATATGGTGCAGGATAATTAATCCAAACCGGAACATTTAAATTTCGACTCGGCGAATATATTAGCATTGAACAACTAATCAAGGAGCTACTATGCCACGCGAAAACCACTCTCTCATGAATAATCTCGACAAATACACCGGCTGCCTGCTCGGCGGAGCAATCGGTGATGCACTGGGAGCTCCGGTGGAGTTTCTTTCGCAAGAGGAAATTATACGCCAGTTCGGATCACGGGGAATCACGAACTATGCACCTGCTTATGGTGGCATTGGTAAGATCACCGACGATACGCAGATGACGCTTTTCACTGCCGAAGGGATGTTACGCAGTTTAGTTAGAGGATCACTTCGCGGAATTGGGTCCCACACCGGATGCGTAGAACACGCGTACCATCGCTGGCTAGAAACACAGAATCTCAAGAGCCCGAAGATCGATGAACTCGATGGATGGCTGATTACGCACCGCCAACTGTTCAGTGAACGGGCCCCGGGAAGAACCTGCATTCTTTCGCTGGGAACCATGAACAGTCGCAATGGAAGCAAAGGGTGTGGAAGTGTCATGAGAACCGCTCCGTGCGGACTCTATGCTGCTTCACTTGGTCATACTGCTGAACTTGCGTTTGAGTACGGAGTGAAAGTCTCGGCGATTACTCATGGCCATCCGACGGGGCAGATTACCGGTGGATTTTTGGCGGCTGTGATTTGTGAACTGGTGAATGGGAAAGATCTCATGAAATCAATTGAGTTAGCAGCTGCAATCACACGAAAGTCTGTTGACTACGAAGAAACAACCAAAGCTGTTGACCTTGCAGTTGAGTGTCATCGACGGGGAATGGAACCACTTCGGGCCATCGAACTTCTCGGTGAAGGGTGGATCGCAGAAGAGGCTTTGGCAATCTCGATATTCTGTGCGTTGTCAGCTCATGACTTTAGGGCATCTCTAAAAATACAATTCCTTGTGCATAAGGTATTTTCATACCATGGAGGTGCCAGATGCAACTTGGACTTTTTGACTACT
>JAIFMU010000132.1 GCA_020048285.1 bacterium | reverse complement strand
CGACGCGTAGCGGCGGAACGCCCAGAAGAAACGCAATTGCATTTGTATTTTGATGTTGAAATAACAGTGAAGCAGATGCGCTATATCGAAATAAAAAACCGGATTTTAAAATTTCCCACAGCTAAAGGGTACATAGCCGACTTTTTTCACAATCATCCAAAATCATTTCAGGACAAACTATTTAGACTGGACTTACTGTTTCCATCCTTCGTCGCCGATTAGTGGGACAAAGAGAAGCGGTTCAAACTGTTCGTGGACAATTCCTGTGGCTGTTTTTGTGTAGCGTTCCAACACTTGCCCTTCACGTGGGCCGGTGGGGATCACCATTTTACCATTCATCGCAAGCTGTTCTAACAGTGAATCGGGAACCACCGGTGCTCCGGCTGTTACAATGATTCGGTCAAACGGCGCTTTGTCGGGAATACCCTTTGTACCATCTCCTTCGCGACAGATCACCGTATTGAGTCCCAACTCTCGGAACCGCTGGCGTGCTTTTGCGGCGAGTGAACCAATTCGTTCGATAGTGAATACATTTTTGGTCAGTTGGGCTAAAATTGCACCTTGATATCCTGAACCAGTGCCAATTTCCAGAACTTTCATACCACTCTGCACATCGAGTAGTTCTGTCATGCGCGCCACAATAGTGGGCTGAGAAATTGTCTGGCCATCGCTCGTAGGAAGTGTCATATCTTCGTAGGCTTTGTGCCACAGCGCTTCGGTGACAAAGAGGTGGCGCGGAACTGATTCTATCGCGGAAATAGTTCGTTCAGAAATTGTTCCCATCGAACGAATGAGATTGATGAGATTGCGCAGCGAAATACTATGTTCTGTATAGCTTTTACCTGACACTGGTTACCTTTCACCTGAGTGTACTGATCGCATCGTGGCAAGAACTGCCCGAATCCATCGAAGGGTATCTTTTACATGAGAAATATGACTTGGCCCGCCGTTGTACACTGTAGAAACGGGGACGTTTTCAATTGTGTAACCCTGAACTGACGCGCGAATCAGAATTTCTGATTCCATTTCAAAGCGAGTGAACTGACAGGGAATCGCCGCAGCTGTTTCTGATCTGTAGGCGCGATAGCCACATTGCGAATCGAATATGTTCTGTTTTGTGATCAGAGAAATAGCCCGCGAAGTTGACCAGTTTGAAAAGCGCCGCGCCAGTGGCATCGAACTTCCCCGTCGATTGCGAAATCCCGCGATAATTGCGCAGGAACTATTCACTTCGCGGATTTTTGCAATAAACTGAACCAAGTTAGTCGGAAGATGTTGACCGTCCGCATCCATGGTGATTATCCAAGAACAACGTGGGGCGAGGTGAGTAAAGAGCGACATCAACGCCGCACCTTTACCGCGATTTATCTCGTGAACGACTGTTTCAACGCCATAGCGAGAGCATATTTCTTGGGATGAATCGAACACGCCATCGATGAGTACACAAATCTGTGCGGCGGGAACCACGGCAAGAAGATCAGGAAGAAAGGATTGCAATTCCCGTTCAGCTTTATAGGCAGGGATTGCTATTTGTATATCCGCAGGAAAGTCAGATGGTTCCAATGTATTGCTCATGGTATCTCCTCTGAAGAGAAAAATACATCATGTCGAAGCAGAGTAAAAACGAGAATATCAGTGGTAGTGAGCGGATGTACAGAGCGTACATCCGCACCAGTTTGGACGCTATTTATTGAAAATCAGTTCTACGTTGTCAGCTAACATCGCCTTGCTCATGAACTCGTGAATCGGCTTAAACTGATCCACCGTGTAGATGCCGGTAAAATTGAGCAGTGCGTCGCGCGAGAAGGTGATCTTGTTCCCTTCGTGCTTGATTTTCAAAGAGTAGTATGAATCGTTATACGAAACGATCTGATCTTCCAATTTCCCCGAGAGTTTCCACGTTTTCGGATAGGTGATTGTGACACTCCCTTTTTGCAAGGAGTTCCAAAGCCAAAACTGTTTCAACGAGATTGGAGTTGTTCGCGAAGCAATTGCGGGGAAACGTGAACTGCGAATCTGTTCCGCAAAGGGAACGCGGAACAGTGCCGTGTTCACTCCTAGCGAAACGCCGTTTTCTATGCGATAGACCGTGCGATACTGAACCGATTCGCCCAGTGTGTCCAGTCCGGTAAAGGTAAGCGAATCAACGGTGACCGATTTGTTCTCTTCCTGAAGAAGTTTCTGCATATAACTGATTCGATCGCGTTGCGAACCAAATCGATAGGAGTTGCGCATCTCTGTGGCAAAGACAGAACTCTTTTCCGAATTACTTTTGATCGTCACCGAACCGTCTTCGGACAAGGTTATATCTGTTTCGCGAATTACTTTTCTACTCTCCGCTGTTTCAACAGGAAGCATGAGCGGTGAAGTGGTTGTGTCTGTGACAAGTAGGGCCATAGCTCCCTGATCCGCCACAGGAAGTGCATCGACCGCAGCATTGCTCGAGGTTAAATCGATATAGATTTTTGATCCCTTGAGCGTTGCGGCGAGAATGGCGTGATCGAAATTGGGCCCCACAAATGAGTTGTCGATATATTCAGCTAAACCGGTGTTTACTAATACTAATTCGGCGGATATTCCGCCCAGTCGAAGAAGTGTTCTTCCCAAAAGGGCCATATCTTTGCAATCGCCGATGCGGGTGGCGAGAATTTCCGACGTACTCTGAGGAATCCATCCCGATTGACGGAACGGCACGAAGCTGTAGGCGATATTTTTGGTTATATAGTGGTGAGTCCGGCGGATTTTTTCGCCATCGTCGGTGATTCCCGCAAAGAGTGAATCGGCAATTCCCTGAATGGTTCCGTTGATTTCCCCTTTCTGAGCGGAAAGGTGATTATACCACCGGGCAATCTGATTCCAGCTGGTGAAATCGGAATAGATAATTTTGTTCATGCCGGCGTAATCATCGGGCTGGAACTGATCGTCCGAGTCTATGCTATTTTCTTTGTCCACTTGAAACTCGGTAATGCGAAATCCGTCGTCGATTCGTGTTGTTGGGGTGGGAACAATCCCCGAAACGCGGTAGGGGAGTGTGTCGTTCACAGGAGTTATAAAGCGAAGGTTCTGCTGAAATGCCGGAATGGAAGAACTAAACTTCTGTTCCCCGTAGATCATGCCGGTCATGCCCGCTCCAGTGCGCTCTTCCTGCGTGTACTCTACAAGAATGTTGTCGCCCGGTTCCAGCGATTTGAACACAATATGTGCATCGTTGCGATCGGCGGGGATTTTGCGTCCGTCTGCTTTTAGTGTGAGCGCCTGAAGGATCGTTAAGCCGCGAGGCCGCCCCGAACCAACCACATACTCCTGCCACTCCTCGATAGATTTGCGGTCTGCAAGGTGAACCACGAAATAGGTTCGCGTTCTCGAAGCCTTACTGGGATAGCGAATAATATCATCATAATAGGATAGAACCGTTACCGCTTCGCCAATAGAGTCTGCCCAGTAGAGTGCTTTGGGCATTATCGAATCGATAGGGGGAATGGGAGCCAGTGCTTGCCAGCTCGGTTTGCCTTCCAGTTCGCGTTGCGATTCCCACGCCACAAAGTCGTCAGTGGTAACATCGACCGCTTTTTTGTAGCAAGCGAGAGCCGAATCTTTCAGGCCCATCTGCTGAAGAATTTGACCTTTTAAGCGATACCCATAGGAGCTATTAGGTGTCAGTTGAAGTACCCGTTCGATAAAGGGAAGTGCTTGTACGGGTTGTTTATGTGCTGTCAGAAGTGATGCGGCGAGATAATACGATCGGGGAGATTCGGGGCGGCGTTTGATTTCGTCGAGATAGAGATCAAGCGCGTCGGCGGTATTTCCCGTGCGTGTCAAATAGTCGCCAAGAACGAAAGTAATTGTCTGATTATAGGGGTTCTTTTTCAATACATTTTCCAGAACCTTGCGCGCATCGCTAAGTTGACCGCCTTCGGCATAGATCGTGTGGCGCAATCCTGCCGTGGTGGGTGATTCGGGGAATCGAACCGCCAGCGAGTCTAAGAGTGCCATGGCCTGAGCGGTCTTTCCGGTCTGCGCGTAGAGTGCCATGCGCGCCGTGAGCCTTTTCATCGCTGAGACGATTGAGTTCAAACTGCCACTGAGCATTTCCTTCCGGAGAATAACTATAGGCAGAACGGTAGATCTCGCCCGCTTCGGTGATTCGTCCTTGGCGAAGAAGCACATCGCCCAATTGCGACAGGAGCCAGCCACTTTTGGGGAATTTTTGCAACTCCTGCCGAATGAGGTGTTCTGCATCGCTATTTTGATCTTGAATCGTGAGAAAGGCAATGCGCGCCTGAATTGATTCATATTGAGATTTATTTGCGTCAAAGCGCTTGCGCAACTCTGTGTCGATGGAGTCAATCATAAATCGATCTGTTTTGGCTATCCCTTTGGTAGAATCGCGGCGATCAACCAGTTCACTTAGAACGGTGATGTTGTTAAACGCGGCAAAGGTGTTGTTCATCAGAGCAAAGGAGAAATTTGATTTTTGCTCTTCGTAGCCTATTTTCACGAGGAACGTGTTCACCCCTTTTTTGAGCGATACTTTTGTGAGATAGGAGTTAAGACCGGTGTTGCGAAAGAGCGAATCTTGAAGAAAGAGTGATCCATTGTGAAAGAGTTTGAAATTTCCCGATGCGCCAAAGGATACCCATCCTGCTTGATCGATGGCAGAATTGATCGAAACGCCAAAGTAGTACACCGCGTCATCACCTTCGGCGTGATTGTTGAGCCACACCCACGGATCGGCACTGACCGATCGCATGGGACTCCAGCGCACCAAATTGCGATCCTTCCCCACGATTGTCGAGTCCGGTGCCAACGATTGTTCGGGAGCAAAGATTGAGTGAAAACCGCCACCGGCACTGTTGTCAAAGGGACCAATAAAATGCCACTCGGTAATAATTCCCGTTTGAGCTTTAATCACCAGCGCTTGTTTTGTTTTCCCGCGACTAATCTCTTTAGAAAGGATTGTTTCATTGAATAGCGGCGTCATGCAGGTCTGTAGTGCCGAAGCGCGGTAGAGCTCTTTGAGAATCTGTTTGTCTGCATGGTGAATACCTTCGCGTGACCACGAAAGAAGATAGCCAAGGTGAGCGGCGAACAGTGTTGGATCGGAATCGAGTTTGAATGCGAGCGCACTTTTTGTGGCGAGAGAATCATTTCCGGTGAGATAGGCGATTGTGGCAAGTTCTCCCCGCAGTGCTTGGGCCTGTTCTGTCGCTGAGCCTGTTTGTATTGAACGGAACGTGGTCAGTGCGCTGTCGGGCTGATTGCGGATCAGTTGTTCCCATCCGGTTTGCACGGTACTGGCCGAGAGAAGGGAAGGAATCAGAAGGAGAAGTAGCGGGTATTTCATTGTATGTTCCTTGTTACTGTTTTTGCTGAATACGATTGGATTGAGTATTGATTGTATTTAATTTGTAGTAAAATAACCGTTTTACCGTTGTATACGTCATGAATAGTTACAAATTGTGGTGAGTACAATTCGTGTAGATTTCGTGGTGTGATAGTTCGGATTATAGATGCGGTATACAATAGATGTCCGTATTTGAACATTTACCAATTGTAGTGGCGAGTCGCACTCGCCAATTTCCTATGAACAAGGCGACTGCGAGTCGCCGCTACATAAATAATCTAACCAGTTTAAAGAACATTTATTTCACACAAGAACAATACTTGTTGGACCATTAAAACAGTGTAGTAAAAAGCACAGTGAATCCAATTCCACTGTGCTTTCAGGAATAGAGGTGCCGCTGTAATCAGTTCGGCGCGTCCGGTTCGATAGGGTGGCTGTTCTGTTTTCGTTTTGGCAGTTCGAACAGTTCGAGAAGATCCGGTTTGTCGTAGCAGACAACGCGCGATCCCTTGTGAATGTGCACCATTGTTTCCCATACGGTATTGAATGCTTTGATTCGTTGTTTGGTCACATTGTTTCGATTGACCTGACTCTGCATGCGGCTCCACTGTTGATCGGTAATCTCCTTTGCTTTTGTCTCTATCGCAACAATTTGCGGTTCCAACAAACCTTCGCTTTTGAACATCTCTGCGTGTTCCCGCACTGCCTTTGCAAAGGTTCCAATTGCGGTAAGTTGAGCTGAACGGCCGGTTTTGTCTTTCAGGTGGTTGCTCAGTTTGAGCGCGCGCATCTCTGGAGCTCCGGCGCCAAAATGAAGTTCTGCTTTATATACAAAGGGAACAGCGAGTTTCAGAAGTTCTTCGATTTTTTGGTCAAAGAGTATTGTTTCACTGCTGCGTGCACTCTGCATCTCTTCATCGCGACTCATCTGCTGAGCGTTTTCTATTGTTTCCAGTGTAACAGCTTGAAACTCTACTGGAAACTCTTTTGGCAGTGCTGTTTCGAAAAGCTTTCGGTGATTTTTGTAATTGATGAAATACGGCATGGCATCTGCCATTAGTTCATCGTAGCCTTGGGTGAACTTTTTTTCTGTTTTTTCTTCCATAAGAACCTTCCTTTGTGTGCGATAGTATTCTATCGCCCGTTGTTAGTTATAAAAATATGACACATATATTCCTCGAATTTCCGGCGTACCTACTGCAATTTCCGGCGTACCTACTGCAATTTC
>JAIFMU010000201.1 GCA_020048285.1 bacterium | reverse complement strand
TTTCTTCATAAATTTTTTCAATAGCAACGATGTCGGCACGAGGATTGATCGTCAACAGGTGATCGCGCAAGGCTTCGACCTTAACCTGTCCAACACTCTTTATAGTAGCTTGAAGCTGACGATTAACATTGGTTATACAGACGCGATCAGAATCGACAATGGTCAGATGTCCAATGCCAGTTCTTATTAGTGCTTCGGCACACCAACTTCCTACACCACCAACACCGAACAATATGACTCGCGTCTCTTGCAGTTTTTGCCAATTATCACGCCCTGTAACTAATTCTACTCTATGAAAAGCTGGATTAATTCCCATGTAATTTCCTTTCTCTTTTGGAGCCTGAATATAGTATCTCTCCGAAAAAAGTGCAGTATAAAAACAGGGCATAAATAATCTCGCACCAATAGCTTTTTTCCTTGCATGTTAGTGGTATTGCACGGTACAATGTTTACAAACAACTTATCCAGGGGGATTCTATGAAACCGTATGCCATTATAGGAACACTTTTCATGCTGTTGATATTGATTTACAGCGGCTGTTCACTCCTTAAAGAGGAAGAGAAGGAGAGTCCACTCGAAGATGTCATATCCAAAACGATCACCGGGTTTTGGGTTGAATCGGGAGATGCGCCTTTGGAAATTATTGAAATCACGAAGACTTCAGTTTCATTTTTTGGATTTAAGACTGAACCACGTATCGTACAAAAAATAGAAGTAAGTAGTACGATCGATGAAAACAAATCTCAAATCACCATTACAAAACCAGGCCAAGAGCCAGAAATTGCTAGCTATACAGTATCTGGTGATACTCTTCGCCTGAGCAAAGAAGGATCAACGAAAACCTACAGTCGATACAGCGGATCTATTCCTTCCGAAAAGTGGAATATCATTCCCTTCTCTTCAGGAACAGTCATTAATTCGATTCCACAGGGAGTTTGGCGTGCCAATAATTCAGAAGAAGATCAGATTGTTGTCATGGCCGGTGGGACAATTTCACTGTTGAGTTACCGTCCAAATGATGCGACTCTCTATTATGAACATCTCTCATATACTGTAAACAGTTCAAAAGACAGTTTACTACTCTCCTTTGGCGATGGAGAGAAGCAAGCGATCCCCTATCGGCTTGTAGGAGGAAAACTGGAAGTTAAACCTGACAGCGCTTATATTTCATTTACACCTTATTCAGATAAGTTTATTCCTCAATCGTGGAATTTCACTAAGATCAAACTCAATAGCCACGACGACAATGTACTTCCGAGCATTTCTGGAACATGGGTCGAAAAAGGTCGAACTCGCGGGATGGAAGTAAGTGGTTCATCGCTTATTATGCATTCATATCAGAGTAGCGATTCATCTATCTATGATTCTACATACAGTTATGAACTCACTAATGATTCGATCTTTCTCACCAACTCCGGAGTTAAAAAAGGATATCGATACACCACCAGCAACGATTCACTCTATCTCTATTTTAGTGGGGGCGAGTGGGCCTTTAAGCGTTCTAGCGAAACATTCCCGCTTTCCCATTGGGCGGTCAAATCAGGAACAATTACTTCTATTTCTGGGAATTGGATTTCAACCGACGGATTGAAGAACAATACCATTGAGATAGGGACAACTGCGTATAAACAATCAATCTACAATCCGACTGACTCGACTATTACGGTCACCAACAGAACGTATACTCTGAGCAAAGCTGGTGACTCGCTTTACCTTTATAGTTTTGAAGCTCAAACAGATAGAGGAACAATTGTGCGCAGTGAAAACAACATTACGATCACAATGACCGACGGAATTTCGCGAAGTTATACTCGCTATTTTGGTACGATCCCCCTCTCACACTGGGCGAAAAAGCATACCACCGAGATTCCAGTCGTGGGAAAATGGCTAGTAAAAGATGGATCACAGAATCGCATCATTTCGATTCACAATGATACCTTGGATCATTTCCTCTATAACTCTTCTGATTCTACCTTTGTGAAAGAGTCTTATGACTGTATCATTGATACCGCAAAGGACTCGATCTATTTGAAAAAGGGAGGGGTGATCGTTGATAAAGGAAGCATCCAGCTCAATATTGGTGAACTTTTCATTCAACTGGGTATGTGGACTAAATCATTTTCGCGCTATGATGGAGTAATTCCTCACCCAGACTGGAAACTAAAGACGGCGGCGAATACTGTTTTCCAAGGGGCCTGGCTTATTGAAGATGGAACACAAAGTGTAATCATGGTATTCAATCGCGATACAATGATTGCGGTTAATTACATAGCAGCAATGGAGATGTTCAGAAAAGATACACTCACCTTTAAGTATAATTCGTCCAACGATTCGATGACACTGTTCTCTGATGGTGCTAAGACTGGCGAAGGCACTCTCACTGTGAGCAACAACATGCTCACGGCAAAAAGTAGTGATGGTTCAACCACTCTTTATTCCAAGTACAGCGGTTCAATTCCTCATCCAGACTGGAAAATTAAAATTGAACCCACCAATCCTCTAGTTGGAACGAGATGGATTACGCCGGGGGTTGAGCCAGAAGCAATCCTCTCCTTTACCAGTGATTCGGTTCTGTTCTGGAGTTATAGCTACACTGATTCACTAATATCCAAAGGATCATGTGCGTATATCGTGACGGGAAAACCAGATTCAATTACGCTTATTTTCCCCGACGAAGCTATTTCTGCGGCATTTCGATTTGAGAATGATCAATTTATCATGATCGATTCGGAAGGAGAGTCACAATACACAAAATATACCGGAGTAATTCCCTATCCTGGTTGGGTTGAACGCAAAAGAGTTGCCTCTGATTTCAATGGGACATGGGTTTACAGTGTAGATTCATCAGAAGTAATGACAATTACCAATGGAAAAGCAACTGCATATGTCTATTATTCATCGACAGATGTCATTGATACAGCATACTACTTAACACGATTTACAACGAAAATGGATTCTATCTTTTTACGGGATGAATACGGACTTCAAGAGACCAGTTTTGCAATAGAGCTTTCCAATGGAATGCTCAGTCTATCCGGCGATTACGTCTACAGCCCTTACCTTCCCTACTACGGATCTATCCCGTTGGAATCGTGGAAGTATGTAGCGTATAACCCACAGAGAAACTACGCGAAACCATCCACTGGAATACTAAAAAGATTGTAGTATAACTAAAATACTACGAAACAAAAAACCGCAGAAGTCTAGGACTACTGCGGTTTTATTTTTTTAATCGAATACGATTACTGCTGAGAAGGATCAGCTCGTTCGATCAGGGGCTTTTTCCCATCAAGTTTTACAGTTTTAAAACTGTTGAGAATTTTCTCTGCATCGGAAAAAGGAACCGTGATAAAAGAATAATTTTCACGTACGTTCACAGACTGTATTGAATCAAATTCAACGCCCGCTTTTAACGCAACCATCTTCGTCAATTTTTTGCTATTGTAGCCGTTCTCTTTTCCCTGAGCTACAAAGAGACGCGTGCGACCACCCTTGTCTACAGAATCGCTATCTCCACCAAATCCTCCGGGAGAAACTTCTTCTGATTTGCGTTCAACACGAACGGGACGATCTACACGGGCCGGACGATCAGCGCGGTCTTTTTTTTCGAACTTGCTGTCGCGATCTTTCCGTTCGAAACGGTCAGAACCTTCACGACGGGGAAAGCGGTTATCACTGGGACGGCTGTCGCGATCTTTCCGCTCAAAACGATCAGAACCTTCGCGGCGCGGGAAACGGTCATCACTCGGACGACTGTCGCGGTCTTTGCGTTCGAAACGGTCAGAACCTTCGCGGCGAGGATAGCGATCAGACTATCGCGATCTTTCCCACCGCCGCGATCACCGCGATCGTTGAAATCACGGGAACCAGATGGTTTACGATCCCGCCATTCGCCGCCTTCGCGATTGTTGCCAAACGTTACCGGGCTAATTTCGCGATAGTTCTTTTCGTTCAGTTTTTTACCAAATGTATGAGTAAGAAGAGCTGCAACCAAGTCTGAAGGCTCTTCGTGTTCCAAAAGGAAATTCGCCCATTCGCGGAACCGTTCGATATCATCTTCATCGGTGAGAGATCGGATCGTTTCAGTGATCTGCTTCTGTTGTTCCTTGATAATATCTTTTACGTGCGGCACTTTTTCCTTGCGGATATCGGCCTTGGTAATTTTCTTGATAAATCCAAGCTTACGGAATTCAGAAGGTGTGATAAAGGTAATCGCTGTTCCCTCTTTACCTGCGCGACCAGTACGACCGATTCGGTGCGTATAGGCTTCTGCGTTTTGCGGAAGAGAGTAGTTAATTACGTGAGTAAGATCAGTCACATCGATTCCTCGAGCAGCAACGTCTGTTGCCACGAGAACGGTAAGCTGTTTTTTACGGAATTTACCCAGAATGCGCTCACGCATTATCTGAGTAATGTCACCGTGAAGCGCATCACATGGATAGCCACGATCGTTCAAGTGATGAGTAATTTCATCAACTTCATTTTTGGTACGACAGAAAATAATCGCATAGAAATCTTTTTCAATATCGATAATACGACAGAGAGCTTCAAACTTATCACGTTGATGTACTTCGTAGTAAATCTGATCGGTAAGATTTGTAGTAAGCTCTTGTTTTGTCTTAAGAAACATAGGTTCTTTGCAATATTTTTCCGCGAGCGAACGAATGCGTGCAGGCATTGTTGCGGAGAACAACAAAATCTGTTTTGAATCGGGAGTCTGCTTGATAATCTCTTCGATATCGTCAACAAATCCCATATTGAGCATTTCATCAGCTTCATCGAGAATGAAAAATGCCAATTTGTCCAGTTTCAATGAACCGCGACGCAGGTGATCCATTACACGACCTGGAGTTCCTACTACAATAGAAACACCGCGTTCAAGCTGGCTGAACTGACGTTCGTACGACTGACCACCGTAGATGGCAGCAACGCGAAGATCGCGATCGCCTTTGAGAGAGTTGATCTCTTCCATAACCTGAACAACGAGTTCGCGAGTCGGAGCAAGAATAATCGCCTGAACACCAGAAGCGCTAGGGTCGATACGTTCAATAATTGGGAGTGAAAATGCGGCGGTTTTACCTGTTCCGGTCTGTGCTTGTGCGATAACATCGCGAGTTCCGTTGATAAGATGGGGGATCGTAAGTGCCTGTACTTCACTTGGCTCTTCAAAGCCTTTTTTCTGAAGTGCTGTAATCGTTCTCTCGGTGAGTCCAAGAGCTCTAAACTTTTCCATTAAACCTCTAATACTTTTTGGAATATTTCGAACGGAATATAGTTTCAGTCACTGGAAAAACGAAAAAAAGTGTTGATTTATTTTAACAAGTAATGTAAAAGCAGCGATGCAATTGTTATACATCAAATAGATATATACGGTTATAAAAAGGTAACTTGCTTTGAAACAGAAAATAAGAATCTTGATCTAGCCTATTTAAAACGGGCTTGAACTATTCTCAAGCCCGTGATAATCTAATTTTTTTGAGCCATTCGCTGATTCAGCATTTCAACATACTCCACTGTTCGATCAGCGGCATATTTATCGGCAAGAAACTGCTGGTAGAGCGCCGTATCTTCTTTGCGAAGAATTTCGCGCAGTGACGGTTTGGTCAACGGCGCCTTTAGACCTGTTTTCATATCGACCACATAGTAGTTCATGGCGAGAATATCTGGATCACCCATTCGCCCACCAGAAACACTTGCAGGAACTGAGTACGGTTCGGCATAAAAGCTAAAAAAGCGACGGATCTCTAATTTGCGAAACTTTTGTGCAGAGACAGCTCCGCCACCAACGGCGACAAAGAACGCTTTCCCATCAGAAAATCCCCAAAGATTTTCTTGATACACGCGAACTCTGCCACGCTTATTGTGAAACAACGAAAATGTAGAATCACCGGGAACGCTAAATCCTTCATCGTATTGCAGTTCAAATGTTTCATCCACTACAGAAGGAGCCATTGCCTTAAAATGAGTATACGAGAGATAACCACCTTGTTTAAATGCTGTTGACGTATCTGAGAGAGAATCCGCATAAAGAGCACTACAGAGAAGAAAAAATAGCTTGAATGATTTCATACCATAAACTCCTGATTTTGAGTAAATATTGAACAAAAAAAGGATCCCCCAAAAGAGATCCTTTCAACTACGGTCAAACGAGCGAATTATTTCACTTCCGGAGTGATTGCCGGCATCGTGTGCTTCAAGTGAAGTTCACGAAGTTGCACCGGAGACGCTTCAGCCGGTGAGTTCATCATCAGCTCTTCAGCCTTTTGATTCATCGGGAACGCGATCACTTCACGAATGTTCTCTTCATCAGAGAGAAGCATGATCATGCGATCCACGCCCGGAGCAATACCACCGTGGGGAGGTGCACCAAGTTTGAACGCATTAATCATTCCGCGGAACTTTTCGTCAACAACATCAGAGTCGTATCCAGCAAGTTCAAATGCCTTATACATGATTTCGGGACGGTGGTTACGAACCGCACCAGAAGAAAGCTCTACGCCATTTACCACGATATCATACTGATACGCGAGAATGTCAAGAGGGTTCATCGTTTCGAGCGCTTCCATTCCGCCCTGAGGCATTGAGAACGGATTGTGCGAGAACGTAATTTTGTTGGTCTCTTTGTCCAGTTCGAACATAGGGAAATCGACGATCCAGCAAAAGCGGTATACGCCTTTTTCGATCAAATCGAGTTCCTGAGCGACGCGAACGCGAAGTTTTCCTGCGAGATCAGCAGCAACTTCTTCTTTGTCACAAAGGAAGAACACAACATCGCCCTCTTTTGCATCAGTGGCTGCCACGATTTTTGCAATATGCGCTTCATCGAGGAATTTAAGAATTGGACCTTTAACTTCTCCGTCTTTCCACGTGAGATACGCAAGACCTTTCGCGCCGAATTCAGACATCTGCTTGGTCATTTTATCAAACCATGAACGCGGCTGTTCTGCACATCCCGGAACTGGAACTGCGCGCACTTTGCTTCCCGCTTTTACCGCGTTTGCAAAGGCTGTAAATCCAGAAGTTTCGAAAATATCAGAAACTTCACGGATTTCGATTTTAATACGAAGGTCAGGTTTATCTGAACCGTACTTGAGCATCGCTTCACGGTAAGGAATACGAACAAAAGGTGGCTTATCAGCCTGAAGTTGTCCAAATTTTTCAAATGTCTGCGACAGTACATCTTCATTCACGGCGAAAATGTCATCCTGAGTTGCAAAGGCCATTTCCATGTCGAGCTGATAGAATTCACCCGGTGAACGGTCAGCGCGTGCATCTTCATCGCGGAAACAGGGAGCAATCTGGAAATAACGGTCAAAGCCCGAAACCATAAGCAACTGTTTGTACTGCTGAGGAGCCTGAGGAAGAGCATAGAATTTTCCAGGGTGCACACGAGAAGGAACGAGATAGTCACGAGCACCTTCAGGTGAAGAGGTCGTAAGAATTGGCGTCTGTACTTCCATGAATCCGTGATCGTGCATTTTTGAACGCAAGAACGCGATTACGTTTGAACGAAGGACAATATTTTTGTGAACACGTTCTTTGCGAAGGTCGAGGTAACGGTAACGAAGACGAAGATCTTCGGGACACTCTTTGTCTGGGAACACAGGGAACGGAAGTGCACCGCATGTACCGAGAATTTCAAATGTAGCCACAACGACTTCAATCTCACCGGTATACATGTTAGAATTAATGTTTTCATCGGTGCGAGCAACTACTTCACCGGTGAATTTAATCACGGTCTCTTTAGGAAGGTGTCCAATTTCGTACTGATGTTCGTTCGTCGGATAGACTACAACCTGCGTAAGTCCATAGTGATCACGCAGATCAATAAAGAGAACTCCACCGTGGTCGCGTTTATTATGAATCCACCCCGAAACGCTCACTGTTTGACCAAGATGTTCTTTAGTCAATTCGTTACAGCTATGGGTACGATACTTATTTGCAATCATCGCCCTGATCCTTACTGTTATTGTTAGAATTTTTCACGCGGTAAAATAATTGGTGAAGCGATCAAAGTAAAACAGTATTATCGACGTTAAAGCGAAGTGTGTTTTTAATCCTCATTTCTCGCAAAATTCAAATTGGTATTCGCAAATAAAAAAGGCTGTTCCGTAATTATTCGAAACAGCCATAAATGGTCACCGAGACCGATGAATATTACATTTCATACCACTTGGAGCCATCCCATTTATAGAGATTAATTGCCGTGGCCTTATCCTTTTTAATAAAAGCATAACATTGATTCTTTATGGCACTACTTTTCACATACAGTACACCATCTGAGATGTATCCAATCTCATCATTTTTGAAAACCATAGTATACGCCAATTGGTTCCCATTTATCAAAACATTTACATTTTTTGTCCAGCTACCACGTACCTGTTGATCTGTACCTGTCGTTTTATGAACGTATGAAACCCATGGAATCCATTGGCTTGGAAAAGGATCAGGAATAGGATCGGACATTCCAAAACTTACTTTGCCACTAACAGCACCAAACCCAGCGGTAATCGGTGTCGAGGTCGAAGTCACATAATCTTTATTATCATTACGATATACGACATAAGTCCCATTGTTTAACCCAAGCTCGACAAGATAGTAACAATTATCTTTTATTGCACGTGCACGTAACGAATTTAATTCTGACCACAAAGTCATAACTTGCTGATCTGCACGTTTCTCTCCAATAAATTTACTCACACTGTACATACCTGAACCGGCGAGAATTCCAATAATCACCGTAATAATCATCATTTCAAGCAGTGTGAATCCGGCATTTTGTGATTTAGAATAGCGTCTCATAGAATCCCCCTCAGAAAATCGCCCTACCCTATTTTACACTATTTATAGCGAACGAGTATGATAAACTCTTTTGATTGCCACCATTCACGAGAGTGGCGAATCACATTTTCGACACATTGACGAACAAGTAGTGTGACAGCTAAGCCACATCAGTTACATATAACTTGTCATATCAACAGCTAAACTAACAAATTATTTTTTACCTACAAATTTATTCCGAATATAGAACGGGAACGTTCACTAACAGAGTTTATTTACCATCTCCACAGAAATCGGTTCAAACTTACCAAAGGGAATCATGGCATTGACCAAGGCTACTAATTCGTAGGAGTAGAAATCTTCCTCGGAGATCGATTTTTCTTCCACCACACCTATTCGAATAAGATGTTCGCGCATAACTCCTTTCAGAAGCGGTGTATCTGGCGTAACCCATTCTTCACCATCATACAAAAGAATGTTTGCGTAGGCAGAGTCAGTGATCATACCATTTTTCACGATAATAATAGCGTCAGCTCTATTCGCCTGTGCTTCAAGAGATTCGATTCGTGTGCGGTCGGTTGATTTTAGATGATACTCAATGTGGTTATCTTCCACCATCTGAAATGACCAAATCGGTTTTATTGAGTATTCATGCCATTCAATGGTTTCAATAGTTTTAGAATAGACCACCCGAACCTTATAAACGTTGGACTGATCAATCGTTGTGGGAATTTCAATTGCGGTAGCAAGATCGATTGATTCAATTGTACTGTACAACTCTGTGCGCGAACGGTCAAACCGATTCTGATGCAACTCCAGAAGGTGCAGTTTTCCATTTTCATAGCGAATTGTTTCTATAAGAGTCATTTTATACCTTACCTATACCTAGATTGATCTCTGAATATAGTGTATGTCGATCTCATTTTTGTCGATGGAGATCAGATCACAAAGTCAAATCACCTTTCACACCTTGCCGGACATGCCAGATTCCCGAAAAGAATAAGAGATGGGCAATTATTGTATTTACACTCCAAACAACAGTAGTGCCGATAAACGATGTCCGGCGAGGAATCAGAAAGGCAATCCCCATAGCCATGACAGTTACCAGAAGCAAATACAATACAATTATTAGCAATGGCTTAGCCCATGGCGACACGATAGCAGTAATACTTCTCCCAGACCAATGGCTGTGTTGATAAAAATACCAGAGAATTAGAAGTGGAACGCCTACAAAATGACCGGAGTACTGGAGAAATTTGTATACTGTTACTTGTAGTCCCAAAAGCGAAAACATGTGTAGATTCAGCAATTCAGAGCGAGTAACAAAGTACCCGTAACTGTGAGTAAAGGAATCCCAGAAATTATGAGTTCCCACGCCGATTGCAATGGATAGAATTAAAATCATCCAAAACCTCAGAGTCAGTGATGGATGGTGAAGAGTTATTGCCAAAAAGTTCCGATCTGATTCGGGGAGCAGGTCGAAAATTGGTCGTTTCAAAAAGAAGTGAAAGAGTAGGTAGAAGATAATAGACATAGGTATACAAACTAGAAAAAGCCCCTCAAGCGTGTGTCCAAATTGACCGGTCGCACTTCCTTGGAAAAAGTAGAGAAAGTCCGGCGCCATGGAACCTAGCACGAGTCCCGTAAAATTAAGTGGTGTATTTTTGAGCAGAAGAACTGCAAGGGGATGGGAAAATGTCAGTGGCATGCATTTCTCCTGAGAAAAGGTCTACTTTTTATCAACTACGATTCTAGTTGGCAAAAAGTGTCTATTTCTCAGAAAGGGGTATATACACTTTCGCTAGTAACTCTTCATATTCGTTTCTGCAATCGCTTTTCGCCGTGATTCCCCCGCCGGAACGATAGGTCATACCCGCTGAGCCAAATTCGATAAATCGGATGTTCACACAGCTTTCCACAGATTCGCCATCAAAGAACAGCGTAACCCCCGTGTAATATCCGCGATCATCGGGCTCGGAATCATGAATCACCCGCACCGTGGCAGGTTTGGGCGCTCCACTTATCGACCCCGCCGGAAGAAGACGTGCGAAAATATCCCCAATTTTGGATTGCCAATTGGGTTCAAGTTCACCACAAATTTCAGAACTGACCTGCAGCAGTGTACCACGGTGAGTTGCAACTGGTTCGATATAGCGGAACCGCGGAACGGTCACCCGTTTTGCCACAATCGACAGGTCATTGCGGATCAGGTCAACAATTGTCGTATGTTCTGCCGTCTCTTTAACATCTGCCAGAATGATTGACTCCGCATCGGGAATCGCCGCAGAAATCGTACCTTTCATGGGGAACGAACGAATTCTATCGTCGCTGATCTTTATAAATGGTTCGGGTGAAAAATAGAGAAATTCATCCGGTACAAGCAGTTTATAACGAGCGTTAACGGTATGGTAGATCTGTTCAGCGGTTCTGTTAATCGCAATCGGTGTTGGCATCGTGAGATTCACTAAATAGGAATCACCTCGATGAAGATGTGCTGCCACATTCCCAAATGCTTTGGTGTATGTTTCAAAATCGACCGGGTCCGCATGAAATTCCAACGGCTCATCAGATGGAGCTGGCACTTCTTGTTCATGACAGTGCGAAGGAAAACGAAACTGAACCCCGGCGGGAATCTGATCAAGTCGCCAGATTCGACACCGCTTACTAGAAAAATCTGTGATTGCCAAAAACGGCGTTCGTGCAGTTCCGAGACGGTTCATTTCAAATTGTAGTTGATAGAGATTCATTGGTTTTCTGTCTTACGGCGAAGCCGTGCGTTAGGGATCAGAAGGGGCCGTAGGCGTGCGGTATTTCCGCACCGAGCGAAGCGAAGCCCTGGCAGAGCCCGACGACGCGAAGCGGCGGAACGCCCAAAAGAAATCAGATCTCTTCCCCAAAAATCGTACTAAAAATAGCCTTCGCAAAAAACAAAAAGGGATCGATGTTACTCGACCCCTTTTTAAAAAAGAGAAACCTGTGATTACATTTTAATTGTAACCGGTTTTACAGCCCAAATATCATTGGCGTATTCGCCGATGGTGCGGTCAGAACTGAAAAATCCTACGCGAGCCACATTGAGAACTGACCGTTTGGCCCATTCCGACTGATCTTCTTTGTAGAGTTTACCCGCCTGAGCCTGCATTTCGATATAGTGATCGAAATCCGCACATACCAAGTAGTTGTCATTATACATAAGCGTGTCAACAATCGGCTGGAAAATACCTTCTTCAACCGGTGAGAAGTACCCACTGCGAATCAAATTGATCACGCGAGAAAGATTTTCTGATTTGTTGATATAGTACTGAGAATTGTAACCACTGCGATAGAGATCCTGAACTTCGTTGGTACGAAGACCAAAGATGAACATATTCTCTTCGCCAAACTCCTGAGCCATTTCAACGTTTGCGCCGTCCATGGTTCCAATCGTAAGTGCTCCATTAAGAGCAAATTTCATGTTACCCGTTCCCGAAGCTTCAGTTCCCGCAGTTGAAATCTGTTCCGAAAGATCCGCCGCAGGAATCAGATACTCAGCAAGCGAAACGCGATAGTTCGGCACGAAATGACAGCGCAGAAGCCCTTTTGTTGCTGGATCATTGTTGATAACGTCAGCCACGTTATTGATAAACTTAATGATCGTTTTCGCCATGTAGTAGCCCGGAGCTGCTTTTCCACCGAACAGAACTGTTCTTGGCGTGAAATTTTCCGTGCGACCAGCTTTGATTTCGTTGTAGAGATGGATCACGTGAAGCACGTTGAGCAACTGACGTTTGTACTCGTGAATGCGTTTGATCTGAACATCGAACATCATTGAAGTATCGAGTTCAATTCCATGCCACTTTTTCAGTTTTTCCGCAAGGCGAACTTTCGCATCGTGTTTCTGTTTCATCCACTCTTTTTGGAACTTTTTGTCAGCGGCAAGCTTTTCGAGATCTTTCAATTTATAGAGATCTTTACACCAACCTGCGCCGATTTTCCCCGTGATAAATTCACCGAGCTGACGGTTCGCCTGATTGAGCCAACGACGCGGAGTAATCCCGTTTGTTTTGTTATTAAACTTTTCAGGGTAGAGTTCATAAAAGTCGTGAAGGAGTCCATCTTTCAAAAGATCAGAATGAAGTGCAGCAACACCGTTTACCGAGTGTGAACCAACAATCGCAAGGTAGGCCATGCGAACTTTCTGATCTGCGCCCTCTTCGATAATTGACATGCGGCGAAGACGATCCGTGTCTCCGGGGAATTTGTACGAGACTTCACGCATGAACTGTGCATTGATTTCATAAATCAGTTCAAGGTGACGCGGAAGAAGATGACCAATAAGGCCAGCAGACCAGCGCTCGAGAGCTTCAGGCATGAGCGTATGGTTTGTATAGGCAAAAGTTTCGGTTACGATTTTCCACGCTTTTGTCCACTCCATACGATGATCATCAACGAGAAGACGCATCATTTCCACAACCGCGATTGCCGGGTGCGTATCGTTCAACTGAATCGCATTTTTTTCTGCAAAATTGTCAAAACTGGTGTTCATCTTGAAATGGCGACGGATAATATCCTGAAGCGACGCAGAGGTAAAAAAGAACTGCTGTTTCAGGCGAAGTTCTTTTCCTGAATGGTTATTATCATTCGGATAGAGCACTTTGGTGATATTTTCACCGGTGAGTTTTTCCTGACATGCACCGATGTAATCACCGCTATTGAAATCTTGCAGATCGAACTCGTCTTCAGCGAATGAAGCCCACAGTCGAAGAGTGTTAACCGTATTGTTTTCGTACCCTGGAATTGGCGTGTCGTACGCTTTTGCGATAACATTTTGAGTATTCACCCAACGACGGCGACTGTGGCCATTTTCATCGTTGTATGATTCAGAATGTCCATAGAAACGAACTTTGTATTGATATTCAGGACGTTCGATTTCCCACGGGTTACCGTTTGCAAACCACTGTTCAGGAACTTCATGCTGATGACCATTCATGATTTTCTGCATGAAAATACCAAATTCGTAGCGGATTCCATACCCCACCGCAGGAAGTTCCATTGTCGCCATTGAGTCAAGGAAACAAGCAGCGAGACGACCGAGACCACCGTTACCAAGACCAGCATCACTTTCGAGATCTTCAATGTCCTCAAAGTTGAGTCCGAGATCGGCCATAGCCTGTGTAGTTTCGTCCATGATTCCAAGATTGGAAATGTTATTGTCGAGAAGTCTTCCCATAAGAAATTCAAGTGATAAATAATACACGCGTTTAGGATTCTGTTCGGTGTACTGTTTTTGTGTTTCGATCCAACGTTCTACGAGGCGATCGCGAATTGCAAGTGAGAGTCCATTGAATCCGTCGAGCGGTGCGTAGGATTCGCGGTTTTTTACGAGGTTGTACTTGAGTTTGTTCAGGAAACTTTCACGGATACCCGCATTGTCCATCTCTTTGAACGAAAATTTCCAATTTGCTTTTTTCTTGTCAATTGACGCTTTGGTTGTTTGATCAAGTTCGATTCTTTCCATTCGCGGAACCCTCTTACTATTAAGGAATTGATTTCTGAAACAGATATATAATATAATCGAAAACAGAATTGTTCAACCGAAAAGAGTGTGAGCAATTGATTTGATTTCACACAATTTATGATACTTAATTGAACCGTTTAGTACGATTTTGTTTTTTTGGCCTGTTTTTCTTCATACAGAAGCGAATCGGCCCGCATCAATAGAGAATCCAACGTCAGATCATCGCTACAGACTGTTGAATCAGCTCCAATTGAGCAATCAAGGCGATATGGTTTTTGCGATAGATCATCGTTAAAGTGGGCAAAGGAGCGGCGTATCCGCTGTATGATTTCCAAAACGCCACCTTCACCCGTTTTTGATGCAAAGAGGACAAATTCATCTCCGCCTATTCGTGCAAGAATATCACCTTTTCTCGTGGCCTGAGACAATATTTTTGCCGATTCTCGAATTGCCCAGTCCCCTTCATTGTGACCATACGTATCATTGATACCTTTTAAGCCATCCAAATCAATAAAGAGAAGCTCGGCTTTTTCTTGCGTGCGAGCCAGTGATGCGATGCGCGTTTCTGCCAACGTTATAAAACCGCGGCGGTTGTATAAACCTGTTAATTCATCACGGATTGAAAGATCTTTCACTTCACTGAAAAGCGCTGCCCCTTTCACCGCTGTTGACAGTGCAAGTCGAAGTGCTTCGTACATATCAACCGGCATAGCGCGATTTTCTTCAAGAATCATAACACCAAGTTGCTCTTCTCCAAAAAAAAGTGGCATAAGCATTGATGTCCGTGTTCTACTCCCGAAGAGTTCATTTTCAACGGCAAGGATATCTGCCATGAGAATTGTGCGCTGTTCACCATCAGAGATTAGTCGTTTATGACGGTCAAATGCCATGACAATTCGAACCTCTTCTGGTGCTTCCCATTCAGGTCCACCTTTGAGCGGCCGATCATAGAGAGCGATTACGGCGCTAGGAATATTGAGATACCGAAATCCAAATTCAACCTTACTGTACAGTTGCGAAAAATCAAAGGCGGTCATAATATTATGAGCAATCCCTCGAATTTGCCACTGCGTATGATCACCTTCGATTTCCAACTTTTTGTCTTCAGAACGAAGGGCGCCGTGTATAAGCCATGACGATTTTAAAATGAGCGACCCCAATTGAATCAACCGATCAGAATTCCCCGCGAAGAGTCGCGAAACGGTGCTTTGAAATTCAGACAAAATTCGCTGCCAAATGGAAAAATCGGAACTGTACCGGCGATATCGCGAAAGAATGCGATCAAATTCTCGCAGAAAACGCAATTCGCCTTCGGGGATCTGAACCATCAACGACGAGAGTGAAGTAAACCATGAACGAGCAATATCTCGCGGGATTCCCGTGTCAGAAAGTATATCCGTGAGTGTATCGCGCAACTGACGCAATCCTTCTGCATGAGAATCGTATCGACGGCTCACCGTTTCAGGAATACATCCACAGGTTTGACGAATCACCAGTTCAGGTTTCAATTGTGTAATGCCACCAGAACGCCCCGTCGTTACTCGTTCAAGCAAATGGCGCGCACCAGAATAACCGAGATCAAAAAATGGCTGTCGAATCGTTGTCAGTGCCGGCGCATGTGCTTCTGCTAATTCGACGTCATCAAAACCGGTAACAGATACGTCGTCAGGTACCAAAATGCCACGATGTTCCAACTCTTTCAATACGCCGAATGCGGTTTCGTCATCCACTGAAATTATTGCATCAAAAGAGAGATGACGCTGATCAATTAATGTTTTTACTGCTTCTGTACCAGATTGTTCACTGAATTGACCAGAGCAGATAAGATCTTCGTCAAGCGAAATTCCCGCGTCGTGCAGTGCTTCACAGTACGCTAAAAAACGTTCCTCCGCTTCGCGATGCCCCTTAGGCCCTCGCACAAATGCTATTCGCCGCCGATGATGTTCTTTAATGAGATGATCCACAATTTGACGCATGCCACTTTTATTGTCGACCAAGAGCGCCGTATCTCCGTAGTTCATGGAGATAATTACCGTCGAAAGAGGCGTGAAGCGGCTGATATATCGCTCGGTTACTTCCGTTCCGATCCCATCGGACACCTGCCCTCCCAAGAAAATAATCCCGTCGAGTTCTTTCGTTGAAACGGCGTAATCCATGGTTATTTCGTAGTGATACCGAAGTTTTCCCACCCGCTGTTGATATGTGGAAATAAAAGTGGTGACAGAAATGCCAAAGTCAGATGCGAATTGCGAAATACCGTTCCAAATTCCACTCTGACACGCCTCTTCTACCGACGAGAGATAGACACCGAAATGAAGTTTTTGACTCATGAATCCTCTTTTTCAAGATTGTTCAAGTAGTAATGTGACAGATGAAGATAGTACCATACAACGCAACAACTATGCAACCAAATTAGCGGTACTCAATTTCATAGGGATAGCCCTGTTCCGCCAAAAACAACTGACGATTCATGGCGAAATCAAGCTCTTTGGAGTCGCGGGTAACGATAGAATAGAACACTGCTTGTCCGCCATTTGATTTCGGGCGAAGGATACGTCCTAAGCGCTGAGCTTCTTCTTGTCGTGAACCAAATGTCCCCGAAACCTGAATCGCAATATTTGCATCGGGAAGGTCGATGGCCATATTTCCCACCCGAGACAGAATAAGAAGGTTTATTTCGCCATCGCGGAACTTCTGATAGAGCACATCCCGTTCGCTGTTGGGGGTTGTACCTTTGATAACAGGAGCATTAAACTTTTCTCCAAACGACTCAATCTGCGTAATGTACTGGCCGATAATCAAAATCTTTTCGCCTTGGTGACGCGCAATAATCTCTTCGGCAACGCGCAGTTTATTCACATTTTCATAGGCTGAACGGATCTGCTGTTTTGGCGCCATCGAGAGATAACTCAACTTTTCCGCATCGGGAAGATCAACCCGCACTTCGACACAGCGCGCCGAAGCGATCCACCCCTGTTTTTCCAAATCTTTCCAAGGAACATCGTACTTTTTAGGACCGATAAGTGCAAACACATCTCCCTGGCGGCCATCTTCGCGAATCAATGTTGCCGTCAATCCAAGTCGGCGACGCGCTTGAATCTCAGCGGTGAACTTAAACACAGGCGCCGGAAGCAGATGGACTTCATCATAGAGAATCAATCCCCAATCTTCGCGATTAAAAATGTCAAAATGAACAAATTTATCGTCTTTGCTCTTGCGATACGTGAGAATTTGGTACGTGGCGAGGGTTACGGGCCGAATTGTTTTGTCTTCACCGGAATATTCGCCAACTTCTTGTTCGGTCAGGGTGGTGCGATTGAGAATTTCACGTTTCCACTGGCGAGCTGCGGTGATATTACTGACGAGAATGAGCGTTTTCTTTGCCAAACGGGTCATTGATTCGAGGCCAACAATTGTTTTTCCAGCACCACAAGGGAGAACCACCACCCCACTTCCGCCCGGTTTTGCCGGACTTCCTATAAATGCCGAGACTGCATAGTCCTGATACTGACGAAGAGTAAACGGCGTGCCATCAAGACCTTGTTCACGCATTGACATTGGATACGGCGCACCTTCTACATATCCTGCGAGGTCGTTAACGGGATAGCCTAGTTCCATAAACGCCTGTTTTACGACGCCGCGAAAGGCCACACTTACTTCTGCGGTGCCATCTTTTTCCATTTTGGTGGCAAAATGACGCGTGGCAGGGTTTTTTAGGAGCTCTCGCAGAAGAATAGGATCTGTAGAGCGAAGGAGAAGTTTTTCGTCGATGCGCACCAGTTCGATTTTGCCGAATCGGCCAATCTGTTCAGCGATTGCGGCGCCGACATTTTGAGGAATTGGATACTTTGTGTAGAGTTCAAGGACTTTCATTACCTGTTTTGCATCCCATCCGAGAGAAGCGGCATTCCAAAGCGAGAGTGGCGTTAGGTGATAGGTGTGAATGTATTCAGGACTTTTTTCAAGATGAGCAAAGGCGGATAAAATTTCCCGTGCATCTTCGAAAAGAGGATTATTTACTTCAAGAAGTAGCGTACTATCACCTTGGACGATCAAAGGATTGGCCGGATTATACAAACAAACACCTCGCGATTCATTGTAAAAGAATCGCTGAATATACGATCTGCCGAGAATTCCCGTTTGCGTTTCATTGCATTGCAAATTGAGCTGTTGAAAATTCGTAGTTTCAGGTTGTTCAATTCTATATGTTGTAGTAAAGGGAACCTCTAAAAATTGCATTTTCGAATTTGATCAACAGACAGTAAACGATAATCCCTATTCAAAATTGCTGTAACTGCAATTTT
>JAIFMU010000138.1 GCA_020048285.1 bacterium | reverse complement strand
ACGCCGTCAAGATTACCGTTTACCAAATTAAATCGTTTTGAAGGTTTCAAACGAAACTCTTTCACCAATGTTTTATCACCGGTATAGATGTAAGCTGTAGTACCGTTGCAAGACTGTTTCAAGAAATCGCCAATTTCGCGATAGAGCATTGCCGCCTCTTCGCGCTCACCCAATCGAATTCCGTATGGTGGATTACACACAATAGTGCCGTTTTCGTAATTGGGAGCCGAACGGAATGGGCGCCATTTTAGGGAAATAGTTTCAGATCCAGGAAGGCAATTGAGATTTTCCCGTGCCGAATCGATCGCATCACGATCTTTGTCAGATCCTTCGATAAGCCCACTAGGAAGTGGCCGCATCTGTGCATCAGCTTCGGTGCGAACGCGATCCCAAATCGTGCGATCGAAATCTGGAAGGGCATAAAAACCAAAGACCAAGCGTAGATATTGCGATGGAATATTGCAGTATTTCATGTGAGCTTCTGCAATTAGTGTTCCCGAACCACACATGAAATCCCACAGAGGCGTTTCGCCACTCCAACCGGAACACCGAATGATTGCGGCGGCCAATGTTTCCTGCATTGGAGCAAAGACAGAGTTCTTACGATAACCGCGCTTGTGAAGTGCTTCACCAGAAGTGTCAATACTAATCACAGCCTTATCTTTGCGAATGTGAAGATTAAACCGCACATCAGGATTTTTTGTATCCACCGACGGACGTTCATTTGTGCGTTCGCGAAACCAATCACAAATGGCATCTTTCAAGCACTGAGCAGCATAAAGTGAATTAGTGAACCCTTTGCTATCAGAAACCGAAGCCGTAATGGCGAACGTGTCATCAACATCCATAAAATCATCCCACTTGATTTTCTTTCCCGTAGAGAGAAGATATTTCGCACTATGACATTCAAACGTGAGAAGCGGTGCTAGAATTCTTGTTGCAAGCCGCGAAAGATAATTCACCCGATAAAGAATTTCCTGATCTGCTTGAAACTTAACTCCGCGATAATCGGCTGTTACTTTTTTTGCACCTAACTCGATAAGTTCTTCTGCAAGAATATCTTCCATTTGACCTGCAACGACTGCGTAGAAATTGCCATATTTTTGGTACTCGTATTCCATTCGATTCCTCATGTTAGTTTTATGCGGGGAATATAGCTTTTGCAATGTTTTTCGCGGTAAAAACAGACTCAACCACAGAGAACAGCTGATAAGTTGAGATTAACGAGATCAAAAGTGAACATTTTCAGAACAAATGCATATTTGAGATAAAAAAGCCCATGAAATCAAATAATTCATGGGCTTTAAAAACGATAGGAATTAACTAAGAAATAGTAATCGTAAGTGGATGTGTATCATCGAGAAGGAAATAGTATTTCACCGCCGACTCTGAAATAGCAGAATGTTCATGGTAAGGAATTGAAAGCTGGAATGCGCCAATTTCATACTCTATCGACCGGAAAAAAATCCCTGCAACTGTATTTATAAATTCATCGAGGGTATCCTGCAAATACTCGCCAATACTCTCCGCATCAGGATAGAGATCGGAAACAATTTTATCTAAATACGCTTCGTGAATCGACAAAGCAATGGCGACTTTATAACTTTTTCCGATCGTACAACTAATGAACGAAGAGACCATTTCTGAGGCTGGAGTAGCAGTAGCATGCTCCACTTCATTAACGATACAAAAAGCGATATTTTCCAATGTCGATTCTACCGCTAGCCGCAATTTCTCTTTATCAAGATTCCAATCACGCATACCCATTCTCCTCTGCGTCGAGTAAATCACCAACTGCCTTTGCGATATCTGATGGAGTTATTGGTTTAGAAAGTATTGCCTTTGCTCCCATAGTAACCAATGCTTTGCGCTGATCTTCATTGCCCGCACTAGTAATAATAATCACAGGAACAGATTGTAATTGAGGTGTTTGAGAAATACGAGTCATCAACTCTACGCCATCCATTTCTGGCATGTTCAAATCAGAAATTACGAGATCGTAAGTCGTTTCCATCAAAAGGGCAAACACTTCTTGACCGTCTTTTGCTTCGGTTACTTCATAGTTCCTAAATCCACCTGCACTTAAACAGCGAGAAGTAAACATACGTGCTAATGAAGAATCATCTGCTATTATTATTTTTTTCATTGATTTTTCTCCACTGATTGATATGATTTCAGTGATTCAAATGATGCCTGAATTGCATTGAATGTCGTGTTATACTCCAACTGTATTTCGAAGAAAGCCAGTTCAAGATCCCTATCGCTTATACTCAAATACTTCGAATAATTAGAGTCGATAGTATGACGCATAGTGTCGATTCCCGTTCCAGATCCACTCATCATGGCGGTTAAATCTGCTAAATGAATAATGTAAGTCAACACTTTTGAATCATCCTGTGCAACAGATGGTTCATGGTGCCAGCGAATAACATCGCACATGACCGCGGGAAGTTTCCACTTAATTGCAAGCATATATCCAGCTTCTGCATGAGAAATTCCGAGAATCTCTTTTTCTAGATCAATAAATTCAGTGTCTTTTATTGAAGTGAATTGATCATCTGTGAAAAGCGTAGATATCAATGATTTCCCAATGTCGTGAAGAATTCCTGCCGTGTATGCAACGCCTTCACGAACTTTGCCGCCACTGAATCGTTTAGCAAAATACCGCGCAGCAATGGCTGTTTTAAGCGCATGGGCCCAGTTGGAATCAGCATCGGCGAGATAACCACTCAGATTTGCCGTCGCTACACCTGATTTTTCACGACGAAGTGCTAACCCTGCAATAATGGTATCACCAAGAAAAAGTATTGCATCACTAACGGTTTCAATGGGCCGTTCTAGTGCGTATGCTGCAGAATTGACGGTTTTCAATACCAATGATGTCAAAACAGCATCTGTTTCAACAATGGCGACAACATCGTGAAGCGAATGATTCGGCTCACTGATTATACCCAAAAGTTCAGATGTAACCGGTGAAAGTACCGGAATGGCTTCTATCTGAGCTTCGATTTTTTTAATTGTATCTTCTAACATTGCTATTTCCTCAGATCTTCCAATTTTCTTTACCGGGACTTGAAATTTCAACTATACCCGTCGCTTGATATAGTGCCACAGTTCGACTAAAATTCCCTCCAGTGTCATCAGCGCGAGGTGCTAACCCGTATTTCCACAGAGCCTTTTTAATCGCTAATGCATTTCGTTTTCCTATATTGAATGTATTATTCGTATCAGAAACATTTGCTCCACCGCACATTTTGACAATGAGATCATTTGCCGGGGAAAGAATGCCACCAGTAGCCCTTTTCATGGATTCAAACAACGCCGGAATCGCAGTATCTGCAAAATATCCGGGAAGTGACATCGCTTTAGAAGGGCTAATTGTCGATTCCGGCAAAGCTACATGAGCCATACTGACACAGCGTGTTTTTTTATCGAGAATCATAACGGCAACACAGGAACCTAACGCATACGTTTTAAGTATGCCATTAGTTTCTGCTGTGGCACCGAAGTCACCGACTCCGAGTATTATGCTTTTTCCCACAGTCTATTCCTTTACCTTTTGAATTAATTTTTCTGAAATACAATGTAGTGATAGAATTTCGCAAATCCCACCTCGTTTTATAGCCTCTCCCGGCATACCGAAAACGACAGAACTCTCTTCATCTTGTGCAATAGTATGAGCACCATTTGCTCGCAATTCACCGATCTCTGCCGATCCATCACGGCCCATACCTGTTAAAATAACAGCCGTGACATCACTGTAAGCTTTAAGAGAATTAAAAAGATACCCAACAGAAGGGGCATGGCCATTGACAAGTGTATCATTATTCACAGTAATCACTTTTTTGTTCCCATGAAAAGTAACTCCCATTTGTAAAGCCCCAGGGGCGACATAGATCGTTCCAGAAAAGAGTATTTCGCCATCGACGGCTTCTTTTACATTCATGGAACAGACCTCATTTAATCGTTTCGCAAATAAACTCGTGAATCCCATGGGCATATGCTGAACCACAAGAATAGGCGGAAAATTCGATGGCAGCCTAGAAACAACTTCGCGTATTGCCTCAGTTCCGCTTTATCAACAACCCCTTGAACTACTAAGCTTGATCGCTTAACCCTTGAAGCCATTATGATTTTTTTGTGTAGATCATAGATCATCTCTGTAAGGGCACCGGAATTACTCGCCTGTGGCTTTGTCACAAAATCGATAGCTCCGTAACTTAACGCATCCATTGTGATCTGCTTGCCTTGTTCCGAAAAACTACTAACCATTATCACTGGGATGGGAAGTTGAGTCATAAGATGTCGCAAAAATTCAATACCATTCATCTTTGGCATTTCGATATCAAGTGTAATCACATCTGGAACTTCGCGACTTATCAAATCTCGTGCTTCGTAAGGATCGGAAGCGGTTCCGATTACAGTGACATCCCCAAAACGTTCTATGCCAGACTTTAGTATAGATCTAACTAGGGCGGAATCATCAACAATCAGAACTTTAACCAATTATTTCCCCCTATTTTTTCTTTTGATATATTGCCGATTTCACATATGAAAACGGTGTATTTAACCCATTGAGCGTTTCAGAATGACCGATAAAGAGGTATCCACCAGGGCGCAATTGATCATACAACTTATTTACCAACACTTCTTTTGTTTCGCGATCAAAGTAAATCATAACATTTCTACAAGAGATCAGATCAAAATTTTTTTTAAAAGGGAATTGCTCGGTCATTAAGTTGAACTTACGAAACATAACTTCTTGTTTTAAAGTGTCATTCACCTGATAAAGATTACCTTTTTTCGAGAAATATTTTCTTTGCATCTCCGCAGGAATTTTATCAATTGCGTCTTCAGGATACACTCCAACCATTGCCTTGCGAAGTGCATCTTCCGAAATATCTGTGGCCAAAAGACCAGCTTTCCACTTACTGTAGTTCAACCCAAAATATTCCATCATGTGCATTGCGAGAGTATACGGTTCTTCTCCGGATGAAGAAGCGGCGCACCAAATCCGCAAAGTATTGGAGTTATTCTTTTTATGATATGATTCAAACTCAGGCAATGCTGTTTGCATCATAAATTCAAAATGAGCATATTCACGAAAGAAAAAGGTATGATTTGTCGAAATCCGATTCACCAATTCTGACATTGAATCGTCATTTTCATTTGAAAGATGTTCAATATACTGCTGAAACGATGTATACCCACGCTTGCGAAGAACACTTTGAAGTCTTCCAATAACAAGGCTTCGCTTTTTCTCCGTAAGATGGATACCATAATTTTTATAGACAATTGCTGCAATTTGTTCAAATTCCGCATCAGTAATCTGAATTGTCCGCAGTGAAATCGGAGTTTCCATTGATCTACCTATTATCCATTCACTTTAGTATGCATAGATATTGCAACACGGTCTTCAGCCATGCCGACAAGTGAACGAACATCCAATATCAATGCAACAGATCCATCACCAAGGATTGTACATCCTGAAGTTCCGCGTGCGCCACTGATATACGGAGAAAGACCCTTGATTACCGTTTGCTGCTGGCCAATAATTTCATCGGCAAAGAGTGCAATCAAGCTACCACCATCGTCGACGACGATTAAAATTCCTTCGGATAATACAGTGTGAGCTTCTTCGTGACCAAACAATTTCCCCAAATGAATAATAGGAATAAACTTATCATCAAGTAGCAATATTTCATTTCCTTCCGGCGAATGCGTTAGCTGCTCAGGAGTTATGCGAAGACTCCGCTTAATAGAAAGCGTAGGGACGGTATACTTTGATTCTCCAACCTGTACAAGCATTCCATCGATAATGGCAAGTGTCAATGGTATACGAATGGTCATCGTACTACCATTCCCTTCGGAAGTGGCAATATCTATACGCCCGTTCAGTTTTTCAACATTTTTCTTTACCACATCCATACCAACGCCACGACCAGAGACATTCGTAATTTGCTCAGCAGTAGAAAACCCTGGATGGAAAATCAAGCGCCAAATTTCAGCATCACTCAAGTTTTCACCTTCGCGAATGATCCCGTTCTTAACGGCCTTAGCAATAATTTTGTCGCGATGTAATCCGCGACCATCATCTTTTACTATAATCCATACCTCACCACCTTCATGGCGGCCTTCAAGGGTAATCTTTCCAAGGTGATGCTTTCCACTTTTTTTACGTTCTTCTCGTGTTTCAATACCATGGTCACAGGAGTTGCGGATAATATGAACAAGAGGATCTGAAAGCTGCTCAATAACGGACTTGTCCACCTCGGTGTCACCACCAATAATTTCCAAGTCGATCTCTTTGTCAATTTTCATACTAAGATCGTGAACAACGCGCACCATTTTTTTGAAAAGGCCATCAAGAGGGATCATTCTCAATGACATGGAAGCATCTTGTAGTTCATTACAAATCCGACGCAATTGATGTGAAGCTCGATAAAAACGTTCATCTTCGATACTCGCTACAGCGGGACTTCGCGTAACCATAGATTCGGCAATCACCAATTCTCCAACAAGATTGATTATGTT
>JAIFMU010000090.1 GCA_020048285.1 bacterium | reverse complement strand
CCTGAATATGAATTGCCCCAGTAAAGGGATCAAACGGCGCTAAAGAACCACCCATATCGAGTCTTCCGCCTGTGGCAGTATAAATGTATCCACGGGCAGAAGTCCAATGACCAATATTCGCTAATGTTCCTCCCGTTTTTGCATAGAGAACCATTGAGGCCGTATTGGATGTTCGGAACATGTCGCCATTGCCATCGGCTTGCAAAGTTCGTCCAGAACCGACGATAAAGATAATTTTCTTGGTGAAAATGTCAGCCGTTGGTCCTTCTGTTGCAATGCACTGTTGGTCAACGTCAATCACTGCATAGCCGTTCCAGAGTTTTCCATTGGCATTGGCATAGTTCCAAATATTGTTGGCCATTTTCCCATCAACTTCATTCCATCCTGGTGAGTATATATACGGACTTGGAAGAATACTCGATCCTCCGCCTAGACCAGAGTTGCGGAGTTGATTCCAACTGAGAATTTTGCCCGATGGAATAACTGATGCGTCTAGGTTTGGCATACACTCTGTTTTAGAAAGAGCTAAACTATCTCGAATGTCCATTTTTCCACCAGTTACACCTGATGGGTCTTCTGTCATATTTATCCATCCTGAGTTTTTTGCAGACCCTATGTTGAATGCTGTTGTTGTTATGACTCTGTGCCCGTGCCCGTTGAGTGTAATATCTTGCCCCGTAAAATTGTCATTGGAGTAAGCATCTGCATAAAAATCAATCGAGTTGTTTGCACCTGTCACGTTAACTCGTGGGTCCCAGCCTGATTCTTGCATCATATAAAAGTGCGTATTACCGTCAAAATTAACTCGAGTGCCAAAATATGCAATAGTGTCAAAAGTATAGGTTCCTCGCCAAACTTGAAAGTTGGTTTCATTTGATGTTCTGAACAACTGCCTAAAACGACTGCCACTCGCAAGCGCATCAAAATCGACATTTCCTGATATGCGCGTTTTGCCATTAACATCGATCGGACCATACATATTAAAGGCGTTGACATCGCCAATGTAAAGTGCAAAGTCTTGTGCAATAGAAACATTGCGCTCTATTTCTAAATTGCCTAACTCGTAGTAGGCGTGTACCACTGAACGGCTCTTTCCTGCGCGCCCTTCCGCCCTGAGGTGTGCGACAAAGGTGACTGAATCGATGCCGATCATTTGCACCCTATAGGATGAATTGTTATCGAATGTTTCAAATGTCGAACCATTTCCAACAACCCACCACGAAGGAAATGTGTCAATCACCATATTATAGACAGCCTGCACGACTGAATCGGGTAAGTTGTTTACCAGCATGTCGAACTTCTGCAATCCTGCTTTTGCTGCAACACGAGCTCGCGAGGCTTGGTAATAATCCGTACCGCCAAGGACATCGTGTTGGGACATTTTGAGCAAACCGCTTCCAATAAAGCCTACAACTAACAGAGCAGCGATTGTATAAACAGTGGCATTACCTCTGTTTGCTTTCTTTTTAGTAGAGTTTTCCATTGTTGACCACCTCAACTATTTCTGTATAGCGCCGTCTAAGAAAACGTTCGCTACCTGTTGGAGGAATAAACGTTTGTGCGGTCGTTCCATCAACTTCGCGATCTGTTCGCATGAGTAGTTCCAACTGAATCGCTACAATTTGATGTCGTATTCCCGTAGGATTGTCAACCCAATTCACTCCATCATTGCTAAATCTGCACTGAAAGGACTCGATGTTAGAAGAGAGTGCCAAGGTATCACCTGCACCCCACGTTCCCGTTGATGCATCATAAATACGGGTGATTCTCCATAAAACTCGTGAAGTATCGAGTGCGTACCTCGCTCTGATTACGTCCCCTGTGGCATCGGTGTTCTCCATTTCTAGCTTGAAAATTTCAAGGGTGTCAGCGGGATCTCCCGGCGAAAAAAGAAATGATGCTGCCGAATCGAGTGGAGGTGTACCTCCGATTGCACTACCTGTCCACGTTCCTTGAAATTGTGACACAGAGAGTACTCCTGCATTTTCCACCAAAATTGTTTTAAATCCAGTATTCATTACATCTCGAGCGAGTATTGCCATGGCATAGCGACCATTGCTCTGGATTTTTGAAACTTCTCTTCCGCGAACATAAAATTGGGCTGCCTCGGTGACAAGAGACATGGCAAACGTTATCACAACAAAAGCGAAGGTTATGTATAACATTAACTCTACTAAGGAGATGCCTCGGGTGTGTGTGTCTCGTTTTTTATTGTCGTTTAATTGCATGGTGTTACCTGACTCCATAGAGATGGATTCTCTTCTGGCTTTTTGTTTTTGGAGTAAGCCGTTGCTTTGTAAATTTTACTGTTTCGTGAAACGAACGCTCCTGCATTATACTCTGTTGGTGATCCATTCCAAGCTGTAAAGTCAGAACAGGATGCGCTACCATCACAGGCGCCAATAAATTCCCACTCATTATTTGTGAGCGAAGGAGTTGAACCTTGAGACCACCATTTTGCTTGATAGATGTACATTTTCCCTGTTTCGTAGGTTCTATTTCCTGCTGAATAGGCCGTAGCCGCTGCATATTGTGAATAACTACCGCACGTTGGAGTTGTCACTGTATCATTAATTGTAAGGGTTACGAGCTTTGATACGGAAAGGCCACCCGCATCGGTGGCAATAAAAACTGCGGAATAAATGCCTGGAACGAGGGACGATTTTGTTTTGACACTCCACGGTGAACTTGAACTGACATCGAAATAGGGGAATGCGTCGCATGTTGAAGCTATAATTACAGAATGAACATCACTGTTGTCTGGATCATTTACTGTTAAGGTACCCAATCCGGTTCCTGTTGATGCATTTACGAGAACTGCTTGAGTTCCTGTGTACGTTATAGAAGAAGGAGCCTCGTTTACATTTGTGACATTGACAGTGACGGTTCCGGTGTCATGCCATTGTAGATTGGTCGCAATAACTTTAACGGTAATTGTTGGGTTTACTTCGTGGTTGAGACCTCCTGCACTTCCGACCATCATTGTGCCATCGGTTCCCATAGAAAATGGTGCTATGGGTGTTTGTGAAAGAAGCGAGAAAGAGACATTGAGCGGAGTGGCGTAGACCTTGCCGACAATGGTGCTTATGGGTTTGTTCTCTTGTAGAGAAAATGTCGTGTCTGGAAGATTCGGAACCGAATCAGGGGTTGTAATCGAAATTGGTATATCAAATTCGGTTTCGTTCCCCGCACAGTCTGAAACACCAATCACGACAGTTTTAGTACCAACTGATAACGGTTTTGTTGTGTATAGTTTACCTTTGTACACCTTGAATGATGAATTGTCTTTCAGGGTATCGCTGAACAGGTACATGTGAAGATCACTTGTGTCAGGATCGTGCACTGTTAATTCACCAACAAGTGTATTTCCTGGAACACCTTCGGGGATAATCGCATTTGAAATGGTCACCGATGTCGGGGGAGTGACTGTTCCTGTGTCAGGACAAATATCTCGATTAAGGTAGCCGCTAATTTGAATAGTTTTGGCAGGGTCACCCCATGTAACCGATACGGTGAGTCTCGGTGGCTGTCCTGCGGTGGCAGTATCTACGTGGTCGAGCGTGTAATAAGTTGTTCCGTCACGTGAGGTTGAATCGTTGTATTCTGGTCGCACGAGTATTTCGCCGTCCTGAATAAGAGAGAGTCGTTGGCGAGCAATTGAGTATGCCGCATCGTTCGATCTCGCTTTTGAACTAAATGCAGTGACCGTTTTAACCATCGCAAAAAACGCCAAGGCCCCTATGGATAGGATAATCGTCGCCACTAGGATTTCCACCATGGTGAATCCTGATTTTTTGTTTAAAACTTGTACCATTTGGAACCATCCCATTTAAAGAGTTGGACTTCTGTTTGTCCGCGTGCAACGACAAGACAATATCCCATCTGTGTCTGTGAACTATTCCTCAGATAAAGGTGTCCAGAGGGAATTGAAAGCGTCGAATTTAACCGCACGCGGAAACCGGTTACCCAGGAGGAACTTATTTTTTTGAGATCAGTAGCTCCCGGAGCAGCAGTGCTCGGAGTGGGAGTAGGGGTTCCAAAAGAGAGTTTCAATGGTTCATTGGTAACAATTTTCTCTGAAGTGACTGCGGTATCATTATTGTCAGCATCTAAATAGGTGGCATAGGTGGAATTGGTTGTGTCAAAAAGTACAATCGCGGGCGATCCACCTTTAAGAGCTTTGGCCCGAAGGGAATTCATTTCCATCCAAAAATCCGCCACACTCATTTCCGCGCGCTTTTCGGAGGCGTATTTTGTAATAGCGGCTGGGACTGTTGCCGCTAATATCCCGAGAATGACCACAACGACGATCACTTCGACGAGCGTCAGACCGGAATTTTCACACTTATTTATCATTGAGAATCCTTGTCATTATAAATATCACTGCAGTAGAAATATTGTACCGCCTGAGGCCGCACATGTCAATGATAAAGGTTGGTGGGGGGTATAAAAAGGGTATACCAAAAAGGGCTTATTGTCAATGAATCAATTGCCTTTTTGCAAAGGTTAATTGATTGTGTTGCAAGTTTTTTTAAAAGAGCATATACTGATCGCGTAATCGGTAATTATTTTTGTACAGTAGATTTTAACGCATACTGTACAGACGAGTAAACAACAAGGGAGCCAAAGTGGCAGCAAAACCTTCGAAAAAAAGTACAAATCCCACCATGGGTGGAGACAAAGCGCTGGCGATTGAAGCGGCACTGAGTCAGATCGAAAAACAGCACGGCAAAGGGTCGATCATGCGTCTTGGCGATCAGGATGAGATTGCCAAAGTTGCGGCGATTTCCACCGGATCAATTTCCCTAGACATTGCCTTGGGCGTGGGCGGCGTGCCAAAAGGTCGAATCGTGGAGATTTATGGGCCAGAATCATCGGGAAAAACAACGCTGGCACTTCAGGCGATTGCCAACTGTCAGGCCGAAGGCGGCGTGGCTGTATTAATCGACGCGGAGTATGCCTTTGATGCGAGCTACGCCGAAGCTCTCGGTGTGGATGTGGACAATCTTCTTGTTTCACAGCCTGATACGGGTGAACAGGCTCTCGAAATTTGCGATACACTCGCACGCAGTGGCGCCGTTGATATTATCGTGATCGACTCTGTGGCAGCACTGGTTCCTCAGGCTGAAATCGAAGGTGAAATGGGCGATAGTCACGTTGGACTTCAGGCTCGACTCATGTCTCAGGCTCTGCGGAAACTCACCGGTATTGTGGCGAAAACAAATACATGCCTTATTTTTATTAACCAGCTTCGCATGAAAATTGGTGTGATGTTTGGCAATCCCGAAACGACCACAGGCGGAAATGCGCTGAAATTCTACGCATCGGTTCGCATCGATATTCGCCGTATTTCAGCTCTCAAGGATGGCGAAAACGTGATTGGTAACCGCACTCGCGCGAAGGTGGTTAAAAACAAAGTGGCACCTCCGTTCAAAGAAGCTGAATTTGACATTATCTACGGGCTTGGTGTTTCTACGGAAGGTGATGTACTTGACCTTGCCGCCGAATCGGGCATTGTGGATAAATCCGGCGCGTGGTATTCATACAAAGAGGAGCGAATCGGTCAGGGCCGCGAAAAAACAAAAGAGTATCTCCGCGAAAATCAAGATACATTTGAAAAGATTATGTATGACGTGCGCGTGAAATTCGGTCTTCTGAAAGAGAAAGATGGCGATAAGCCACTCGAAGAGATTGTCAAAGCGT
>JAIFMU010000249.1 GCA_020048285.1 bacterium | reverse complement strand
AACCAATAGAATCAACGAGATCTTCAATTGAGAGATACTCGAGCGAATCAGCTTCAAGGTATTTGCACACTTCATCTTTCGTCATATTCGCCGAAATCAACTCTTCTTTAGTAGGAGTATCAATTCCGTACACATCAGGGAACTTGATTTCTGGAGCAGCTACACGGAAATGAACTTCCGTCGCGCCGGCATCCTTAAGCATTTTCACAATACGTTTACTTGTCGTTCCACGCACAAGTGAGTCATCGATCACCACAAGACGTTTACCTTTGATAAGAGAGGTCTGAGGCGAAAGCTTCATTTTCACTTTCATATCGCGAATCGCCTGAGACGGTTCGATGAACGTACGTCCCACATAGTGATTTCTAATAATTCCCAATTCGAAAGGGATGCCACTTTCGCGAGCATATCCTAGAGCTGCCGCAACACCACTGTCAGGAACGGGCACAACCATATCAGCATCGACAGGATTTGCAATTGCCAATTTTCTTCCCATGGTTTCACGACACTGATACACGTTCACACCGTGAATATCAGAATCGGGACGAGCAAGGTAGACAAATTCAAAGGCACAAGGATGAAAATCAGGTTCATAGAGTTGAATTGACTCCGGCTCTACACTCTCTTTAGAAAAGATCAGCATTTCACCAGGACGAACGTCGCGTACAAATTCAGCGCCAACGAGGTCGAAGCAACAGGTTTCAGAAGCAATGACCCAACCACCACTTTGAATTTTACCAATAGAAAGCGGTCGAATCCCGTGTTTGTCCCGAATCACATACTGTCTATCATTACTTTGAATAATGAACGAATAGGCACCTTTGATCACATCGAGGGCATCTTTAATTTTATCGCGCAAACGCACTTGCTTTGATTTTGCGATCAAATGAATTACATTTTCCGTGTCCATATTAGTCTGGAAAATGGATCCTTCTTCGATCAATTTATTTCGAACTTCATCTTTATTAATAAGATTACCATTGTGTACGATTGAGACATCACCGAAATTGCACCGCGCCTGAATCGGCTGTGCATCAAAGAGCGAATCACTTCCCGCGGTAGAGTAACGATTGTGGCCAATGGCCATATCGCCTTTTAATAGCAACATACGCTCTTTGTCAAAGATGTCACGAACAAACCCATTATCCTTGACGGTCACCATCTTACCATTGCTACCTTCACCACTGCTGGTGATACCACTCGACTCATGACCACGATGCTGCATCTGAAAGAGTGCAGCCACAGCCAATTTTGCAGCATCACTGTTTCCAAAAATCCCGACAACAGCGCACATATCCGCATCTCCTGAAAAAGGGGGAAAATTTTCGCAAAAATAGTATCTGCACGAAAAAATAATCGATGAAAGATAGGCTTTTTACCAATTGCAACGAGCAGATAAAACGCATCATTTTTTACTAGATATTGACGTGGTGAATCATATATCTTAAGCACGCGATATTCGGCAATAAATATACCGCGGCAAATTTGGTAAATTTCAAGAATATTACAAAAGAAATCAATTGAGGAGACTTTCATGTCTAGAAGCTTTTCACCTAAGGGTAAGATCGTACGTCGTTTTGGTGTGAACATTTTTGGTAACAGCAAATATGACCGCCTTCTCGAAAAACGTCCTACACCTCCCGGTCCTGCGAAAAAACACCGTCCACGCGTAAGCGAATACGGCAAACAGCTTGCAGAAAAACAGAAACTTCGTTTTGCCTATGGTCTTACAGAACGTCAGTTCCGTAACACCTTTATCAAAGCGAAAAAAGTTGCTGGTATAACCGGTGAAAACATGCTTATTATGCTTGAGTCACGTATCGACAACGTAGTATACCGTCTTGGTATGGCTGCAACTCGTGCAATGGCTCGTCAGATCGTTAACCACGGTCACATCTGTGTAAACGGCAAAAAACTTGACATCGCTTCTGCGCTTGTTAAGACTGGCGACGTAATCACTGTTCGCGCAAAAGATGCAAGCAAAAAATTCATTCAGGATCAGATTGCTTCTAACATCAGCCGCGAAGTTCCAGACTGGCTCTCTTTCTCAAAAGTTGACCTTACTGGTACCGTTTCACGTCTTCCACAGCGCATTGATATGCAGCCTGTTGGTGACGAAAACCTCGTTGTTGAGTTCTACTCAAAATAAGGTTGAACGAAAGTTCGCAAAGGGAGAGTTTCGGCTCTCCCTTTTTTATTTCCAGCGAAAAGTTTCAAGCACAAAGTCCAACGAGCCTTGCAATGCTCATTCGACTATGCGCTCGAGCCTTTTGGTTCAAATTTCAGGAAAAGAGAGTCGGGCAGCCGCACCTTCACGGGTGAGGAAAGTCCGGGCACCAGAGAACAGGATACCGGTTGAAAAACCGGACAGCGGGAAACCGTTGATGGAAAGTGCCACAGAGAATAGTCCACACTGCTTCGGCGGTGTGAGTTTGAAAATGTTTGGTAATAACAAACAGAGTTGACTGGTAACAGTGGACTCAGGAAAACCCTTTCCGGTGCAAGACCAAGTATGGAGAGTTCATTTATGAGGGAGTTGTTCGCTTCTTTACTCTTCGGGTGGGTTGCTCAATCCCGCGAAAGCGGGCAGATAAATGGCTGCCTCGGCTGTAGCAATACAGGTACGACAGAACCCGGCTTACAGACTCTCTTTTCCTCTATTTCCAAAACTGCGATTGCAGCATTGGTTTTCTTCTCCCCCATTTTTGCCGACTCAACCTCTGCCATTCAGGATTCGCTCCCCGCGGATTCTGTCACAAAAAACCACCTTTCACTTTCCGATATTGGTGGGAGTTTGTATGGAACCCGGTACGGCGAAGAGACATTCCCGTGGATCAGGCTTTATCTCGCCGGGTCGATCAAAAATTCCGGAACAGATCAAACGCTTACCATTCACGGATCAGTGGCACGGGTGCGGCATATCGGTGTTCGGTGGAACGTTCCACTCAACAAAAAATGGTATATCACCTCCGGCGCTCTCGCGGGAAGTCACCCTTCGATCTTTGATCTGTGGCAAGCAAAGCAGCATATCGCCGGCCGCCTAGAAGTAGGCAAAAAACTCAATCTGCACCACACGATTTCAGCTGAACTAATCCCCCATTATTGGAACTACGACCTTCGCGATATCGATTCAACCCAAACATTCACCGAACTGAACAGCACGATTCAGTGGAAATCTGACTTTCGCGACCGCACGTTCAACCCCCGCCGCGGAATATATTTCAGCCAAACAATCACCGGGAATCCTCTTTCAACCTACTCAGAACCAACAACCGGCAAAAAAGTGCATCACCTTGGCGGGACTTCAGATCTGCGCGGATTCTATTCACCAAAAAATGGCCCAATCACGTTGGCTATTCAAGGAAAAGCAGAACTGATCTATGCAGGTGAACTCAATCGATTTGACCGCCGCTATCTTGGGGGGAATGAAACGGTGCGCGGATTTGGTTCTGGCGCATTCGGCGATGATAGGATCTACCAAAATCGCGCCACAGCGGGAGCAGAGTGTCGTTTCCCCATTTTTTCGGTCAAGGGAATCAATCTCGCCTTTCTTTCCTGGTATGATCCTTCAATGAAACGCCTCCCCTTCGATGTGACCGGTGCTGTTTTTGTCAACGCAGGTCATCTCTGGAGTGATCTCAACGGGGGATTTGACAAGAACGAACCGCATCATTCGGTTGCCGGAGCTGGCGGCGGGATTCGCGTACTATTTCCAACCCTCGGCATGAGTGCTTCGGGAGACATCGGCTGGCCCATCGCTGCCCCTTCGGATAAAATGACCGTTTCACCGGCAATTCACGGCTATCTCGGATTTCCTTTTTGATACAGACACCTTGCACAAGTGCATGGAACTATTTGTAGGTCAGGCAATCAGTACTATTGCTCCGCTGTGAAATAAATGTCCTGCCAACTCCGGTCGGTGAGCTTGTCGAACCGCTTCCCTACGACAGGCTCAGGGATCGAAAAGGGACATCTATTTTCCACCGCATCTATAATACGGAAGAAGGAATTCTTATTCGCCTATTCAAACAGAACTGTTCAAATCCGGCAATGCACTTCGCGGCTACGAAGTTGTAGGAGCGCAGCGAACCCCTGGAATGGCCCGACGACGCGTAGCGGCGGAACGCCCAGAAGAAACGCAATTGCATTTGTATTTTGATGTTGAAAAAACAGAGAATCAGATGCTCTGTATCGAAATTAAAACGATATTTCACCTTTCCCACAGCTAAATGGTACATAGCATTCCATTTTAGTGAAACAAATTCGATCACGAGCAGAACAAAAACACCCATTAGCAGAAAAATGTGATCGTTCGCAGCTTAAAATCTTCCTTCAGCAAAAAAAATTGTATCAATAGCGGGAAAAGTCGTTCATTAGCAGAAAAAAAACACCCATTAGCCACTATCGGACGTTTTTTTTCGCTATCACCTGATATTCTTTGGCTACAAGCCATTATTTCCCCCTATTCACCCTCTTTTAGCGACCAAATGCCGTTTGTTTTCTACAAATGATTCACTTCTTTCCGCTATTTCGCACTTTTCTTTCACTACGAACGATTTTCTTTCACTACGAACGATTTTCTTTCACTACGAACGATTTTCTTTCACTACGAACGATTTTCTTTCACTACGAGAGATCATTATTTGCATTTTCTTGTGTTCATGCCACTCATTCGCGCGACCATTCCGCCACAACTGCAACCTAACCCGTACAAACCGGAGCCAAAAGAGTAAAGATTCAAGCCGCAAGTTTGAATACTGAATTTTCTTTCATCTTTTTGCTTGTTGCTTGTTGCTTTTGGCTTTGTATCAATTCATTACAAAATATTCTGCAAATTTCTGAAAGGATTCGGGTTGTAAGGTACTAATAAGAACAATTACCTACGCTCTCGCGAAGTAATTCACCGGAAATCTACCCAATGCTGTAGCGCATATTTCGATAGGCAATTTCATGCAAAAAACAACACTGTTTTTCACGGCAAACAATTTTAAAAAATTGCCGCTACGGCATTGACCAATATACCCCCTTAGTTTAGACGTAACATTCTTCACTTTTGAGGAATTACCAACAGTGTACAGTACTATTTTATACGTCACTTTTCAGTTAAGGATATTCCATGAAAACAAAATATGAAGTTGATCCTGACGGATGTACCGGCTGTGGCGGATGTGCCGCACTCTGCCCGGTTTCGGCCATTGAGGTCGATGCGATTCTGGCAACGATCACCGATGAATGCATCGGCTGTGGTATCTGCGCCGATTTCTGCCCCGTTTCGGTTATCGATCGGAGAAAATCGTGAACAAGTACGACGTAATCATTTCGGGCGCGTCTGTGGCGGGACTCTACAGCGGCTACAAACTAGCAAAAGCTGGCATGAGTGTACTGATTATCGATCGCCGCGCAGAGATCGGGAACCCGGTTCGGTGTGGTGAAGCAACGGGTAATCGCCGGGAAATTGAACGGTTTTTCCCCTACGACGAATCCTATATCGCTCGCGACCTGACCGGACTTGCAGTTCACGTGAACGGTTCCGAAGAGTTATCCGTAGAGATCCCCGACACCGGCGTCATTCTTCGACGGGAAAAGTTTGAACAGTACATTGCCAACCTCGCGAAAAAAGCTGGAGCGACAATCACCTTGGACGAAACGGTCACGGGGCTTATCGAATCCGAAACGGGCTATTCAGGAGTCAATAGTTCAATGGGGTATATCACGGGGAAATTTATTGTTGCCGCCGACGGCGCCGAATCATTTCTCGGCCGCGAAGCAGGATTGACTTCACATCTCAAACCGCGCGACGCCTACACCGCCTTGCAGTATCGAATCAAAAGTGACAAATTCAACGATGGGAAAATGCACTTTTTCTCGGGGAACCAGTCAATCCCCAACGGGTATATTTGGGTATTCCCGAAGGACAATGGCGAAGTAAGCGTCGGCGCCGGTCTGTTTGGCAGTCACAAAAAAGGTGAAAAAGCAGCCACTTATCTCGATGCATTTATGGCAGAACACTACGCCAATTGCAAAAAGAGTATGTTGATCACCGGCTGTGCTCCTATCGCTGTTTCACCAAAGCAACTGACAAAAGCGAACCTTCTCATCGTGGGAGATGCGGCTCGCATGGTGAATCCGCTCACTGCCGGAGGAATCATGAACGCTCTCGAAGCAGCGGATCTCATGGGCGACTGCATTATCGAGGCACATCGCAAAGGTTCGCTGAAACCACTCGATCGCTACAGTAAAAAGTGGAACGGCACCCCGCGATTTATTCAAAAAGTGTTTTTTGTGATAAAAGATATTTACTCACAATCCCCCGATGAAGAGATTATTGCCACTGCGCAAGCGGCGGCAAAATTTCTCGCTAAATTAGACCGATCAAAGCTATTCACACTCCCTTTTTCTGCACTTTTTCCAATGATACGACTCTATTCAGGGCGATTTATCAAATGGATTCCGTGGCTGATTAAAGGATAACTTTGACGTTCAAAATCAAACCACCATGAGGAAAAGGGCAAAACCTATACCGTTTTAGTGTTTGAAACAATGTATATTTTGCCCTTGAAATCGGTACAACAGGATGGTATATGCAGGACGTTTTTCCCGAATATAAAGGGATTTTTGATCGAATCAAAGCAAAAGTTGCTGCTTCACAGTCTATTCTGATTGTCCCGCACGATTTCCCCGATCCCGATGCCATTGCTGCAGCGGTTGGACTGAAACATCTGTTCACCGAACTTAATGTACCTCAATGTGATATCGCTTTTGCCGGATTTATCGGTCGCGCAGAAAACCGCGCCATGATAGAGCTGTTGAAGATCGAATTTCTCAATCTCAATAAAATTGATCTCACCACCTACGACACAATCATTTCGGTTGATTCAGTGCCCAATAACGGCAATGTTTCAATTACCGATATTTCATTGGTAGACATTGTGATCGATCACCATCCATTGACTGATGTGATCAAGGAACCGAACACGCTTTACGAAGTTCACACCGACGTAGGAGCCACATCTACATTGGTGACAATGCTCTGTGTTCTTGCCAACATAGCCATTCCGGCTCGTGTTGCAACGGCACTTTTCTACGGAATAAAAACCGACACAAACGACATGGCTCGAAACTGCCATACCGTTGATATACAATGCTATAAAATTCTCTTTGACCTAATTGAACACGCCACTCTATCACGCATCGAATCTCCTCAGCGCGAACAGGAGTATTTCGTACTTCTCCACTCTGCCGCCGAAGCGTTTATGAAGTGCGGTGATATAGCTCATTCCCATTTGGGTTTGGTGACTGTTCCCGACTACGTTCCTGAAATGGCCGATATTTTCCACAGCATAAGAGAACTGGAATGGATGGTGTGTTCAGCAATTTTCGGTGACCTGCTGATCTATTCTATCCGGTCAAAAAAAGATCAAACTGCCGGCGAAAAAGCCCGCTCACTGGCCAAGAAATTCAACGGATCTGGCGGCGGTCACCCAACGGTGGCGGCAGGGAGAATTCCGTTAGGCGATCTTCACCCAACGGTCTTGCTCGAAGCATTTATGAATGAATTGCGTTTTCTTTTCGATGTACATAATGCGATTCCAACTAAATTAGTGACAAAATAATTTCATTCTCCAAGGAGAAAACCAATGTGGGATTACTCAGATAAAGTTCGCGATCACTACCTCAATCCTCGCAATGTTGGCGAAATCGACAATCCCGATGGCTACGGTGAAACAGGAAATATCAAATGTGGGGATGCACTTCGTTTGACATTCAAACTCGATGAAAACAAGCGCATTGCAGAGATAAAGTTCAAAACATTTGGCTGTGGATCTGCAATCGCATCATCTTCCATTTTGACTGAAATGTGCAAAGGCATGACCGTCGAAGAGGCGGCAAAAATTACCAATGACGACATCGCCCGTGAACTCGAGGGGCTTCCGGATGCAAAAATGCACTGTTCAGTTATGGGACAGGAAGCTCTTGAACTGGCGATTGACTTCTACAACAACGGTGGAAAAACCGTTGCCAAAGAGATTAAAAGCCGTGTGATTTGTCACTGTTTTAATATCACCGAAGACGATATCGAAAAAGCAGTTAAACAAAATGGTCTTACCACGATCGAACAGGTAACAAATTACACCAAAGCCGGAGGCGGCTGTGGCGCGTGTATCGCCGATATAGAAGTACTTGTGGACAAAATCAATGCCGAGATCGACGAACACAACCACGATCATCACGAACACGGTCATGATCATGTCGCTCCGAAACGCGAATTAACCACGTTGGAAAAAATTGATTTGATCAGAAAGGTGCTCAACGAAGATATTCGCCCGGCACTTCAGCGCGATCACGGCGATTGCGACTTGATCGACGTGGATGGCAACAAAGTAAAAATTCGCTTTATCGGCATAACACAGAATGACTTTATCGGTAAAACGCTGCAAGAAAAAGTGTCACCCGATCTCGTGGTAGAACTCGTCTAAATCCTCAGCTGAAGTGGATTTACTTCAGCATACTTCCCATTAAAAAAGGCTTCGAATTTCTTCGAAGCCTTTTATTTTCATAGAACAGAATCGCTTAACCGATCTGAGCAGCGATCTCTTCAAGTCCTGCGTCTTTGTCGAGAAGCACGTCACCAGGAATCGGATCGCGGCCTTCAAGCGCAGAAAAACCTTCTGGAACATTCAGAAACACAACAGGAGTTTCCGCAATCTTTTTCGGAACAGCAAAGTAGTTGTAAATCGATTTAGCGCGATACCACGCGGTCATATCAATCACATAGGTGTCTGCAGTATCAGCACCGAGCAGTTCGAAGAACTCGTTGGTGTTAGACGCGAGCACAACTTCATGGCCCTTCCGTTCAATTGCAGCTTTCAGTTCACTGCGATTACGTTTGTTTTCATAGAGAACGGCAACGTTCATTCTTTTCTCCTTACGGTAGAGTAATCGGTAGAGTCGCTACGAAACGAACCGGATATTCCGGTGTTGGTGACAGTTCAATTTTACCGCCCCAATCTTTGAGATACCGTGCGATTCGGGTGAGCCCCATACCGCGACCTTTCTCTTTCGTAGTGAAAAACGGCAGGAAAATATATTCTTGCACCTCTTGAGGGACAGGTGAACCACTCTGAGCAACCGATATTTCTACCTTTCCGCCTTGAGCAGTTACAGAAACAGCGATTGAACCGCCAACTCCCTCGAGAGCTGAAGCTGCATTTGTCAAGAGTTCCAAAAAAATCTCTTTTACAATGGCTTCATCGCCAAAACAGGTCATATCATCCTGAATACTCTTTTCGAGAGCAATTGAAGAGAGCTGATAGACCCGCGCAGAGCGTTTGAGCACACTGTTGCAGAGATCAGTAAGCGAGAACGATTGACGTTCATAGCGAAGCTCTTGGCCGCGTAGCAACCGCATAACAGTTGTCGCCGATTCATCGAACTTGCCGACAATCCCCACAATATCTTTAATTCCAGTAATTACGGCTTCATTGCCTGCAGCATCCATTTCTAGAAGCTGAGAAATCCCACTGATACTTCCCAAGGTATTGCGGACATCGTGAAATGTTATGCCCAAAATGCGCATTACAGCTTCTGCCACCTGTTTATGGGAACGTGTACTTCCACTGACTCGACGAGTGCACAGTTCAGAGACCGTTTTTATCAGTAACGGCGAAAGATCTGCATCCGAAGAGCGAAGCGTACCTGTAAAAAGCCCCATTGTTGTCAAAGGATAGCTATGCGCCAGTTCAGTCGATCCTGCAACAAACTGAATAGGTGGAACCGAAAGTTCCAACGAATATTTGCAGTTACCACTCGCATTGAGACTGTCGACTGCTGTATGAACAAATGCCGATGTAGATTCTGTGTCGGCGTATGCACGGTAGAGAATTAGCTGAAGTGAACCGGTGTCCATAGGTGCCCCTTGAAAAGTAAAAGGCCGATGGATTCCATCGACCTTTTCACTATATCATACTTTTGACTAAAATGCTAGCACTGTATTACAGTGCAAGCAGAAGATTTTTCGCATTTTGGATCATCTCAGGAGTAGCGAGCGTGTCAGCAACAATTGCATCGCACTCTTCTTTAGCAGAAGCAACATCGCCACTATTTCTTTTGAGAAGTGCGATTTTCATGCGAACATCGCTGCGACGGTAGCTACTTTTTTTCGATTCAAGAGATTTAGTGTAGTTTGCAAGAGCTTCATCTTTTTGACCCATGAACTCAAGAGCAACCCCTTTGCCTTCATAGATTGAACTGAGAATAAACTCAGCAGAAGGTTTTTTCGTTAAAGCGTTGTCAAACCACTCAACAGATTTCTGATAATCGCCTTTTTCAAGAGCCAGCATGGCGATCTGATACGCCGCAAGTCCCGCGAACACTTTTTCTGACGATGTTTCATATACACCCATCAGCGCATCTTCGTTGTACTTGCCGGATTTCTGCATTTCGATAAAAATTCTACCGTACTCAGTTTTTGCAGTTTCGAGATTTTTTTTCTGCATGTAAGAAAATGAACCAAACCCTGCAAGGATAATCGCCACTGCTACTACGGTTCCAATAACCATATTTTTGTTAGAAATCACCCAATGCAGAAGACTCTCAACGACTTTTTCTGCGGTATTGACATCACTGTCTTCATGAATTTTGCGAATCGACACTTTTTACCTCCGGTTTTGTATATGGCTATAAAATAATTACAGCCACGAATAAAGCAGGTGAAAATGAATGAACAACAGTGAGTTCACACCTTTTTTAGCATTCCCGCTCGGCAAAGTGAAAAGTCAAAGCGAACAGGATCTTTAGAATCGATACGTCGAAGATTTCCCGTGATCTCTTCCGCCATTTTCCACGAAGCTGAATTTTTCGTTGTCAACTCAAAGGCTTGGGCCACCCGAGCCACGTGAGTATCAACGGGAATAATCAGCAACGACGAATCAATCCACCCCCAAATTCCCAGATCAATTCCATCATTTTCGCGAACCATCCAGCGAAAAAACATAGCCACCCGTTTGCATGGAGAACCTCCCGAGGGTGAAGGAAATAACCAATCAAAGGCTGAACCTTCAAGCTGAGCATATTTTTTCCCACGTGATTTCAACTCCTGAGTAAACAACTCAAAGATTTGTTCACCTGATTGCGCCGAAAACAACAGTTCTTTCACAAGCTCTGTCAGCGAACCATATTCGCGGCGAATGTCAGCCAAAACCATCAGAAGAATGTTTAAATCCCCCGCCTTGTGGAAACGATAGACAAAGCTGGGAAATATCGATCGAACTGATTGTTCTGTGAGATTGCTAAAAAACTGGGGGGAGAGATTATCTGATTTTGCGAGAATAGACTCAATTGCCTTGATAATCTGAGGCACTCTTCCATACGAAAAGAGTGCAGAAACAAGGGCTATCTCTGGAATTGTCGGGGAATCGATGTACCTATGAACCACCTTCAGAGGATCAATGGACAAAAACTCAGGCCGATGATATTCGTCATAGAGTTGACTGATGAGGTCTGCGTTGTTCACAGTCGCGAACCAACTTCAGCGATTAACTTCTGCACCTGAGCCACGTGAGTCTCTTCTTCATAGGCGATGAGACCAATGGCCTTTTTCGCTGTTTCATCGCGCAGTTTTGACTCGATCGAACGGTAAAAATTGACAGAATCTTTTTCAAAGCGAAGTGCCAACGCGAGAATGTCCTGAACTGAACGGCACTCTTTGACGACACCTTCGATACTTTCGGAACGAACAAAAACGTACTGATCCGCCAGAGCCTTGATGTAAAGAGAACTGTCCTCTTCCGGTGAAAAATAGAGAGGAAACTCTGATTCCGCGCCGGCAATAGAACCGATAACGGAACGAATCTGAGCGATATGATTCTCTTCCCAACCGGCAAGTGACTGCAACTGCTTACGGATAGCTTCATCATCAATTAGTTTGATCGCACTCTGGTAAAATTCGCCGCCATTCTCTTCAATCCGAACGGCAAATTCAAGCACTTCCGCTGCATTGACATAGGTATCCATGATTTCTCCTCTGTAAAACTTTTTACCGGATCATGCGAAACTAGTCCCATTTCCCAGTATCTAGATGTTTGTTTTTTTCTTTTTCAGCTTCTGCCAGAAGTTTGTACGCCATATCGCGTGCAATTCCGTACAGAACACCGCAACTGTCGTCGTTGCGATCAATGTCGCCGGTATCCGACAGAGCGAGCAGTTTCTCCGCAAGATCAATAAGATCCTGAATGTTTTTGTTACAACTTTGCATAGTATCCTTCCTTGTTTTCATGGATAGACACTACATAATCAACTAATGTGCCATTAGGCTAAGTCATTAATTTTTCAGAGCAATAACTTAAACAATATCGAAACCTATGCACATCTGTCTTTTATTGTGATCGGCCACAAGCGTGCTATCAAAAATACGAATGGCGTACACCGGCAACGTTGTTTTCATTAAAAATCCCGTTATCCCCTAAAACCATTCCCACAATCCAGCCCAATGCACCAACATTTTGCACTAATCTCAGCAATTTATCCCCGATAGAAGAACTTTTTTCTCTGCGCGGAAGAGAAAAAATAAAGTTTCTCGATGTATATTCACCTGAGTAAGTGCAGTATAGAAAAAGAAATTACGGAGAGTATAATGAAAGCAATTCAAATATCGGAAAATGTCTATTGGGTTGGCGGCATCGACTGGCGCCTTCGCAATTTTCACGGCTATCTTACTCAGCGCGGAAGTACCTATAACGCCTATCTTATTATCGATGAAAAAGTCACTCTCATCGACACGGTAAAAGAGCATCTCTACGACGAAATGATCGCTCGCATTTCCACGGTTATCGATCCGAAAAAAATTGATTATATCGTGAGCAACCACGTAGAAATGGATCACTCCGGCGCCATCCCCAAACTGAAAGAACTTCTTGGCGAAACAAAAATCTTTGCTTCACCCAAAGGTGTCGAAGGACTTAAGATGCATTTCGGCAACGATCTCGACGCTGAACCTAAAGCCACCGGTGACACGCTCTGCATTGGAAAACGGACACTTCACTTTGTAAATACACCCATGGTACACTGGCCGGACAACATGGTGACCTGGTCTCCGGAAGATCAGATCCTTTTTTCCAATGACGCCTTTGGTCAACACCTCGCCACCTCTGAACGGTTCGATGACGAGTACTATCCCGACATCATTTTCGAAGAGGCGAAAAAATATTACGCCAATATCGTTCTTCCCTACGACGCTCAGGTGAGAAAAGCACTCGATGTAGTGCTTGCACTTCCGCTGAAAATGATTGCACCTAGCCATGGTGTAATCTGGCGCAAGCAGATCAAAGAGATTCTCGACTGCTACAAAAGTTGGTGCGCCAACGAAACGCGCGAACGGGCTCTCATTCTCTACGATACGATGTGGGGTTCCACCGAGACAATCGGAAGAACCATGCTCGAAGTGTTTGAATCCCGGGGAATTCAGTGCGAAATGATCTGCCTTCAGGATTCGCACATGTCCGATATCATGACCGAACTGATCGACGCAAAGTACATCTGCATCGGATCGCCCACCCTGAACAACGGCATGCTTCCCACGGTGAGCGCATTTCTCACCTACGTCAAAGGACTGGCGCCAAAGCATCGTTACGGAATCGCCTTTGGATCGTACGGCTGGGGAGGTCACGGGGTCAACGAAGTTCAGGCTATGATGAGTTTGACAAAATTCAAACTGATGGAACCGATGAAAGTGAAATTTGTGCCCAACGAAGACACGGTTTCGCAGATTCGCGAGCAGTTCAATGCCCAGCTCGATGCGATTCTGCAAAAGTAACAATCTTCAACAGGAGGTTTCGGCCTCCTTTTTAATTTCACGGGAGAAAATATGACGCCAATAGCGACACTTATGAGATCAATTATAGTTGAAGCGGGCAACCTCTTGCTTGACAGGTTCAACAACTCTGAAATTTTCACAAAGGATTCAGAGTACAACCTGGTCACCGAAGCGGATCTGCTGTCAGAAAAACTGATTACCGAAGCGATTCGATCGCACTTTCCCGACCATGCAATTATTGGCGAAGAGTCTGGCGCCACTCCCCCACTAGATTCTCCACACCTATGGATAATCGATCCACTGGATGGCACGAGCAACTACGCATCGGGAATGCCTCACTTTTGCGTTTCCATCGCCTATGCAGAACGGGGCGAAGTTCAGGTTGGAGCTATTTACGATCCTATTCGGAAAGAACTCTTTTTTGCAGAACGAGGCAAAGGCGCGACAATGAACGACAAACCGATCACCGTTTCTCGCCGCAATCGCCTCGCAGAGAGTCTCGTCTGCACTGGATTTTACTACGACCGCGGCGAGCTCATGGAAAAAACTGTCGATATGATTAAAACATTGTTTCATCACGGAATACGATGCATTCGTCGCACCGGATCGGCGGCTCTAGATCTCTGTTGGGTCGCCAGCGGTCGATTTGACGGCTATTTTGAATATCAGCTTTCCCTGTGGGATTACGCGGCGGGATGGCTTATTCTCTCAGAATCTGGCGGAACTATTTCAGACCGAGACGGATCCACCTTTTCGCTCGCATCAATTGGTGTCATTTCCGCATCGAACACTACTTTTGATGAACTGGTCAGTGTTGTAAAATGGAATGATTCTATACAATAAATGAAAAATGGCGGACACTAATGCCCGCCGTATCAAATACTTATTTCACAAAAAATCACGTATGGTATTCCGCATTGATTTTCACGTAGTCGTAGCTGAAATCACAAGTGTGAGCTACGGCGTGAATCTCCGTTTTATGCCCTAGATCGATATCGACTTTCACCACCGGAGAATCGAGTTTTTTTGACAATTCCGGCGCATCGAACTTCGCCGGTCCACCGTTCTGATACACGGGAACTCCCGCAAGTATCACTTCGATTGCATCGGGAGCGAATTCGGCACCGGAATATCCGCAGGCGCAGAGGATGCGTCCCCAGTTCGGGTCATTTCCGAACATAGCACATTTCACCAAATTTGAATTCGCCACCGCTTTGGCAGCTTTCTTACAATCGGCAAAATCTTTTCCGTTGTAGACGTTCACTTCGACCCGTTTTGTCGCACCTTCGCCGTCTTCAGCGATTTTCGCACAGAGAACATTGTACACTTCGAACAGAGCAGCCTTGAACACGCCAAGATCCTCTTCGGAACTGACGGTAACCCCTGATGTTCCATTGGCGAGAATCAGCACCATGTCGTTGGTTGATGTGTCCCCGTCGATGGTCAGGTTGTTATAAGTCATATCCACGGTGCGCTTGTGAAGGCGGTTAAGGTCATGAGAATCAATCGCCGCATCGGTGGTAACATAGCAAAGCATTGTTGCCATATTTGGGTGAATCATTCCGGCACCCTTACAACAGCCGCCAAGTCTGATCGTTCCGCCCGAAAGAGTCACTTCGATAGCATACTCTTTCTGAACCGTATCGGTGGTCATAATCGATTTAGCAAACGTATCAGCGCCTTCGCGACTCAATGATTTAGCTAGAGCAGGAACAGCCGTTTCAATTTTTTCAATAGGAAGGAACTCCCCGATTACACCCGTAGACGCAGCCAAAACCGAGTCAGCGGGAACATTGAGTGCTTTGCCCACGGATTCGCGGGTTGTCACCACATCGCGGTCGCCGCGAGCGCCGGTACAAGCGTTGGCGTTTCCGGCATTGCAGATAATCGCATGAATTGAATTTGACGGCAACAGAGCTTCATTGGCGCTCACACAAGCTGCACGAACTCGATTGGTCGTAAAAGCACCTGCGGCGGTACAGGCAGTTTCACTGTATAAAAGTGCTAAGTCAAGATTGCCCGAAGCCTTGATCCCAGACTTACATCCATTTGCCACAAAACCACTTGCAGCAGCAACTCCACCGGAAACGATGGTAAAATCAATAGTTTTCATTCTTCCCCTCATAGTAGGTAAAGGAACATTACGCGGGAGAAAATACGTACTGCAGAGATTTTTCCGGTATTATATTATTTCAATACTATGTAAAATGAGGAGTTCGGAATGATTAAACGCAATGCCCTGATCTGTGCAGCATTGATCGCAACAGCGACGACTGCTGGCGATACCACCTATACAGTTATCAAACACGACAACCTCTGGAACCTCTCCGGACAATATTTGAGCAATCCGTTCTATTGGCCACAAATTTGGAACGCAAATCCACAAATCAAAAACCCTCACCTGATCTACCCTGGCGATCAAATTAAAATCCCCGCCGAACTGGCAGCTCAAGCGGCAGCGGGAACAGTGCAATCAGGGACAACAATGTCGAAAGAGCAGATCGCTTCGGGACTTCAGTCCTACTATCTCAACAACAGCGATCTCTACTCCTACGGAACATTGGCGACAGCACCATATATCACTCCTGAAAACTTTACAGAGTTTAAACTCGGCACTATCAGCGATGATAGTCGTCAGATTTTCGGTATGAATGCCACTGTAAACGTCAAAACAACGGGAAAAGTTTCTGTAGGCGAAACGGTTGATGTCGTTCATCAGCAAAAAGCGACAAGCACCGTGAACGGTAAAAAATCGCTGATCATTCCCGTGGGAAGTGCGACAATTGTTTCAGTCCAGGACCAGACAGTTAAAATGAGAATTACCGCAGGATGGGATAAAATAAGCAACGGTGACGCGATTATTGTGAGCCGCCAGTTCGGCACTTACCAGAATCCATCAATCGATCTCGGGGTGAACGACGTAGAATCATCAGTGTTGGTACGCGTTAATGCCAATGAAATCATTAAACCCTTTGAAAAATTGATAATAGAAGGCGGCACAGACAAAAATATTCGCATTGGCGATATTTTCATTGCTGCAGAAATTGACAAAAAAGGAAATCTCGACACAGAACCGGCATTTCGCGGGATTGTGATTCGATCTGATTCGAATAGTTCAACACTTCTCGTCGAAGAAGTTAGAAAACACGTTTCATCGGACAATTTTAAATTGAAACGAGCCGCTCGTCTTAATTTCAAATAATCCAATGATTTCTCATTGACTTAAGGCATCTCTTGACAAGAGATGCTTTTTTGTTATATATTCCCGCGCTGATAGACAGGTTTTTTCCTGTTGCAATTGTACCGCAGAAATGTTAGAGTAGTGTCAAATTCATTCTAACGATGTAAGGGATCTAATGTCAAAAGCTGACAAGAATATTTTCTTTGTTGAAGAGGGAAGCCTTGGTCTTTATCTTAAAGATATTGCCAAGCACAAAGCTCTTACGGCAAAAGAAGAAGCCGAAATGGCTCGAAGAATCAAAAAAGGTGACAAAAAAGCGGTTGAAGTCCTCGTGAAAGCGAACCTTCGATTTGTGGTGAGTGTGGCGCGTAACTACCAAAACCAGGGTATGCCTCTTGCCGATCTGATCAACGAAGGAAACCTCGGATTGATCCGCGCTGCGTACCGTTTTGACGAAAAGAAAAACTTCAAGTTTATCTCCTATGCGGTATGGTGGATTCGTCAAGCGATTCTTCAGGGACTTGCTGACCATTCGCGTATTGTGAAAGTTCCCCTGAACCGCGTTGCGACAATCCACAAGGTTGGAAAAGCGCGCGCGATGCTGGAACAAAAATTCCGTCGCCTTCCCAATGACAAAGAGATTGCAGACGAACTGCAGATCACCGAAGCAGAAGTTACTTCGACGCTGAAAATCAGCAATCGCCACGCATCGCTCGATGCGCCGATTAAAGATGAAAACGGTGGGAGTCTTTTTGATATCATTCGCAGCGATGATCAAGAAGATACTGATGCAAAAGCGATCGAAGAGTCAGTTGCGCGTGAAATCGAGAAGGTGCTTGACACCCTTACCGAACGCGAACAGAACGTTGTGCGTATGTATTTCGGTATTGGTGAAGAGACAAGCTACACCCTCGAAGAGATCGGCCAGCAACTTCAGATTACCCGCGAACGGGTACGTCAGATTAAAGATGCGGCACTTCGCAAGCTTCGCCGTTCTGGCAAGGCTCAGAAACTGATGAAAAATGCTCTCTACTCGTAAGAGATCTGAGAATTATAATAATGAAGGCTTCCTTTTCGGGAAGCCTTTTTTGTAGTCTGGTGAAGATAATTGGAGAACCCGATTGAGTTCGCCGTTTGCTATTTGCTGGAGTTTGGAAGTTACATCTGAGCGATCAGCTTATCATACTGGCTGTGCGATCCGATCCAGAACCAAACTATTCCACCTCCAGTTGGAGTATCAAGTCCCAATGCTCGATAATTGATTCCCGCCCGAACTGACCAGAACCGATCGATCTTTTTCAGATGAAGTGAAGGGTGGCGGTGATTCTGTTTGAGAAGTTGGAAATGTCTATCCGCAGTTTTCTGAACTGATGGCGACAAGCGATGATAGGCATCCCAATAGCGGGGCGTTGCGATTCACAACGGCTTGATTCTTCCGGCAGAAAAATCAGCCAATGCTTCATCGGCCAGAGAATTGAGCAAACCATTCTTAATATCTTCGGTCTGTTCGCGATCCCACCGTTCATCAGCAAACTCTTCGAGCCAATCAGTAAACTGATCAAACTCTGGTCTGGAAAGTGTTGTTACCGCTTTTTCAAGTTCTGCCACTGTCATCATTTCTCCCTTTGAATGGATTTCGTATAATCAAAGATAGTTTATGAATCGCCAATGTCAATAGATGATAAAGCGGCAAACCCGATTGAGTTCGCCGGTTTGGTTTTTGACCGGGATTGAGAAAACCTACTCAGCTACTGCCGGTTCAAGCTCAGGAAGTTCGGCAAATCGTTTTTTCAGATTTTCAATGTGACATTTTTCGGTTTCAGATGTGGGTGCAAGTCTTCGGGATTGAATTCGTTTTCCGATCAGTTCAGCGCGTAGATTGGTCAGAACTTTTTCATTTTTCGCATTGATAAAATCAACTACGGCATTCACTCCCTGCAGGACATTTTCCGGCATCTCGGTTTTAAATTCACTTTCACCAACAAACACAATCACCGAATGAATCTGCTCTTCAGTCAGATTTAAAAGAGCTTCGAGCGTTTTCGTATGTTTGTAGTTCTGACGAAGCGGGTTCTGGAATCGAGTCGAATGTCTCGGAAATTTCTGCGTCCACTCTCTCTGATTCTTACTTCCGAAGATCCAGCCACTCATGTTTTTCGTTTCAATAGCAAACACACCAAACACCGAAACAACGATATGATCGATCTGTGTTGTTCCATCATTAGTAGTCAGAGTGACATTCTCAATAATCTGATAGAGACTGGGATTCAGTCCATTTTTGAGTGCCAGAGAGAGTTTAAGTTCACCAACTTTCCCTTTGAATTTAGCCGTTTTTGAATAGGCGGTAAACCATTTCAAGAACATGCTGAATCCCACAAATAAAATAAGCATGGTAAACAAACCAGTCATTGCAACCCCACTCAATAAAGTAAGTGCATAAATTTCGGCGAACCCCCTCTCGAGGATTCGCCGTCAAAACATTCAAACGATCAGAGAGAACTTATCTCCACTCTTTCCACGCGTTGATCAGTCCGTTGGTCGAACTGTCGTGACTTGCCACTTTGTTTTCGCCGGCAAGTTCAGGAAGGATCACGTTTGCGAGCTGTTTGCCCAGTTCAACGCCCCACTGGTCGAAACTGTAGATGTTCCAGATAATTCCCTGAGTGAAAATTTTCTGTTCATACATGGCGATCATCTGACCAAGCGTTTTTGGATTAATCTGTTTTACCAGAATCGAGTTGGTTGGACGGTTTCCTTCGAACACTTTGTGGTTCACCAAATGAGCGTACTGCTCTTCAGTTTTGCCCGCAGCCTTGAACTCGGCGATCACCTGTTCAGCAGTTTTACCAAACGCCATCGCTTCGGTCTGAGCAAAAAAGTTCGAAAGCAGTTTTGAATGGTGATCACTGATCGGATTGTGGCTTACCGCCGGAGCAATAAAGTCCGCCGGAATCAGTTTGGTTCCCTGGTGCATGAGCTGATAGAACGCATGCTGACCGTTGGTTCCCGGTTCACCCCAGATGATCGGGCCGGTCTGGTAATCAACTTTTTCGCCGTTACGGTCGATGTACTTACCGTTGGATTCCATATTTCCCTGTTGGAAATAAGCGGGGAAACGGTGCATATACTGGTCATAGGGAAGGATCGCTTCGGACTCGGCACCGTAGAAATTGTTGTACCAGATTCCGATAACCGCAAGAAGAACGGGAATATTGTTTTTGAAATCAGCGGTACGGAAATGGTTGTCCATTTCGTGAGCACCGGCGAGAAGTTCGTTGTAGTTGTCGTAGCCGATAGTCAACGCGATAGAGAGTCCAATCGCCGACCAGATCGAGTAACGTCCGCCAACCCAATCCCAGAATTCAAACATGTTCGCCGTGTCGATTCCGAACGCTTCAACCGCTTTTCCATTGGTCGAAAGAGCGGCGAAATGTTTTGCCACATGAACTTTATCGCCGGACTGTGCAATAAACCAGTCGCGAGCCGAAAGTGCGTTCGTCATAGTTTCCTGAGTGGTAAAGGTCTTTGACGCCACGAGGAACAAATTCGTTTCCGGATTGATTTTCTTGAGCGTTTCCGCGATATGCGTACCATCAACATTTGATACGAAGTGAGTTGTAATTCCTTTGACCGTGTACGGTTTGAGCGCTTCGGTAACCATTACTGGGCCGAGGTCAGATCCGCCGATTCCGATATTTACGATCGTGTCGATCGATTTGCCGGTGTACCCTTTCCATTCGCCGGAATGAATCTTGCGGCAGAACTCTTTCATCTGAGCCTGAACCGCGTTCACTTCAGGCATAACATCTTTGCCATCAATGATCACTGGTTTGTTCGAATGATTGCGAAGAGCTGTATGACCAACCGCACGACCTTCGGTAATGTTGATTTTTTCGCCGGTAAACATCGCTTCGATTGCCGATTTCAGATCGATCTCTTCAGCAAGGGCGATCAGGTCAGCGAGAATCTCTTCGGTGATCATGTTCTTTGAGTAATCAAGCAGGAAATCAGGTCCAAAGTTGATTGAAAATTTGTCAAACCGTTTTGGATCAGCGGCAAAAAGAGATTTGAGCGACGTGTTTTTTGAAGCTTCAAATTGAGCGGTAAGACGAGCCCACGCAGCGGTCTTAGTTGGATTACTGTTTTTAAGCATTGAAATTCCTTTTAGATAGGGATAGTTACTTTCACCGCTAAAATAGTTTTTGGGCATACACTTTTGAAACGAAGGAACCTCTTCGAAACAGATCCATTTCAAAGAGACAAACATTCAAAGAGATTTTCTTTCTACAGAACCCGATTTTTATACTGCAGAAATCGATTTCCCTGGTCAAAATTTCATTTCTGCAACCCGCAATACCACTTCTGCAGGGTGAATATTCATTTCTGCAATTTGCAACACCACTTCTGCAGGGTGAATATTCATTTCTGCAATCTGAAACACCACTTCTTCTGGTGAACTATTCATTTCTGCAATCTGAAACACCACTTCTGCAGGTGAACTATTCATTTCTGCATACTGCACGACCACTACTGCAGAGTGCCAACAAAAAAAGGGAGAACCGAAATTCTCCCTTACGAATTAATAGAGGTGACCATTTCGATCACTTGTGTTTTACGGCCAAAATCTCCATGGCTGAATCGCCGTCATTTTTCCATCCGCGATTCGCACCGGATTTCACTTCGATTACATCGCTGGTACTCACAATTATTTCGCTGTTGTCAACGAAGAGCGTTCCACAACCGGAAATAACATAAAACGTCACGGCCTGATCCAGTGTATGAGTTTCAATTTCCGCGCCAATCCCCAATGATAGCTGCACAAAATCAGCTTTTTCGGCATCGGCAACTAATTTCCCAATCGATCCTTGCGCATCGTAGACAATTCGTGCTTCGGTATATTTATGGTGTGTCATTGGTTACCCGATTCTTTTAAAGATATTTGAACCACAATGAGTTGCACCCCACGTTTCAAGAGCGAAGTCTTCGCCGTCGAGCATTTTTACCAGATTCCACTGAGTCACGATTGATTCCGACCCAAATTCACTCACCGCGTGACCGGTCCAACAGCACACCATGTGTCCTCGCCCGAAATCGACAGTGAACCCGATGAGATCGCCGTTGACAAATCCGGTGAGTGCGTGAGTTGAACGGACGCCACTCTCCGCTGCCGAGGAGTAACTTCCGGAAAGGTTCCCTTTTTCATCGGCATGAATCGTCATTTCCGAATTAAGTTCATTTCTCCACACACCACTGAAATTAAACGGAAGTTCCGGCATTTCGTCCCATTTGCTGAATAGTTTTTTCAGATTCATATTCACCTCGCTGTAGGTTATTGTTTCAGTTCAAAATAGTACATTAAAACAAGATAAAGATCAATCTCAAAATTGAATCAAAACGTCGTTACGCCCCATTTCTCTTCCATCGGAAGGTTGAGAAGATTGCGAGCAGAAAGTATCTTACAGATAGCATCAAAATTGCGTCGATTCAAAGGACCTGAAAATAAAGTTGAGGAAAGTATGGCTGATAAAAGAACCCCGTTTACCCGGAATGAAATCCTTACTATCAAAGAGACCTACCCCACGCCGTTCCACATCTATGATGAAAAAGGGATTATCAATAATATCCGCCGCCTCAAAGACGCATTCTCATGGGCTGATTTTACCGAATACTTTGCTGTTAAGGCGTGTCCCAATCCCTTTATCATGAAACTTCTCAAGGCTGAAGGAATCGGCGCGGACTGTTCTTCAATTGCCGAATTGATTCTTGCTGAAAAATTGGGAATCGTTGGCGATCAGATCATGTTTACGTCAAATGACACGCCGGACTACGAATACAAAAAAGCGGTAGAACTCGGTGCGATTATCAACTTTGACGATATTTCTCACCTGAAATATTTCGAAGAAAACGTGGGTGTACTTCCTGAGCTGGTCTGTTTCCGATATAATCCCGGATCGGCAAAAGAGGGAAATCTGATCATCGGCCATCCTGAAGAAGCAAAATATGGCTTTACGCGCGATCAGCTGATCGAAGGGTATCGCTACTGTAAAGAGCGTGGTGTCAAACGATTTGGGCTTCACACAATGGTCGCTTCAAATGAGTTAGACTATTCCTACTTTATCGAAACTGCGGAAATCCTATTCACCGAAGTGTTGGCAATCAGCAAAAAGATCGGCGTCGAATTTGAATTTATCAATCTTGGCGGAGGAATCGGGATTCCCTATCACCCAGAACAAGAAGCGGTGAATCTTGAAAAAGT